>NZ_CP071589.1:2294131-2621864 GCF_017357005.1 Staphylococcus simiae | reverse complement strand
AAATTAACTCCATCTTTCTATAATTTTTAGGTTATACACAAAAACAACAAACGTGGATAACTTTTAATAACATCATGTTGACAATTATCCACAAGTTAATAACAATCGGTGGATAACTATATTTATTTTTAAAAGTATTCACAGTGTTTTTATGTAAAAATCAATAAATAAATCCTTGTACAATCATGAGTTGGATGACTTATCCACACAATTATACTTTTTCACTTCTCTATATGTCAAATACCTGTGAATATGTTGCTTTAAATGGGATAACTCTGTGAGTATATTAATATTATCCACACATTAGATAAACAAGTCTGTGTATAAGTGGATAACTTTCTTTAGATATTTTAAAGTGTGTTAAAACAGCTCGGGAAATAATTTATAAAGATTGTATAAGTTATGTATAGAAGGAAAATGATAAAAAAGGCTAGGATCGATTTTGATAGACTTTGCAGTTAATTTAATGGCAATACACTAAAGATGAATAAAAAAATATAAAGCATTTTAAAATGAACTTGCGTTATAAAACGTATTTTGTTATATTGTAGTAGTTGCTTGAATTATGACTAGATAATAAATGAGCTAAATCGAGAATTTTAATCTAAGAAACGCAAAATCTTATCTATGTAAAGTGATCAGAGGCTACATCATCTGGTGTATTAGATAATTGTATAAAGATGGAGGTGTTTTGCATGGTAAAACGTACTTATCAACCAAATAAACGTAAACATAGTAAAGTTCATGGTTTCAGAAAACGCATGAGCACTAAAAATGGCCGTAAAGTTTTAGCGCGCCGTCGTCGTAAAGGCCGTAAAGTTTTATCTGCATAAGATCACTGACTCATCAGTGGTCTTTTTTTTCGCTTAAAAAAGAATAATTTATATAAAAGATTAGCTCGAGATACTATATAAATGAAATTTGTAAAATGATAATGATATAAGTGAGTGATAGTTATGGAAAAACAATATCGAATAAAGAAGAACTCAGACTTTCAACGAATTTATAAAAGTGGTAATTCTGTAGCTAATAGACAATTTGTAATTTATACCTATAATAATAAAGATATTGAACATTTTAGGTTAGGTATAAGTGTTTCGAAAAAATTAGGAAATGCCGTGCTTAGAAATAAAATTAAAAGAGCAATCAGAGAAAACTTTAAGATACATAAACAAGACATCATTGCTAAAGATATCATTGTGATAGCAAGACAACCGGCTAAAGATATGACAACGTTACAAATACAAAGTAGTTTAGAGCATGTTTTAAAAATTGCTAAAGTATTTAACAAAAAGATTAGTAAATAGGGTAGGGGAGACAGTTAATTAAGACTGTCGTTAGTATTACATCAGACAAACGTAAGACTAACTCAGAAATGTTTGCTACCCAAAAAATCAAGATATTAGCAATTTATAAGTAAACAAATTACAATATTATAATGATATTTTACGTCTTTAAAGGAGGCGAGATTTGGTATGGAATTTGATACAATAACAAGTATTTCAACACCTATGGGTGAAGGTGCAATTGGCATTGTTCGTTTATCTGGTCCACAGGCTGTGACTATTGCAGATAAATTATATAAAGGTAAGGTACCATTAGAAGAGGTGCCATCACATACAATTAATTATGGACATATTATTGATCCTGATACTAATGAAACGGTTGAAGAAGTGATGGTTTCTGTTTTAAGGGCACCTAAAACATTTACTAGAGAAGATATTATAGAAATTAATTGTCATGGTGGAATTTTGACGATTAATCGTGTATTAGAGTTAACAATGACTCATGGTGCAAGAATGGCTGAGCCAGGTGAATTTACTAAACGTGCCTTTTTAAATGGTCGAATCGATTTGTCTCAAGCTGAAGCTGTTATGGATTTTATACGTTCCAAAACAGACCGCGCATCTAAAGTAGCTATGAATCAAATTGAAGGACGTTTAAGTGATTTAATCAAAGCGCAACGTCAATCTATATTACAAATACTCGCTCAAGTAGAAGTGAATATTGATTATCCAGAATACGATGATGTTGAAGATGCGACAACTGAATTTTTATTAGAACAGTCCAAAGCAATTAAAGAACAAATTAATCGCTTATTAGATACAGGTGCTCAAGGTAAGATTATGCGAGAAGGGCTATCTACTGTAATCGTTGGTAAACCTAATGTTGGTAAATCTTCTATGTTAAATAATTTAATTCAAGATAATAAAGCTATTGTAACTGAAGTTGCGGGTACGACGAGAGATGTCTTAGAAGAATACGTTAATGTTAGAGGTGTGCCGTTAAGGTTGGTTGATACTGCTGGTATTCGAGATACAGAAGATATTGTTGAAAAAATTGGTGTAGAACGCTCTAGAAAAGCATTAAGCCAAGCTGATTTAATTCTTTTTGTGTTAAACAATAATGAAGCATTAACTGCAGAAGATCGTACTTTATACGAAGTGATTAAGAATGAAGATGCCATTGTTATTGTTAATAAGACTGATTTAGAACAGCATATTAATATTGATGAAGTTAAAGAAATGATTGGTGATACACCATTAATTCAGACATCAATGCTAAAGCAAGAAGGAATTGATGAATTAGAACTTCAAATTAGAGATTTATTCTTTGGTGGAGATGTTCAAAATCAAGATATGACTTATGTATCTAATTCAAGACATATTTCATTATTAAAGCAAGCGAGACAAACAATTCAGGATGCGATAGATGCTGCAGAAGCAGGAATCCCTATGGATATGGTTCAAATAGATCTTACAAGAACATGGGAAATTTTAGGAGAAATTATAGGTGAAACAGCTAGCGATGAGTTGATAGACCAATTATTTAGCCAATTCTGCCTAGGAAAATAGATGAAGTAAGACGGATAGCAGTCTAAAATGAAGATAATAATCAAGGAGGCTTAAATTGTGACACAAGAATATGATGTAGTTGTAATAGGGGCAGGTCATGCTGGTGTAGAAGCTGGCTTAGCTTCAGCAAGACGTGGAGCAAAAACGTTAATGTTAACAATTAATTTAGATAATATTGCGTTTATGCCATGTAATCCATCTGTTGGTGGACCAGCTAAAGGTATTGTAGTACGTGAAATTGATGCATTAGGCGGGCAAATGGCTAAGACAATTGATAAAACACACATTCAAATGCGTATGTTAAATACAGGTAAAGGACCAGCAGTACGTGCTTTACGTGCTCAAGCAGATAAAGTACTGTATCAGCAAGAAATGAAACGTGTATTAGAAGATGAAGAAAACTTACATATCATGCAAGGTATGGTAGATGAATTAATTATTGAAGATAATGAAGTGAAAGGTGTTCGTACAAATATTGGTACGGAATATCGTGCTAAAGCCGTCATTATAACAACAGGTACTTTTTTACGCGGTGAAATCATTTTAGGAAACTTGAAATATTCTAGTGGTCCCAATCATCAATTACCGTCAATTACATTATCTGACAACTTAAGAGAACTTGGCTTTGATATCGTTCGCTTTAAAACTGGTACACCTCCACGTGTTAATGCTAAGACGATTGATTATTCTAAAACAGAAATCCAACCAGGCGATGATGTTGGTCGTGCATTTAGTTTTGAAACGACAGAATATATTTTAGATCAATTACCATGTTGGTTAACTTATACAAATGGTGATACACATAAAGTTATTGATGACAATTTACATTTATCAGCTATGTATTCAGGAATGATTAAAGGAACAGGCCCAAGATATTGTCCTTCCATAGAAGATAAATTTGTTCGTTTTAATGATAAACCTAGACATCAATTATTCTTAGAACCAGAAGGTCGTAGTACGAACGAAGTGTATGTGCAAGGTCTGTCAACAAGTTTACCTGAACATGTACAACGTCAAATGTTAGAAACGATACCTGGTCTTGAGAAAGCAGATATGATGAGAGCTGGCTATGCTATTGAATATGATGCAATCGTTCCGACGCAGTTATGGCCAACGTTAGAAACTAAAGCTATTAAAAATCTATATACTGCTGGTCAAATTAATGGTACATCCGGTTATGAAGAAGCAGCTGGACAAGGTATTATGGCTGGAATTAATGCAGCTGGTAAAGTATTAGGAACTGGCGAGAAAATTTTAAGTCGTTCTGATGCATATATTGGTGTGTTAATTGATGATTTAGTAACAAAAGGTACTAATGAACCATATCGCTTATTAACATCTCGTGCAGAATATCGTTTATTATTACGTCATGATAATGCAGACTTAAGATTAACAGACATTGGTTATGAATTAGGTATGATTTCTGAAGAAAGATATGCAAAATTTAATGACAAACGTCGTCAAATAGATGCTGAAATACAACGTTTATCAGAGATTCGTATCAAACCAAATGAACATACACAGTCCATTATTGAACAACATGGTGGCTCACGTTTGAAAGATGGTATTTTAGCAATAGATTTATTACGTAGACCAGAAATGACATATGATATCATTTTAAAAATTCTTGAAGAAGAACATCAATTATCAGCTGACGTAGAAGAACAAGTAGAAATTCAAACCAAATATGAAGGTTACATTAATAAATCTTTACAACAAGTTGAAAAAGTTAAGCGTATGGAAGAAAAGAAAATTCCAGAGGACTTGGATTATAGCAAAGTCGATAGCTTAGCAACAGAAGCACGTGAAAAATTAGCAGAAGTAAAACCATTAAATATAGCACAAGCATCAAGAATTTCAGGTGTTAATCCAGCTGATATCTCAATATTACTTGTTTACTTAGAACAAGGTAAACTTCAAAGGGTGACTGACCAATGACAGTAGAATGGCTAGCTGAAAAGTTAAAAAATCATGGTATTGAATTAACAGCAACTCAAAAAGAGCAATTTCAAACTTACTATACGTTACTTGTTGAATGGAATGACAAAATGAACTTAACTAGTATTACAGACGAACATGATGTGTACTTGAAGCATTTTTATGATTCAATCACACCAAGTTTTTACTATGATTTCAATCGAGACATAACAGTTTGTGATATTGGTGCTGGCGCAGGATTTCCTAGCATTCCATTAAAAATCATTTTCCCTCAGCTTAAAGTAACTATTGTAGATTCATTAAATAAGCGTATTCAATTTTTAAATTATTTAGCAGCTGAATTGGGTCTGCAAAATGTTAGTTTTATACATGATCGAGCTGAAACTTTTGGTAAGGGAGTCTACAGGGAGTCTTATGATGTTGTGACTGCCAGAGCTGTTGCTCGTTTATCAGTGTTAAGCGAATTATGTATACCACTTGTCAAAAAGGGTGGGCAATTTATTGCTTTAAAATCATCAAAAGGTGAAGAAGAACTCGAAGAAGCTCAGTTTGCAATTAATGTTTTAGGTGGAAATGTAGAGGAAACGTATACCTTTGAATTGCCAGAGGATGCTGGAGAAAGACAAATGTTTGTTATTAATAAACAAAGACAAACACCTAAAAAGTATCCAAGAAAACCAGGTACGCCAAATAAAACTCCTTTACTTGAAAAATAACACATAATCCTTTACAACTAATTTAAAAGGAGCGAATGGATAATGAAAAAACCTTTTTCAAAATTATTTGGTTTAAAAAACAAAGATGACATCATTGGACAAATAGAAGAAGATCGCAGCAGCAATGTTGAATCCATTCAAATTGAGCGTATCGTTCCCAATCGTTATCAACCAAGACAAGTATTTGAACCGAATAAAATAAAAGAACTTGCTGAATCTATACATGAACATGGATTGTTACAACCCATAGTTGTAAGGCCAATAGAAGAGGGTATGTATGAAATTATTGCTGGAGAACGTCGTTTTAGAGCAATGCAATCATTAAACTTACCTCAAGCTGATGTTATTATTCGTGATATGGATGATGAAGAAACAGCTGTAGTTGCTTTAATCGAAAATATTCAAAGAGAAAACTTATCAGTAGTTGAAGAAGCGGAAGCTTATAAAAAATTATTAGAAATTGGGGATACTACACAAAGCGAGTTAGCTAAAAGTTTAGGCAAAAGCCAAAGTTTTATCGCTAATAAATTACGTTTACTAAAATTGGCACCTAATGTCTTATTACGATTACGTGAAGGTAAAATAACAGAACGACATGCCAGAGCTGTTCTTTCTTTACCTGAAGAAGAACAAGAAACATTAATTGAACAAGTGATTGCTCAAAAGTTAAATGTTAAACAAACTGAAGATAGAGTCCGTCAAAAAACAGGACCTGAGAAAGTTAAAGCTCAAAACTTACAATTTGCACAAGATGTTACTCAAGCAAGAGACGAAGTTGGAAAAAGTATAGAAGCTATTCAACAATCAGGTTTACATGTTGAACATAAAGATAAAGATCACGAAGATTACTATGAAATTAAAATACGTATTTATAAACGCTAATAATAAAGTGATATGGAAGATTAACATGCTTCTATATCACTTTTTTTAGGTAGCAAGTGCATATTGCGCATTGATATATTGTTGGCTAAGCAGATGATTAACATCTTTGGGCTTAAGATTTAAATGTTAACTCATTGATAATTAAATATCCGCGTTACTGCTGCAGTTAACTAGTTATAGTAAAAATTCTCTTAGACTAACAGTGTTACTTCAATTATTTCAATCAATCACTGTTAAATGACTAGTTGAAAGGCGTCATTAACCTAATAATTGATTCTTCAATCATACTTTTTTAAGTATGTTGTTTTACGTGAAACATGTAGCAGCATAGAAAGAGTTAGATAATGATTCATTTCTAATCGTATGAGTATCTTTACATAACCCAAAATAAGTTTTACACTATTATTAAACGAAACGTTTCGTTTAGTAATTAAATAAAGAAGGTCAGATTAATATGTTTTCAATTTCAAGTGCAATACTTCATTTTATTATTGGTGGTTTTGCAGTTGCATTAGCATCAATTATGGCAGACAAGGTTGGAGGTAAATTAGGCGGTATTATTGCAACGATGCCTGCAGTCTTCTTAGCTGCTGTCATTGCATTAGCTATTGATCATAGAGGGTCAGAGCTCATAAATATGTCGATGAGCCTAAGTATTGGTGCCATAGTTGGCATCATATCATGTATTGTCACAGTATTTTTAACTTCCATTTATATTAAACATAAGGGTTATAAGCGTGGAACAGTATTTACTTTAGTGTGTTGGTTCATTGTTTCTATCGTTATATTTACTGTACGCCATTTATAACTTAAACATCATAGCTTCATAGATGACAAAAATATGAAACATATAAATAATTGGAGGATTTATAAAATGAAATTAGTGGCAATTAAATTTTTAGTGGGTGGATTTGCAGTATTATTAAGTTACATTGTATCCGTAGTACTACCATGGAAAGAATTTGGTGGTATATTCGCAACATTTCCTGCAGTATTTTTAGTTTCTATGTTTATTACTGGTATGCAATATGGAGATAAAATAGCAATGCATGTGAGTCGCGGTGCGGTATTTGGTATGACTGGTGTACTAATCAGTATTTTGATAACATGGTTAATGTTAAATGTAACCCACATGTGGTTAATAAGTATCGTTGTTGGATTTATATCATGGTTTGTAAGTGCAGTGATTATATTTGAAATTGTTGAGTTTATTACACATAAAAGGGCTGAGAAGAATGGCTGGAAGACCGAAAGATCCAACAGTAAATCATAAAATATATTTAGAAATAGACAGATTATTAAATACGAAGCCATTATCAGCAATGACCATTGATGAAATAGCTGACAATACGGGTGTTTCTAAGGCGACAATATATCGACGATGGTCAGATAAATACGCTATTATTATGAGCATGTTTGTGGATCAACTTGAGTTAATTGATCCAAAACATGACTATGTATTTGATGATTTGTATAGCTTTATTATTAAAGTAATGTCAATTTATAAAACACATTTGGGAAGAGCAGTACTAGAAATATTAATTAGCGAACGACAGACTGATGCTAAGACGCTTTTCTTACAACAATACTTTGAAATTAATAGACAAAAAATCAAAGAAATTATAAGTCCATATGTGATAGTTGAAGAACAAGACATGTTTATAGATTTAATATTCTCACCAATTTACTTTAATATTTTGATTAAACCTCACGTACTCGATGAACAATATATTCGTAAAATTTTAACGAAAGTTATGACAGCATTTGATATGATTTAAAAAGGCTATACGACTGCAGTAACGTTTATATACTGAGTCATATAGCCTTTTATATTACTTTGTTATGATAGAAACGTCTTTGTCTAATGATTAGAGACAGATATTTAAACGCTGTCCTACTCCCACTTCGACATAACAACTAGTGCTTGTGATTAATATTGAAAAACTTAATAGCATTACCGCTAAGTATGCCATCAATATCAGCTTGATCTAGACGACTATTTTTAATGTAGTCAACGCTGCGTTTATATTTTTCATCTTGGAAATAAGGGAAGTCTGACCCCATCATAAATTTATCTGCACCAAATGTTTCTACAGAATTGATTAATGATGGTTCGTGGAAATTTGCTGTATCATAAACAAATTGCTTGTTTAAAATTTCCCATGGATCACTGTCAAAGGCATTCCAATCTTCATAATTATCCTCAATACGAGTCATAAAGAATGGTAAAGCACCTCCAAGATGTGAAATATGGAATTTAATATTTGGATATTGCTGAGGAATATTATTTTTTAAAAGGTGCAAAGTGATAAATGTTGATTCTAAAGGCGCACCAATTACCCATTCTAAAGTATAATCATTAACAAGTGGGCTTTGTGCACCACAGCCAGTTGGATGTATATATAATGTGCCGTGTAAGTCATTGATAGCTTCAAAGAATGGTTCGAATTGTTTATCAGCGATAGATACTTTATCTTTAACGATAGTTGGAATAGCAATGCCTACAAATTCTTCTTGTTGTAATAATGTCTTAGCCTCTTCAATAGCTTGATCTACATATGGTAAAGATACAGCACCGTATGCTAAGAAGCGGTCTGGATATTGTTGTACTAAAGAACGATATAAATCATTAATCTCATTAGCACACTGATGTGCTTCCTCTTTCGTACCCCATTGTGGTGATTGCGGTGTAGCTGAAAGAATTTGCATATCAACGCCACTATCATCCATATCTTTAAAACGTTTGTTTAAATCTTCTTTAGACCCAGACTGGTTAATTCCTTTAGCGACTTCAGTCCCTTTACTTCCCAATTTACCTAGCTTATCTAGATAGTCTTCGTTCCATAAATGTGCATGTGTATCGATTATTTTAGCCATTATTAAATTACACTCCTTCGATTAAAAAAGTTATGTAATATTTAATTACCCAAAATATTAAAATTACAATCACATCGAAATAAATCTTTATTAGATTCAAATTTGTTTGTAATTAGAAGTGGGTGTAGGATGTCTAGAGGGTGTCTTAAAGGAATTAATAAACTACACGATAAAGTATAGGTGCTAAGACCTATTGAATAGTACACTCATAACATCTTACTTTCTTTCATAAATGAAAAAGACAGCAATCATCGAGTCGTTATGATAGATACAATAAACTATCATTAAATCAAACGACTTAATCATTACTGTCTATATATTCAAAGTGGCTACAATAATTAGTTAGCCATACCTTGCATACCTTGTGACATAGAAGAACCTGTCATTCCTGTAATAATTAATAAAATTAAAGCAACAATGGCTAAAATGATAGATGTGCGTTTAGATAAACGACTCGTTGCAAAGTATACAATACCTGTTAACAATGCTTTCAATATCACTTCTAGATTGATAGTTGATAACAATACATTGCCTTTACTGAAAATATTTAAGCTATCAATTCTAGTGTCAAGTGGATTAATACCTGCAATTAAAGTAATCAAATTAACAATTAAACCATAAATAGCAATAATGATGGAGTATGAAAACGCCGCAGAGAATAAACTTAGTGCACCAACATCAGATTTTAGAATTTTTGACATTATTAAGAAAATAACAAAGACAACAATGGCACTAAGAACAGTACCAAAGGCACCACCAACAATCGTCGACATCATATATATTGATTGTTGTTGATCACTAGAAACGCCTTCTATTTTTGTAATGCTATCCATAGGAATATTTTTATATGCCACAAAACCAGAAATAATACCAATAATGAATAGCGAGATTAGTTTAATTAACCATTTTGGTTGCGTACGTAATTTGTAAAAATGTTCGACAAAAGGTAATTTTGACTCTTCCATGTTTTAAGCATCTCCTTCTCATAAGTTATCGTAAGCATAACATTATAATTAAATTAATAAAACACCTTATTGTTATTTTTATTGATGATTTCAATTATTTAATTTAAATAAACTACTTTTAATTATAAAGTTTTACATTAAATATGATAAATATAATTTATATGTTATCATTCAAGTATAAAAATTTTGATAAGGAGTCACTATACATATGAAGAAAAAAACAATCATTTGGACGATCATAGCTATAGTTATTGTTGTATTACTACTAGCTATCGCTTTTATTATTAAACAAGTGAATCACTCGGGTGATAAAAGCAGTAATGGGTATGATACATATACAGTAAAAGAAGAAACACCTATTAGTATTGAAGGTAAAGCATCACCTCAATCTGTTAAAATATATAATAATAATAGTCAAATTGGGACTTTTTTAAGTGCTGCTGTTGAAGACGGTCAAAAAGTGAAGCAAGGAACTCAACTCATTAGTTACAATACGAATGCAAGTAAAAGAACAGATCTTGCTAATAAAGTTGATCAAGCACAACAACAAGTCAATAAAGATTACGAAGAGATTAATAAAAGTCCTAATAACCAACAATTTCAAACAAAGTTAACACAAGATCAAAGTGCTTTGAATGATGCACAACAACAATTATCTCAACATGACAGACAACTTAATGACAGTATGTATGCTGCATTCGACGGTACAATTAATATTCAAAATGAGTCAAATGTTGGCGATGGTCAACCTATTTTGCAATTAATTTCTAATCAACCTGAAATTAAAACAACGGTTTCTGAATTTGATATAGATAAGATTAAGGTTGGAGATAAAGTCAATGTTGCGATTAATAGTAACGGTAAAAAAGGTGAAGGTAAAATTATTAAAATTAACCAATTACCAACAAGCTTTGAAGATAGTGCTAGCAGTGGCGCAAGTGCAAGTGGTGCTGCCAGCAGTGCAGGCGGAGAACAAGGTGATGAAGGACAAGCATCAGCAGCACAGGCCTCTAATCCAACGGTTAATGTTCCTTCAGGTGGTAAAGCAGGAGAACCATCTAAATATACTGTAGTTATCGGTGATCTTGATATTCCAGTTAGACCAGGACTATCTTTAGATGCCAAAATACCATTAAAAACAATGAAATTACCTAACGATGTCTTAACAAAAGATAATCAAGTTTTTGTTGTTGATAAAAACAATAAAGTTCATAAAAGAGAAATTAAAATTGATAGAAATAACGGACAAATTATTGTTAAAAAAGGTCTAAAATCAGGCGACAAAGTACTTAAAAATCCCAAAGGAAATCTAAATGATGGAGAAAAAGTTGAGGTGTCATCATGATTGAACTAAAAGACGTCAATCGATACTTCAAAAATGGTAATGAAACGAACCACATTTTAAAAGATATTAATATCAACGTAGCTGAAGGCGAGTTTATAGCTATTATGGGACCTTCAGGTTCAGGTAAGAGTACTTTAATTAATATTTTAGGTTTCATTGATCGTGGGTATGAGGGTGACTATCTTTTTGACGGTAATAATTACAAAGAAAGCTCTGATAATAAACTTGCTGAAATAAGAAATAAAACAGTGGGCTTTGTCTTTCAAAATTTTAAACTGATCCAAAATAATACGATTTTAGAAAATGTTAGCATACCGCTTATTTACAATGGTATGAGTGGTAAAGAACGAAAACAAAAAGTATTAGACAGACTGCATGATGTCGGTCTTAAAGATAAGGAGAATGTCTTACCTAATAAATTGTCTGGTGGACAACAACAACGTGTCGCTATTGCACGTGCCATTGTCAATGAACCTAAATTTATTATTGCTGATGAGCCCACAGGTGCGTTAGATTCTAAAACGTCAAAGGATATTATGGAACTCTTTGTTAAATTGAATAAAGAAAAAGGTACAACAATGATTATGGTGACGCATGATCCTAAAGTAGCAGCGCGCGCGGATCGTATCATTCATATTCTGGATGGTCGCGTTCAAAGGGAAGAGGTGCTGACACATGAGTAATTTTTCTAATGTCATTGCTGTGGCATTTCGTTCAATTTTAAAAAATAAAAGACGTAACATCTTTACAATGATTGGTATTATTATAGGTATTGCAGCTGTTATTACTATTATGTCATTAGGTAATGGTTTTAAGAAAACGACGAGTGAACAATTTAATGATGCAGGTGCTGGTAAGAATCAGGCAACCATCAATTTTAATACTGAAAATTTAAAACCACCTAAAAACAATCCTTTCAATAAGGAGGATATTAGTATTGCTGAACAAGTTAAAGGTGTAAAAAGCGCTAATATAAAAGAAAACAAGGATAGTTCATATGCTACGAAAACAACAAATGTTCATGGTAGTGGTGATGTCAATGTTCAAAAAAAATCACAAGTGACTGCTGTTGATAAAGGACATGGTTTTTCAAAAGATGACAATGAATTACAACAGAAAGTCGCAGTTATTGATAGCAAACTCGCTAAAAGAGTGTTCAATAATGATGCTATCAACAAAACCATTTATATTAATGGAGAAGGATTTAAAGTTGTAGGTGTTGGTGATGCTAGTGGTACTGATGAAACTGGTATGCCTTTAAAAACGGTAGCACAAGTACCATCAAAGACATTTGATGTTTATATGAGTGATTTATCTCAGGGAACACCACAACTTAAAGTGACCGTTGCAGATGGCTACAATAAAAAAGATGTAGCAAAAAAAGTTCAAAAAGAGTTGAATAAGAAAGCATCGGGTATTTCTGAAGGTAAGTATGAGTTTCTTGATAATGAAGAAATGATGAAATCTATTGGCAAAGTATTGGATACAATTACATACTTTGTAGCAGCAGTTGCTGGTATATCATTATTTATTGCCGGTATAGGTGTGATGAATGTGATGTATATTTCTGTTGCCGAACGAACAGAAGAAATTGCTATTCGACGTGCTTTTGGTGCCAAAGGTCGAGATATCGAAATTCAATTTTTAGTGGAGAGCGTCGTGCTATGTATTATTGGAGGTATTATAGGCTTAATTCTAGGAATCATTATTGCGTGGTTAGTAGATCTTGCTACGCCTGACATGGTTAAGAGTGCTGTCAGTCTATCTTCAGTACTTCTAGCAGTAGGTGTATCTACGTTAATTGGTGTCATCTTTGGTTGGATTCCAGCACGTTCAGCATCGAAAAAAGAATTAATAGATATTATTAAATAGGTGATATGAAGCGGATAGTAAGGTTAGAAGGTGTACGCTGTCTTTCTATCCTTAATGTCCGTCGTATCATATCTTGCGACAAACAAGGTTGACCTAAATTGATAAAATTCGATTCAAAATTTATACATCAACCGAATTTGACAATGACTCAGATTTGGTTGACTTAAAAATTAATATAATAAAAAAAGCCAGCTCATTTGAGCTGGCTTTTATCATATATAGGATTAAACAGTTTGTACGTTAACTGCTTGGTCTCCACGTTGACCTTCAGTAATTTCGAAAGTCACTTTTTGACCTTCTTCTAAAGTTTTGTAGCCATCGCTAGCAATACCAGTGAAATGTACGAATACGTCTCCGCCTTCTTCTCTTTCGATGAAACCAAAACCTTTTTCTGCGTTAAACCATTTTACTGTACCGTTATTCATATAGAATTACCTCCGTGTGCTTTTGCACTTAATATTTTGTAACAAATTCATAACTTAAAAAGAGGATATTCTAAACAAATACACTACAATTAAATTCACGAGCTTTTATTACGTAAGTCCAACTATACACGTCATTGACGATAATGTACAGCTATTTGTGAAAAATAATTTTTTTGTAATGCTTCAAAAATGACAATAGGCTGTCGTAGCGCCTTTAAACAGTGAAAAATAATTTTTAAATTTATTCATCTATATGTTACTAAACCATAAATAATTTAAAAAATGAGGTGGGAGAAATATAAATTGTCTCAAAATTTATAATCTCATCCCACCTCGGCAAAGCTAACACGAATGATAAACGTTACTTTACTAACATTTTGCAACCCATGTCAGTGACTGCCACATGTATAAAATTAAAAGATAGAATATTAGTTGCCTAGCTTAAGATAGTTAAAAAGTTATTGATCTTTTTCTTCGCGACGTTTTAAATAATAAGCGCCACCTAATAGTCCAGCAGGTACACCAATAATAGGTGTTGTAAAGCTACTTAATAAAATAACAAAAATAGCTAGCATTAAAATGTTAAACCAATTGATTGTTAAGTTTTTTAAATCATCATATGATTGTGCAATGAATTCTTTAATTTTCATCATAAAATCTCTCCTTTAAATCTCTTTATAGTTGTTCAAATGTGAAAGTAATCATTGAATCTTTGTGCTGTAAATGACTAACAAATAGCATATTCATAACCAGCGCTATAACATCATCCTACGCGCTTAATTACTCTATTTGAATGTAAAAATGCAATGATGGCAAATAACATATAAACGACTGTATAACTAATTATAACAATAATCACAGACGCAAATGAAATTTGTCCCATTAATTTCATAAAAGCAATAGCTGCAAAAATAGAATGTAGTAGCGCAATGATTAGTGGCAGACCAAAGTTAAAGGTAACTTTTAATAGTAGACCAACGAACATGTCTGAGTGACTAAAACCAAGACGCTGTAGTATCTTGAAATTATCTAATTCATCTTCTGTTTCATCTATTTGCTTAATATAAATGATACAACCTGCTGCAATTAAGAATGCCAATCCTAAAAAGGAAGTAACAAAAATTAACATACCATTCGTTGCTGCTATCTGCTGTTTAAATTTTTGTGCAGAATTAATCCCAGTTATTTGTTGAGCGAGTTGTGATGCTTTTGACATCTGAGATGCATGAACGATATTAAAGCCATAAAAAGTATTCACCTTATCTTGATTGTTAAGTTGCGCCTTTAAATGTTGATAATGATGAGGACTAATTTCAATGACTGGTGAATTCATTGTCACATTGATAGGGTAAACTTTGGTGTTATCTTTGTGTATGGCCTTTACAGTTAGATTATGCTGTCCTTTAAGTGTTAAAGACGCATTAGTGTTGATGCGCATCACATTTGGTAATGCTTTGATATTGGTAACAACAGCTTGATTACCGTGGACTTGTTTATTAGAACTTACAATACTACTAGTACGACCAGCATCACTACCATTTTCAAGTGTCACTACATTATCTTTAACATTATCAATTGTTAGTGTTTCAGTGTAATGCTTGTGATAAGCAATATGCGCTTTGTTCAAACGTTGCTCAAGTTGTTGCGCTTGCTGTCTAGATGATGTATTAAAATCATTAGGTGCATAAGATGCCATCGTTTGTTTAGCATTTGCCTGTGATAAAGTAGCAAAGCATAGCACACTCATCGTTACCGCTGAAATTGTTGCTATAATCGTCAGTGACATCGCATTTTTCTTCATACGATACATCATAGATGATGTGAAAACGACATCGGTAATATTGATTCGTCCTTTTTTAAAATTTTTAAGCGTCTTAAAAATGAGCGACACAGAACTTCTAAAAAATAAATACGTTCCAACTACAGTTAAGAACAAAATAATAAATGGTGATGTCATGGATAATGTGAGTGCTTTGAAGGTACCAAACATTTCAACTGCCATATAATAACCCAATATAAGCATTACGACACCTATAACACCTGAAAGAGCTTCTAAGATACCTACTTTAGGATTTACCGCATCTCTATTCATCTGATCCTTTAACAGTGTTAAAATAGTACGTCTTTTTAAAAATAAAGCACTTTGTATCATAATTAATAGGTAAGCAATGATAAGCATGACAAACGTAAGTAGTAGGGCCATAGGTTCGAAATGAATAGTTAAATGTGTTGTTATCTTCATCACTTTAGTGACAATCGTTAATAAGAGCTTTGAAAAGGCAAGGCCGCTTACGACACCGATAATGCCTGTTACAATGAAAAACACAATTTGTTCGAGGCTCAACATTTTCAATAGATGATGACGAGTCAATCCAGTCAGTTGAAACAAGGCAAATTCTTGTGTACGTCGTTTGATAAATAAATAGTTTGCGTACATTAAAAAGATAATAATGATCATAAATAAAAATACGGAACCAACTAATGAACCCTTTCTAATAATTGTAATCGCATTATCATTATTAATATCATGGGTGAACTGTAAAGTTGAAAAACTAAAGTACAAGACAATACTAAAAAACACTGAAAATAAATATAAAGCATAGTGTTTTAAATTACGCACTAAGTTTTTCAATACAAGTTGATTAAACGTCATTGACCACACCACCTAGGGTAGTTTGTAATTGAACGATATCTTCATAAAACGTTTGTTTCGTACGTTCGTCTTGGTGTAATTCTGAATGTATTTGTCCATCTTTTAACATAATGACACGGTGAGCATAACTTGCAGCTACTGGATCATGAGTTACCATAATAATGGTTGTATTAAAATGTTGATTCATATCTTCTAATCTCAGTAATAAATCGGATGCACTTTTGGAATCTAGTGCTCCAGTTGGTTCATCAGCAAAGATAAGTTTAGGTTGGTGAACAAAAGCACGTGCTGCTGCAGTACGTTGTTGTTGACCACCAGACAATTCGCTAGGATATTTATTTCCCAGGTCATTAATACCTAATGCTGTAGTGACCTTATGGTAATTGTCTTCCATTTTACTTGCAGATAATTTATGAATAGACAAAGGTAACATAATATTTTCTTTTACTGTTAACGTTGGCAAGACACTATAGTCTTGAAAGATAAAGCCTAAAGATTCTTTGCGAAATTTAGCTAGTGCTTTTTGATTAAGCTTAGATAAATTTTCACTGTTAATAATGACCTCTCCTTTGGAAATATTATCAATAGAGCTTAAGACATTTAATAATGTAGTCTTTCCTGACCCAGATGGTCCCATGATTGCTACAAATTCCCCCGCTTCAATTGAAAAATTAATATCTTTCAAGGCATCAAATGGCTGTTTACCATTATATGTTTTGTAAAGATGCTGAACTGTTAATAATGCCATGATGTCACTCCTTTCTGTCCTTACTGTTATTGTAAAGTTATTAAAAATAAAGTACCTTTATCTAAACTTACAAAATAACGAGCGAATCTTACATAGTTGTAAGTTGGAGTAGTTAGGAGAAATTTTCTTGCTGGTTGTGACAGTTGTGTGACTTGAATGAGTAATAGAGAGAACGCTGTTATTACTTGGGAACACTGATATAACAACGCTTACAATGAATAATCTTAAATAAAGAGGATGTGACATTTTTAATTAATAAAATAAATATACTTTTAGAAAAATGTTTGTATAATATGTATTAAGGGAATTTAATAATTGTAAATTAAAATATAAGTAAAATAGAAAATGTTTATTTATGAAAGGAATGATAAGTATGGCAAAATCAAATAACAGTATTAAATGGTCCAGTTTAATTATGGGTGTCATTTTATTAATCGTTGCAGTCCTTATTTTTAGCTTTCCAGTTGAAAACTTTTATGCTATTACATGGTTGATAGGATTATTAGTGTTAATTAATGGGATCATTCAAATTGTTTATCGTCGTGCAGCGAAAGTGTTAGCAGGAGGTAGTCAAGGTCTGATAATCTTTATGGGTATTATTGATATTATCTTTGGACTATTAGTTATCTTTAATGTTGGTGCAAGTTCAGCATTCTTTATTTATATGTTTGCATTTTGGTTTATCTTTAGCTCTATTACAGCACTATTTACGTTTAACGGCAGCGGTAGCTTAAGAATAGTGTCTATTTTATTCAACATATTAGGCGTGCTATTCGGTATTATTTTATTATTTAATCCGTTAATGGGTATTGTATTTGTATCAACAATGATTGCAATTACATTTATTTTCGTAGGTGTGATTTATATTACAGATGCACTTGCTTAACATTGCGCTACAATCATAATGATAAGTTAGAACGTCGTACATTAAATGATAATAATATAATAAAAGGGTCGAGACATGAGTTGTTGTCTCGACCTTTTTCATTTAGTGATTAAATTATAAAATGGTTGTAATCAGATGCTGCAAAAATTGTGCTTTATTGTATCCTTGACGCTTAGTCATATATTGATAAAAATCACTAGAAAATGAGTTTAATAATACATTTAATTTAAAGTCGACATCAGTATAATCTGTTCCTTCAAACTGTTGATGTAATACTAACTTTAAGCGTTCGAAAAATGGAATGTTAATCATTGAGTTAGATTTTTGACCGGACTTTTCAATAAAAGAGAGGGTCTCTAAATTTTTGTCTTTTAAATTGACATAAATAGATAGTATGCCATAAAGCTTATCATATAAAGTGTCACTCTGATGGGCGTCTAAAAATTGCTCAATACTATCAAACATAGCTTCAACTTGTTCATCCATCATCGTCGTACATAGTGATGCCTTATTATTAAAATGTCGATAGAGTGTACCAACACCAACGCCAGCTTTGCGCGCAATGTCTGCCATATTCATCTCAGAGATATTGATACCTTGTTGTGATAGTTGGATAATTGTCTCTAGAATAATTAATTTATTGTGTTTAGCATCACTACGTATTTTTTTATTTTCATCAAGCATAAGCGGTCTCTCCTACGAATCTTTTTGTTCAATCCTATTAATTTTAACATTTAATCCAAAATGTTTTGCTAGGAATTGTTGATAATTATCTTTCGTAATATCAAATTTTTCCTTTTGATGTTGGCTTGTTAACGTTAGATAATCTTGAGACATCGTTGCTCTACCGTATTCTTTAGGCATGGTAATTAATAATCTTTTGACGAAAGTTGAATGCGGACTCGTTTGATTATATTCAATATTATAATCAAAATCATGAATCAATTTAGCTTCAAACTTAGCTTCATACTTGGTATTCCAACTATCATTTTCATATTTTTGAACGTAGTAAATTTGTTTAGCCTCACTATCAAAAATAGCTCTGAATGTACCAGTCACATCTTCAACTGGTTGTGGTTCATCGGGTAGAGTGATTGGAATCACTTGTAATGGTAGGTCACCAAAACCTACATCTGCGACATAATACATGTCATTAAGAGGTACTGCGAGTGATACATGTGAACCAGGTAAGCTTCTACCGCCACCAGGTGTATGTATCGTTGCTGACATCAATTCGGGTTTAAATCCTTTCTCTAATAAATAAGCTTTAAATAAGGTATTCATCTCGTAACAGAAGCCACCTCTATGATGATTGACTACTTTATTAAAAACATCCTCAACTGCAACAGAAATTCTCACTCCATTTTGAACATCAATATTTTCAAAAGGAACAGTCAACATATAACGCTGTGCATAATAATTTAATGCTTCTAAAGTAGGTTGGTTAAATTTTGAACGATCTATGTGTAAATAATTTTCTAATTGTTCAACATTCATAATTACTCTCTCCTTAGTATTTATATCATAGCTAAATAATAAACATAAAAAACATATTTGACAAACGGAACGCATTCCATTTATTATAAGTGATAGTTAATTCCGCTTTTAGAATAAGGAGGTGTTTTATAAAATGACAAATGACTTAACCAATCATCAGCAAGCATCTCAAAGAATGAATGTCATTGCGATTGTTGTGATTGGAGCATTTTTAGGTGTATTAAATCAAACCATTTTGGCTACAATATTGCCGAAAGTAATGGTGGACTTTGATGTAACTAGTAGCACAGCTCAGTGGTTAACAACTGTATTTATGTTAGTTAATGGTATTATGATTCCTATTTCAGCATTTTTAATAGAAAAATATACAATGAGAAAGTTATTCTTCGCTGCTGTTGGCTTCTTAATCTTTGGATCATTACTATGTCTATTAGGATTTAATTTTGAAATGGTCTTACTTGGTAGGGCAATACAAGCTATGGGAGCAGGTATTCTAATGCCATTAACACAAACAATTCTCTTTATACTATTTCCACCCGAAAAACGTGGTATGGCCATGGGAATGTTTGGTTTAGTGATTGGCTTTGCACCAGCTATCGGACCAACGCTAGCAGGATGGTTTGTAAATATATTTGATTGGAGACAGTTATTTACGATTGTGTTAATCATAGCTGTTATTGACTTTATTTATGGGTACATTGCATTAAGAAATATGACAACGCAAAGTTATCCTAAGTTAGATATGTTATCTGTTGTCTTATCAACAGTAGGTTTCGGTGCTCTATTATATGGTTTCAGTTCAGTAGGCAATTTAGGATGGTCACATCCTGCAATATACTTAACATTAATCGTGGCTATCATTTCAATTTGTACGTTTGTCTTAAGACAATTCAAGTTAGAGTCACCGTTGTTAGAATTTAGAGTATTTAAATATCAACAATTTTCTGTATCGATGGTCATTGTATCACTGATGTTTATGTTGTTTATTGGTAACTTGACAATTTTACCAATATTTATGCAAACAATGATGCATTGGACACCGTTAGAATCAGGACTCATCTTATTGCCTGGAGGACTTGTTATGGGTTTACTATCTCCTGTAACTGGTCAACTGTATGACAAAGTCGGTGGACGTTGGCTCAGTTTTATAGGTATGTTGACTATTACAGCTGGCGCATTATGTTTAGCACAAATCAGTAGTGATAGTAGTCGTCTATACGTTGTTATTGCCTTTTCAATTACGATGTTAGGTAACGCGATGATCATGACACCTATGACAACACAAGCATTGAACGCTTTACCGAGAACATTAATTGCTCATGGAACAGCTATGAATAATACAGTGAGACAGCTGTCAGCAGCAATCGGGACAGGACTATTAGTGACTTTAATGACGACATTAGGTGCAAAATCACATGTTGGAGGTATCCAAGGTGCCATCCAAGGCTTAGATTTAACATTTTATGTGACGGCAATCATCGCTTTAATAGGATCATTATTAGCGTTACTAATACAACCTAATAATAATTAAAAAGAATAATTGGAGGAATGAAAGATGTTATTAAGACACTTAGTGAATGGGTTTGTAGGATATAATATTATGCAAAGTAGTCTACCAAAAATTAAAAACGATGAAGGTATGGCTCAACAATTTAAAGAAGGATTTAATTTATCAAGAAATTCCATGAAATTAGCAGGTATATTTGAATTCGTTGGTTCAATATTCTTATTTGCCTCAGTGTTTGGGAAAGTAGGACAAAAATTAGCGGCGATTGGTGCAATTATGATTAATATCGTTATGGGAACAGCGATTTATCATCATTTTAAAGCTGGGCATGGTTTTAAAGGTGCTAAAGCAGCTTCTAAATTCTTTGGTATTAATGTGCTTAGCATTGTAGAAGTATTGTTAATTAATAATAGAAAATAATGTAATTGATTGCCGTGCATAAAAACAAGCAGTGAACAACTATCTTAGTTGATAGTCCCTTCACTGCTTGTTTTATGATCTAAGCTCATTGGCAGACATGAATGTGAAACTAAGGTAATCTAGGAGCAATGTATCAATGCCCGACACTTAGTTACTATTACATATTTGACCATATATCTAGATAACATGATTAATACTAATTAAAATTGGTCACCTAATAAACGTGTCACTTGTTGTTGTAACTTTTTCCCTGTTGGATCAGCTTTAGTCTTAATCGCTGTGAATCTTTCGGCCCAATCAGAAGTACGTATGCGAATAGGTGGATTAGCATCTTCAATGACGTTTAAAATGACTCGTGCTACTTCTGCACCACTTTGAGAAGCATCTAAACCATAATTTTCTTTTAACCCACCTAAATAAGAATTTAATAGTGCTGTATAATCCGCATCATTAATACCACCTGTAGTTTCAAGTTGTGACAAGACATTATTAGTAAATTCAGTTTTAATACCGCCTGGCTCTACAACTGTAAACTTAACGTTAAAAGCAGGTTGAACATAGCTAGCAAGTGATTCTGTATAACCTTCAACACCAAATTTTGCAGCACAATACACTTCGTTAAATGGTTGTCCTACGAGTCCACCAACAGATGAGATATTAATTATATGACCGTCTCTTTGTGAACGCATCGTTGGTAAGACGGCTTTAGTCATACGCATGACACTCATCAAATTAACATTCATTTGCCACATTAATTCATCATCTGAAGCAAGTTCCGTCGTTTTAACAAATCCTGCCCCAGCATTATTAATTAATATATCAAGACGTCCCTCAGCTTCAACGATGTCATTTACTGTTTGTGTAATGCTATTAGTATCTGTGACATCTAGTTGTTTAACTGTCAAATTGATATTTAATTCATCGGCTTTATCAAGTAATGGTTGTTGTTTTGTTAAATCCCGCATTGTGGCGTACACGTTATATCCATTTTGAGCAAGTGTTAGGGCAGTCTCAAACCCTAAACCTGTAGATGACCCTGTAATTAGTACAACTTTATTATTCATAACATAACTCCTTTAATATAATGTCTGTTAAGTATAGCCTTTAGTATATTAAAGTCAATTAATTAGAGATTATATGGATTCTGCAATTTGTTATAAGCCTCTTATTTGCCCAATATAAATGCTCATTTTACATTCAAAGCGTATGAGTCAAAAAATTCTATAATAAATTTTTACGATTGGCAGTAACTGTTTGTATTATAAAACGTTGATTTATCATCATTTTAAACACAAAAAACATCCTGATGAATGATGTTAATCATCAGGATGCTCAATATTATTTTGCCCAGCGATGTTCAATGTTACCGAATTTCCAAATTAAGCTTGAAATTAACCACGTAATTAAGAATAACGCAACTAAGATGTAACCTAAATAATCAAATTGAATACTTTGAATAAATGTCCAAAATGAGCCATGTAAATTCAGTTTGTCCGCTAAAATTTGTAATAATTCAATCATACCTATCACTAAAGCAGCAATAACTGAAATAGCTGTTATCGTTATATTGTAATAAATTTTACGTATTGGATTAAAGAAAGCCCAATTATAAGCTGACTTCATAACGATACCGTCTAATGTATCTAATAAACTCATACCCGAAGCAAACAAAATCGGTAATGATAGAATACCAATAAGTGAAATAGCTTGTTGTGATGCACCTGAAGACAGTGCTAATAAAGCAATTTCACTGGCAGTATCAAATCCTAAACCAAATAAGAAGCCAAGTGGCAAGACGTGCCAACTACGACTAATAACTTTAAAATATGGCCCTACAAAACGGCTGACAAAGCCTCGTGCTTCAAGAAGTTGGTCTACTTCTTCATCTTCGATATGTTCGCGTCGTAATTTAGCGAAAAGTTTAATCAGAGATACTAAAATAATAAGATTAAGTACACCAATTAATACTAAAAAGAAACCAGAAACTAGGGTGCCAATCGTGCCACCAATATCTTGAAAATGAGGTAGTTCATGTTGTGCCCATTTTACAGAAACACCTAAAAACACAGCCATTAAAAAGACTACTGAAGAGTGCCCAATAGAAAAATAAAAGCCTACACCGACAGGATCTCTGCGTTGTTGTAACAATTTACGGACAGTGTTATCAATTGCTGCAATATGATCGGCATCAAATGCATGTCTTAAACCTAAAGTATAAGCTAGAATACCCATGCCAATTAAGATGTGATGGTCTCGACCAGCAATCCATAAGAAACTAAAACCTATCATATGTAAAATCACCACAACGATAATATATGGTAGCCAAGATAAACGTTGATTATTAAACATTATTAAATAAAAGCCTTCTTTCCATTTATAATGACTAATCATATACCATGTTGTTAGCGTATTCTATAATAATAATTGAGTATGACAAAAATGTTAGACAAATTAATTAAAAAAATTAATGATTGTGTGTAAAGTTTGACTGTTGTAATTAAGTTAAATTGAATTGTGTGCTAGTGATTCAGTAACATGTTCGTAGGTTGTTGCTTTAGTGATATTGGCATTATCTGAATCATTGTCAAATTCAAAGAAAGTTGCAAAATAAACTTGAGCATCATTCTCTAATGTTTGCACACCTTGCAAAGATCCTAAATTTCCATCTGTTAAGATAGATATAATATCAATGCTAGTGACTTTTGGTTGTGATGATAATTGTTGCAGCAAGATTTGTACACCGTGGATTTCTATAGTGCCTGGTATCTTCCAAATAAAATGATCAGTAACGATGCGACGTAACACATCAATATCTAAAGAAGCTGTAGCTACTACGAAATCAAACATTTTTTGAGTTTTAGCAGTATGGGTATATGTATGTTGTATGGTTAACGAGATAGGTTGTGTTGGCCTTACACCATTAAAATGCAGATTGTACTTACGTAATGACGCTTCAATTAAAGCAATGGCTTTAGGTCCAACACCATGTAAACTAAGAAGATAAGCCTTTGAAAAATGTGTGACATCTTCTAAACAGGTAATATCTTCACGTTGTAGTGCTCTAGAAGCGGGTTGCCCAATTTTGGGTAAATTTGTCATTCTATGTCATCCTCCAGTCTTTGTTGAAATATACCCGTTTTAACAGGTTTAAATTATAAAATATCGTCAATGTAGTAGCGTTCAGAATAATTTTAAAATATTTAGAATTAATAATTATTAATAAAATCAAAATACCATACTATTGCAATAAATGTTAAAATTTTAAGAATAGCAATAATTTGATATTAAGGGGGGGATCTTATGAATACAGAATATAGAAATGGTATATTATTTGCTTTAAGTGCATATGTACTGTGGGGTATCTTACCAATATATTGGGATTTAATTAGTGGCATTGGTGCCTTTGAAATTTTAGCATTTCGTATTATATTTTCTATGATATTCATGTTGTTGATTATTGTTGCAGGGAAGAAGCAACGTCATGCGTTTCAAAGAGATGTGCATCAATTATTCACGCATCCAATACAACTCATCACTATTATCATTGCAGGATATATTATCACATTAAATTGGGGAACTTTTATTTGGGCAGTGACTAATGGTCACGTCCTACAATCTAGTTTAGGCTATTATATTAATCCACTTGTTAGCATTTTACTGGCATTAATTTTCTTAAAAGAAAGATTTAATAAATTTGAATGGCTAGCCATACTATTTGCCTTTATTGGTGTACTATATATGACAATTGAAATTGGAGAGTTTCCGATTGTCTCAATCATGTTAGCTTTAACATTTGGTGTCTATGGATTATTGAAGAAAGTAGTACATATCGATGCAATTAGTAGTATTACGATAGAATGTATTGTGACAGCACCAGCTGGATTAATTTATGTTATTTATTTATGGCAACATCACGATATGTCATTTGGCATGAATGTCTCATCTTTTTGGTTATTATTTTCAGGTGCGATCACTGCCATACCATTGATACTATTTTCTGCAGGAGCAAAACGTATTCCATTATCGTTAACAGGTTTTATTCAATATGTAGGTCCAACCATTATGTTTGTTCTAGGGGTATTTGTTTTTAAAGAACCATTTGATGTTCATCAATTAATTACATTTATATTTATTTGGATTGGTATTATCTTATACAGTCTGTCCCAATACATTAAAATTAAGAATAATCCGGTAACGAAATAGATCATATATTAAAAGCGACTTTTCAGGTGTTGAAAAGTCGCTTTTAATATGACAATCGCCATCATTTTAGAGTGTCCTTAGACGTACCTCTATCAGAGTTGTAACTAACTATATAGCTAGTATCCACCATATACTACGATGCTTAAATGGAGGTACACACATTTAATTACATTATTATGATAACAAATGCTTGCGCATGGTTTATACGCAAGCATCAAAGTGTTTCGTTATTGATTTATATTTTAATAAAATGAGATTCACACTAGAAAATACCTAACATCTTCATCCATAGGGAGCCTAGACCAATCCAAATAATAAAGTAAACCAAACCTAGAACAAAGTTCATTGTCCACCAACGTTTTTGCGTCACGTAGCCTGAAGAAAAAAGAATAGGTGCTGGACCACTACTATAATGTGTTGTAGATGCCATTAAATTACCAAAGAAACCTAGGATTAATGCACTAAATAATGGCGGTGCTCCAGCTGCTATAGCAACACCTAGCAAGGCTGCATACATAGCACTGACGTGTGCTGTGGAACTTGCAAATAAATAATGAGAATAGAAGTAAAATATAATTAAAATAATGATCACGATTGGCCAACTTAAACCACCTAAACTTGTGGCGATACTTTTACTAAGCCAAGGAATAAATCCTAATTTATTTAATTGATCTGCCATTAAGACAAGTACAGAGAACCATACTAACGTATTCCAAGCGCCTGTTTCGTTTAAGATATCTTGCCATGATAAGACACCTGTCAATAGCAATAAAGCTAAAGCGATAAATGCTGTCAACGTGGCATCAACATTAATAAAGCTGCCAACAATCCATAATCCTAAAGAAATGATAAAAATACCAATCATAAATTTTTCAGCTAAAGATATTTTACCCATAGTCGCAAGCTCATTTTCAGCCCAACTTTTAGCGTTAGGCGTTTCTTTAACAGTGGGAGGATACATTTTATAAATAATAAAAGGTACAACGATTAAAGACACTAGTCCAGGTACTAAAGCTGCTAAAAACCAATTCATCCATGTAATATGAATGTTGGCTGTACTAGATGCCAAATTTTGAGCTAACGGGTTTCCAGCCATAGCAGTTAAAAACATTGCTGCAGTAATTAAGTTACCTTGAAACTCTGTAAATATTAAAAATGCTCCCATTTTACGCTCAGTACCATCTTTAGGGTTTGAACCAAATGACTCTGACAATGATTTAATAATAGGAAACATAATACCACCGGCACGTGCAGTATTACTTGGTGTTGCAGGTGCTAATATTAAATCAACGCCTACTAATGAATAAGCAAGACCTAATGTTTTTTTACCGAAGAGACGCACAAATTGTAAAGCGATACGTCGACCGAGACCTGTTTTAACAAAACCTCTAGAAATGAAAAATGCCATTGCAATAAGCCAAATGCTATTGTTACCAAAACCAAGTACAGCAGTCTTCATATCGATAATACCTATAAGTACCATAACGGTAAAGCCGATCATTGATACTGCACCAATTGGCATAGGTTGTGTAATACAAGCAATGATTGTAGCTACAAAAATAGCAAACATATACCATGCTTGAGTATCCACAGCTTCAGGTTTTACAGGGGTTAATGCAAAAATAAGTAAACCGATAATGATAGGGAGTATAAATTTACGATATTTTACTGTATTTTTCATAAAGTGTGGTCCTTCTTTCTATTTTAAATACTTATTTAAACTCAGAATAATATTAATCTCAATATATGTACAGTAGTTATTTAGATTATTTTGTAAAATTATATAATTACAAAAATATAAATTACTATAACCTTACATTGAGTTAATCATTAACATACAAAAACTCACCGCTAGTAATTTAACGGTGAGTCATTAAGCTGTTATTCATTTCTTAATACGCGAGACATTTCTTCAATTTTGCCAGCGTGTAAAGGTATATGAATAGCATTCAATACTAATAATTCTTCCAAATTGTTACAACCAGCAACTGGTTGAGGTAATTCAATGGCTAAGTCTTCAGCTGTAAGCTGCTGTGCACGTTCCGGTAATGTTTTAATGGCCGCTAATATGTCGTCGATTGTAGGAACATCTTCTCCCCAATCAGCAGGTTTAGAACCATAACCGAAAAGTTGTTTATAGTGATCGACATCAATGTTTTGCTTGCCAGCAACAGATAATGCTGATTCAAAAATAGTTAGCACATGCCCAAATTGCCAATGTAATGTATTTGGAAAAACATTATGTTGTTGATCTAACACTTCAGCGATATTCCAATTATCATAGACGTTGGTAATGTAACCAACTCCGGTATTAATAACATCAAATACTGTTTTTGTAGTCATCATCATTACTCCTTGTTTATAAAGTATTATTTAATGCATATACCCGTTTTATTAGTATATTAGACAATGACAATGCTAAAGTATCATTAATTTAAAAGAGCGTTATTTTTAATATCAGTAATAAACATAGCAATCATTATTCAGTGGTCCCCAATGCTAAATGATGATGCTCATCGTGATGTATAACTTGCAGTGCAGCTGTCAAACCTTTGACGATATCATCTAGTGACATCGCTGGTGTGTCGGGTTTGTCGATGATTTGTTGTGATAAGTAAGGGACATGAATAAAGCCAAAACGAAGCCACGGATACTTAGTTGCTTGTAAGTAGCCGAGATAATATAAGACGTGATTACATACAAAAGTGCCAGCACTATTGGATAATTGACTAGGCAAGCCAGCAGCTTTTATTGCCTGTGTCATAGCTTTGACTGGTAAATTTGAAAAATAAGCATTCGCACCGTCTAATTTTATCGTTTTATCGCTAGGTTGATCACCACTATTATCTGGAATTCTAGCATCATCTAAATTAATACCAATACGTTCAGGAGTAATCGCATCCCTTCCACCTGCTTGGCCAATTGCAACAATCGCATCATAATGTTCAGTTTCAATTAGATGATCAAGTACTTTTTCTGATTCAACAAATGATGTAGGAAGTTGTCGTTTAGTAATAGTATGTGAACCAAGTGTATCATCTAATAATTTGACTGCTTCCCATGATGGATTGATTTCATTTTGTTCAAAAGGTTCAAAGCCCGTTACTAGTATATGCATGTTTAACACCTCGAATTTTATTATTGTAAGATAGTGTCAGTATAGCAAGAAGCCATCATAAAAACGACAAAGCCAAACATTGAAGTTCTCAATTTTTTAGACTAATAAATAAAAAGGTGAATCATTATGTATCAGTTCAATTTGTGAGAGAACCAACTAAGACACTACAATGCTAATTGATAACTTGAAGCGGACATATAAAAAACAGACAATTTCTATCAATGTTCAATAGAAATTGTCTGTTAAAATTTTACGTTTTACTCACTGAGTATACGTTTATTAAGCGTGTTGATGTTCTTGATCAAAGTTTTCTAGACGACGTTGCCACTCTTCGTTACTAATATGATGTTTAGCAACATAACGATTACGTTCATGTTTAGCACAATCATAAGAGCAAGCACCTAAATATTTAGCTTCATTTTCTTCAGATACAAGAATTTGTTTATTACATTCAGGGTTTGAACAGTTGATATAACGTTCACATGGTGTGCCATCAAACCATTCTTTACCGATAACAGTACGATCTACATGGTTGACATCTACGCTGATGCGTTCGTCAAAGACATACATTTTACCGTCCCAATATTGGCCTCTCGTTTCAGGATCTTTACCATATGTTGCAATACCACCATGAAGTTGTGCCACATCCTCGAAGCCTTCTTTGACTAACCAGCCAGAGAATTTTTCGCAACGAATACCACCAGTACAATATGTGACAATCTTCTTACCTTCAAGCATATCTTCGTGATCTTTAATCCAGTCTGGTAAGTCTCTAAAACGTGTAATATCTGGACGAATTGCACCACGAAAATGACCTAAATCAAATTCATAGTCATTACGAGCATCAATAATCACGGTATCATCGTCTTCAAGTGCCTCTTTAAACTCACTAGGTGATAAATATTTACCAGTTGTTTGACGTGGGTCGACATCTTCCTCTAAGTCTAAAGCGACAATTTCCTTACGAGGTCTAACATGCATTTTTTTAAAGGCATGGCCGTCTGCTTCATCAATTTTAAAAACCATATCTTTAAAACGTTCATCAGCATGCATATGCTCGATATATTGATCAGTTTCTTCTTTTGTACCAGACAGTGTACCATTAATACCTTCTGTTGATACTAAGATTCTACCCTTTAAATTATGCGCTTTACAGAATGCTAAATGATCAGCTGCGAATGTTTCGGGGTCCTCAATTGTTGTGTATTTATAATATAAAAGAACTCTATAGTCCATATCTCATTCTCCTTCTTACTATGACGATAAATATTAACCTTGTGTATTTACGTAATGCAAAAACATTCAGATTTCATACTTTTACCATTATATTATTTTAACAAAGTAATTTAATGTTTCAATGAATGAGCTTATAAATCCTCCATAAGACTGATAAAATATAAATATGAAAGCGATAACATAAATAAAGAAATGAAGTTCTGTTAAAATTTAAATAGCATGACAAAGGAGGAACATAACATTATGACAGCTCAGCAATTACCTACATTGGTATATTCAGGGAAATCTAATAGTGCCGTACCTATTGTTACAGAAAGTGAATTACAAACGATAACTGCAGAACCTTGGGTTAAGATATCAGACCAAGGGTTACAGTTAGAAGGTCTCAATTTTGATAAACAGGGGCAATTGTATTTATTAGATGTTTTTGAAGGTAATATTTTTAAAGTGGACCCTGCAACAAAAGAAGTGACACGTCAATTTACAGCAAATAAAGACCATCCAGCTGCAATTAAAATACATAAAGATGGTCGTCTGTTTATTTGTTATTTAGGAGATTTCAAGTCTACTGGTGGTATGTTTGCAGTAACGCCAGACGGTCAACATCAACAAGATATTATTAATGATATTGCAACCGAATATTGTATTGACGATATGGTCTTTGATAGTAAAGGTGGTTTCTACTTTACAGATTTCAGAGGTTATTCGACAAAACCAGAGGGTGGCGTATATTACGTATCACCAGATTTTAAAACTGTTACACCTGTCATTCAAAACATTAGTGTCGCTAATGGTATTGCTTTAAGCACAGACGAAAAAGTCTTATGGGTTACAGAAACAACAGCCAATCGTTTACATAGAATTGCCTTAGAAGATGATGGCGTAACAATTCAACCTTTTGGTGCAACGATTCCTTATTATTTTACAGGTCATGAAGGGCCTGATTCATGCTGTATTGATAGTGATGATAACTTATATGTTGCTATGTATGGTCAAGGAAGGGTATTAGTATTTAACAAACGAGGTTATCCAATTGGACAAATTTTAATACCAGGACGTGATGAGGGACATATGCTACGTTCGACACATCCACAATTTATTCCTGGAACGAACCAACTTATTATTTGTTCAAATGATATTGAAATGGGTGGCGGTTCGATGTTATATACTGTAAATGGCTTTGCGAAAGGACATCATAGCTTCCAATTTCATTAAAATCGGAGTGAGATGAACCTCATTTTTGTCAATATCATGTCGTCATCTCAATCGGGGTAGACTGACCGAGGTGTAAAACATTGCTTTATGACCACCATATTATTCAGCTACTTACTGCTGTTCGCTTCATATTAAGTACAGCATCCTTTTTGCTACATACGTTAAAGGCTGCAACTTACTAAATAGAAATAAAAAAAGAGAATCGCCTCGGCGATTCTCTTTGCTATTAATATATTACTCTGAAATTGCGAATTCTACAGAAGCTTCGAATTTTACGTCTTTACCTAACATAACGCCACCTGTTTCTAAAGCTTGGTTAAAGCTCATGTCATAAGATTCACGGTTGATTTTACCAGTTACGATAAAGCCAGTTACTTGTGAACCGTCCATAGGGTTTTTACTTACACCATTGAATTCAACATCAAATGTTTCTTCGTGAGTAACACCTTTAATTGTTAAGTTACCAGTTACTGTATTGTCAGTAACAGATGTAGTTACAAATGTAATTTTATCAAATTCATCAGTTGCAAAGAAATCACCAGTACGTAAGTGATTGTCACGATCTGCATTTTTAGTATCGATTGAACTTGGAATAATTGTAGCAGTTGCTTGTAATGAGCTTAAATCATTAATGTCACCTGTAAGCGCTACGTCAAATTGTTCAAAAGTTCCTTTAACCTTAGATACCATTAAATGTTTGATTTGAAATTCAATACTGCTGTGTACACCGTCAAAAGTAAAGTTAGTCATAATAAAAATCCTCCAGTTATGTTTATATAAATATATTTTTTATACTTAATATAAATACCATATCACCTATGTATGAAATATGCAAGTATTTTATTTAGAATTCGAAATAATGTTATATTTTGGCAATTTTTCAAAATCTGAGGAAAATTATCGTAATACTTATAAATACTGTTGACTTTACTAGTTACAACTCGTAATATTTTAATATAATTCTGAAAATTCAAATAATATATTGAGCAATAATTTATTGGGGAGGTTACTTATGGGGAAATATTTAGTATTACAATCAGATTTTGGCTTAGGTGATGGTGCGGTGAGTGCGATGTATGGTGTAGCACATACTGTCAGTGATGATATTAAAGTAAATAATCTGACACATGAAATACCACCATACGATATTTGGGTAGCATCATATCGTTTATATCAAACTGTTAAATACTGGTCTAAAGGGACAGTGTTTGTATCTGTCGTTGACCCTGGTGTAGGTAGTGATCGTCGCAGTATCGCATGTTTAACATCGACTGGACATTATATTATTACACCTGATAATGGTTCTTTAAGTCATATTAAGCATTACGATGGTCTTGACAAGGTGATTGAAATCAATGAAGTGACAAGTCGATTACCACACTCTGAAGAAAGTCATACATTTCATGGGAGAGATGTTTATGCATATAATGGTGCACGATTGGCGGCAGAGGAGATTGATTTTGAGCAACTAGGTCGCGAAATAGCGTTAAATTCTATAGAAGAACTTGAAATTATAGAAGCACAGCTTAATGATGGGGTATTATCAGGCAGCATTGATGTCCTTGATATTAGGTTTGGATCGTTATGGACCAATATCCCTCTTTCCTATTTAAAAGATCTTAATGTAGCACATGGTGATGATTTAGTGGTGACTATCTTACATCATAATAACAAGGTATATCAAAATATTATCAAGTTCGCGCGTTCATTTGCAGATGTAAATGTTGGAGAACCATTAGTATATGTTAATTCGTTAGTCAATATTGGTGTGGCAGTTAATCAGGATTCATTTTCTGATTTGTATCACATTGGTACTGGCAACGAGTGGACAATTCAATTATCAAAAGCACCAAGTATAGAATAAGTATGAATGTAGGGAGAGTTGTTAATGAATAAACAAGGTATTTCAGTTAAGACAATTGTCGCAATAGGTATTGGCGCAGCAGTGTTCGTTATTTTAGGTCGTTTTGTAGTCATTCCAACAGGGTTTCCAAATACGAATATAGAGACTTCTTATGCATTTTTATCACTTATTTCAGTTATATTTGGTCCGTTTGCTGGCTTAATGATTGGTTTAATTGGTCATGCTGTAAAAGATTTCACTACATATGGTAGTGCTTGGTGGAGTTGGGTAATATGTTCAGGAATTATTGGTTTCTTATATGGTTGGATTGGCTTGAAGATTAATTTATCTTCAGGACAATTTTCTAAAAAAGCTATGGTTTATTTTAATGTCGCACAAGTTGTAGCTAACATTGTTTGTTGGGCAATTATTGCGCCATTTTTAGATATTTTAATATATAGTGAACCAGCAAATAAAGTTTTCACACAAGGTATGATTTCAGCAGTGTTAAATATCATTTCTGTAGGTATTATAGGGACATTATTAATTAAAGCATATGCAGCTACACAAATTAAAAAAGGTAGTTTACATAAAGAATAATGTTCGTATTGAGAACACAATTGAAGCGTATTAACTTTGAAGGTAGAAAGGTAAGAGGTAGTTATGACTGAACCCATTATATCGTTTAAAGATTTTAGTTTTCAGTATCATAGTCAAGCAGAACCTACGTTACATCATGTTAATATTGATATCTTCCCTGGGGAAAAGGTGTTAGTCATTGGTGCGTCAGGTAGTGGTAAGTCGACATTTTTAAATTGTATTAATGGTCTTATTCCTTTCAAGATAAAAGGTGACATCAAAGGAGAATTATATATTAATGGTTTAAATGCAGTCGATGGCAATTTACATGAAAGATCTAATATTGTAGGAACAGTCTTACAAGATACGGATGGACAATTTATTGGATTAACAGCAGCTGAAGATATGGCTTTTTTACTTGAAAACAATCTACAATCACAAGATCAGATGCAAGAAGAAGTTGCATTTTGGGCTGACAAAGTAGGCATCCAACATCATTTAAATCATAGACCGCAAGATTTATCAGGTGGACAGAAACAACGTGTTTCATTAGGTGGTATTTTGATTCACCGTGCACCTATTCTCATTCTTGATGAACCGTTAGCTAATTTAGATCCAAGGACGGGTGTTGAAACCATGTCGTTGTTACAACAAATACATCAAGATACACAGACAACCATGCTAATTGTTGAACATCGTTTAGAAGAAGCATTAGATGACACGTTTGATAGAGTGTTGTTATTTAAAGAAGGGCATCTCATTGCAGATACTACGCCATCACAATTATTAAAATCCACACAATTAATTGAAGCGGGTATTAGAGAACCTTTATATAGCAGAGTGTTGAAATATGCTGACGCACCGTTACAAGAGATACCAAATTTAGCAAACTTGAAGGCTACTGCGCATCATTCTGCAGTTCAAACAGCAATTCAGCAGTGGTTTAAACCGGCAAATTATCGTTCATATTCAAATGACAATAACACGCCACTTCTTAGCTTAGAGCATGTAAATTTTCAGTATGGAACATATAGCTCAAAAGTTTTAGATGATATCAATCTTACTATTAATGCTGGTGAGATGATCAGTATCGTAGGGCATAATGGTGCAGGTAAGTCTACTTTAGCTAAAGCAATTTGTGGCTTTGTACCAGCTACTGGAAATATGAAGTTAAATAATAAAGATTTCAGTCATTGGTCCATTAGCGAACGTTCTAATGAAGTGGGCTATGTGATGCAAAATCCTAACCATATGATTTCTGAAAAAATGATTTATGATGAAGTAGCACTAGGACTGCGATTGAGACACATAGCTGAAGAAGATATTAAACAACGTGTCATGGAAGTACTAGCAATTTGTGGACTATACACTTATCGCAATTGGCCAATAGCAGCTTTGAGCTATGGTCAAAAAAAGCGCGTGACTATTGCTTCAATTTTAGTACTAGATCCACAAATTATTATTTTAGACGAGCCAACAGCTGGTCAAGATTACCGACATTATACTGAAATGATGTTATTTTTAGAGCAGTTAAACCAACAAGGCAAGATAATTATAATGATTACTCATGATATGCATTTATTAGTAGAGTATACACAGCGCACGTTAGTCATAGCTGAAGGACGTTTAATTGCAGATACAACACCAATAGCTGTGTTAGATAGTACAGAATTATGTGAATTAGCTAATTTACGTCAAACTTCACTGTATGCTTTAGCACAACAACTCAATATAAATAACGTACAGCAATTCGTTAGTTATTTCATAGAGTATGATAGAGAGGTGAAGCGATATGAATGATAATACATTAGGTTATCATCAAGGGAATAGCGTTATTCATCATATCAATGCCACAGCAAAATTAATTTTTTTGTTATGTATCTCCATAGCTGCAATGACAACTTATGATACAAGATATTTAATTATTATTAGTATCATATCGATTGGCTTATTTAAAATGTCTCAATTAAAATGGAGACAAGTGAGCTTTGTCATTAAGTTTATCGGCTTTTTTACGGTTATTAATATCATTGCAGTATACTTGTTCGACCCTGAATATGGTGTTAGATTATATGGTCATCGCACGGTCTTACTAGATGGTATCGGTCGATTCACTGTGACGTCACAAGAACTTTTTTATTTATGTAACTTATGTCTTAAATATGTCAGTACAGTACCATTAGCATTAGTATTTTTAATGACAACTAATCCGAGTCATTTTGCTGCCAGTTTAAATAAAGTTGGTGTTAATTATAAAATTAGTTATGCAGTTGCTTTAGCACTGCGATATATTCCGGATATTCAAGAAACGTATCATAATATTTCATTAGCACAACAAGCTAGAGGATTTGAAATGTCTAGAAAAGCATCTTTGTTGAAGAGACTTAAAGGTATTAGTCATATTGTAGTACCACTTATTTTTTCAAGTTTAGATAGAATAGATACTATTAGCACTGCAATGGAATTACGCCAATTTGGACATTATAAAAAAAGAACATGGTATGTGGGTCAGAAGTTTAACAGTATCGATTATGGTGTCATTGCCATTACTATTATATTGCTTGTATTAGTAGTCGTATGCTTTTTCATAAATGGCGGACGATTCTATAATCCATGGCAATAAGTAGGGTAGGTTGTAATATAGCCGTTCATCACGCATAAAGTTAGGCTGCGGGTTGTGTGAACTCAGACTGACGTATGTCTAAAGGCTCCCCTATTCCTACTATAGATAAAGATATAAGTGCGTTAAATATTGAAAGATTTGATAGCGTTATTGTAATCATAAGGCAATTAAATTTGTGCATTATTTAGGCTTTATGAATAGGAAAGGTTAATACACATAAAATATAAAAATTTTATCGAAAAATTAATTAATTTATTAAAAAAGTGGTATAATTGTGCATAAAGTTACGAAAGGAGTAAGTTAATGCATAAACGATATATACCACTGTTTTTTATTATCATATCAGTTGTGCTATTAAGTAGTTGTTCCCCATCACTACCCAATCATAAAAATGAAGCTCAGGCATCGCACCCTTTTGCTAAATATAAATCAAAAGTTGATGACAGTTGGCAAGATTACCACGGTCAAATTTATCATGTTTTCTATCATCCATTAATTACAGACCCTAAAATTGCTTTTACACGTGAAAAAAACCAGGCTAAAGGAAACAATGATTGGATGATTACAGTAAGTGAATTTAAAAAATCATTAAATGAATTATATAAAAATAACTTTATGATTATTAATCCACATGATGCATATGATTTATCGTCCAACCCAATTAAAATAAAACATTTAAAATTACCAAAAGGTAAAAAGCCATTAATTATTTCAATTGATGATATGAACTATTATACATATATGAGACATAACGGTTATGCAGACCGCTTAGTACTAAATAAAAATAAAGAAGTTGTATCTGAGACTACAGATCATAAAGGACATGCGACGCAATCATCTAATAATGACATTGTGCCAATCCTTAATCAATTTGTGAAAGAGCATCCTGATTTTTCCTTAAATGGTCAAAAAGGTGTAATAGCTTTAACAGGATATGAAGGGGTCTTAGGGTACCGTACCAATGAATTAACTAGTAAGCATTATCATAAAGATAAAGAAGATGCCAAAGCAGTTGTTAGAGCTATGAAAAGAGATGGTTGGTCATTTGCTAGTCACTCATATGGACATATTAATTTTGCTAAAACACCAATAGATGGCATAAAAAGAGATACGACTAAATGGGAGAAAGAAGTGGTACCAATTGTTGGCAAGACAGATATTTTTGTCTTCCCACATGGTGCTCAAGATAGACATACACCAGCATATAATTATTTAGTGAAAGAAGCTGGCTTTAAATTTATTGCAGGTGTTGGACCAAACAATTATACTGTGGTCTCTCCTACAAATGTTTATCAAGATAGAGTTGCAATTGATGGTTTAAATTTATTTGAATTTAAATCAAAACTTAAACCATTTTTTAACCCAATCGATGTGTATAGTAAAGTAGATCGCCAATATTTTAAAGGTGACAAGAACTACGAAAAATAATATAGCCTACATTGACCCTCTACTAACAATATAAAGTGGAGGGTTTTATTAATAATTATGTTAAAGACTATATGCTGAGGAGTTATTTATAGAATCTATTCATTTAAATAAAACTGCTAGCTCATTCCCCTTTTCACTACTAAAAATAAAGAATTTTCAGAAAAAGGTTGTCTTTAACTAGTAAAAATGATAATTTAGTATGCATATTACACTTTATCATGGTAGAGTAATAAAGTATTTTAGAATAATGATGACTAAAAGAGGTGACTAAGTGAAAGAAGCAAAGCAAATCATAGCATTAAAGGAAACAGAAACAGCATTCTTATCATACTTTAATCAACAAAACTATCGTCTGGTTGATTTTAATGTTATTGAGAAACTTGATTGGCAACAATTAAATTACGAAGACTTACAACAGATGGGGGAGCGAAGTTTTTGGCAACACGATCGACAAATTTATGCTTTGAGAAATGATTTTACAGACCAATTATTACGTTACTATACGATGTATCCAACTGATGCTGAAAAAGTAGCGTATACAGGCATGATTATTCGTAATAATGATACAGCAACTCAAGTAGGCATAGAGCATTATCAGCCAACATTAGCGAATGTACAGCATAGTTTGCAATTGTTTATTGATTTCATAATGACAAAGTTAAATGATCAAGTTAATTTCGTTGTGTTAGGTCATTATCAATTGCTAGATGCACTTTTAGAAAAAGAGCTTCAAACGAATGAAGTATTAGCAATGATTGAAGAACGTAATTTGTCGGGTTTAGCACAACATTTATCATCTAGTCATCCGGTGATACAACTGTTACAACACAATACGATTACGCAGTTCAATCAATTAGATCATTATATCTCACCAAAACACACTGCGCTCCAAGAGTTAAAGGTTTGGCAGCAATGGCTATTAGCCCAAGGTTATAATGACATTCATTTAGATTTAACTGCTCAGCCACCAAGGTCCTATTACAAAGGACTGTTCATACAGTGTCACTTAACTCATAGAGACCGTATCTTAACAGGTGGTTACTATGAAGGAGCTATAGAAGGTTTCGGTTTAGGATTGACATTATAAAAGGAGGGCTAGGCATGCTAAGAATTGCGATAGCGAAGGGGCGGTTGATGGATAGCCTCATCGATTATTTAGATCGAATTCAATTTAATATGCTATCAGACACGCTCAAAAAAAGACAACGGCAATTATTATTAAAAGTTAATGATTTAGAATGTATTTTAGTTAAAGGTAGTGATGTACCTATCTACGTTGAACAAGGTATTGCCGATATAGGTATAGTAGGTAGCGACATTTTGGATGAACAACCTTATGATATTAATAATTTACTAGCATTACCATTTGGGCATTGTCACTTTGCAGTTGCCGCTAAACCACAAATAACAACTTTTCATAAAATAGCAACAAGTTATACAACGACTGCCGAAGCATTTTTCAAAGCGCAAGGCATTGATGTAGATATTATTAAACTCAATGGTTCAGTAGAACTAGCTTGTGTAGTAGACATGGTAGATGGCATCGTTGATATCGTTCAAACAGGTACTACGTTAACCGCGAATGGATTAGTTGAACAGCAACATATTAAAGATATAGAGGCTAGATTAATTACTAATAAAGCTGCTTATTTCAAAAAGTCACAACAGATAGAACAATTTATACAATCATTGGAGGTGTCGGTAGCGAATGATTAACGCACAACAATTTTTATCAGAATTTTCAGAACAAGAGCCGTTAGATGAATCCTTATATCCACTTATTAAAGAGATTTGTCACAATGTAAAACTTCATGGAGATAAAGCTTTGAAGCAATACAATTTAACCTTTGACCATACAGCAACAGAGCATTTAGAAATTTCGGCAAATCAACTTAAAGAGGCATATGACACATTAAATTCTAAGACAAAACAAGCTTTAGAACTTAGTTGTGACAGGATAAAAACGTATCAACAACAAATTAAGTATGACAATCATAACAATCCTACAACTAGCGAAACATTCGAAGTCTATCATCCAATAGAAAAAGTGGGTATTTATGTGCCTGGAGGTAAGGCAAGTTATCCTTCTACAGTATTGATGACGGCCACGTTAGCTAAAGTTGCTGGTGTTGATCATATTGTTGTCGTGACCCCTCCTCAAACGAAAGGTCTATCTCAAGAAGTATTAGCTGCATGTTATATCACAGGTGTCGATCAAGTATTTCAAGTAGGTGGTGCACAAAGTATTGCAGCATTGACCTATGGTACGGAGACCATACCAAAGGTCGATAAAATTGTAGGGCCAGGTAATCAGTTTGTAGCGTATGCTAAAAAATATTTATTTGGACAAGTGGGCATTGATCAAATTGCAGGTCCAACAGAACTAGCTGTCATTATTGATGACACTGCCAATCTCGATGCTATTGTCTACGATGTATTTGCACAAGCAGAACATGATGAATTAGCACGTACATATATCATTAGTGAAAGCTATCAACTACTAGAAGACTTAGAACATAGAATTCAGAATATACTTCCAACCATCCAGCGATATGATATCGTCGCAGCGAGTATGAAAAATTATAATTATTTAATTCACGTTGCTGACATGGATGAGGCATGTAAAGTAATGAATACGATTGCGCCAGAGCATGCATCTATTCAAACGAATCGTCCACAAGAATATATTGAACACATCAAATACGTAGGTGCATTATTTATCGGTCATTATTCTCCAGAGGTCATTGGAGATTATGTTGCTGGGCCGAGTCATGTATTACCAACAAATCAAACTGCTAGATTTACCAATGGCTTATCAGTAAATGATTTTTTAACGCGACATGCTGTTATTAATTTGAAACAACAAACATTTGAAGACATTGCTGATGCTGCACAACATACTGCCCAAGTTGAATCACTTTACAACCACCAACAATCTATTCTAATTCGTCAACAATAAGGAGTGTTATACCACATGATTTATATAGATAAAAATGAAAGTCCCATAACACCATTGGATAATGAGACGATGACGTCGATTATAACGAGTACACCTTATAATTTATATCCAGATGAAGCGTATCAACATTTTAAAGAGTCATATGCACAATTTTATCAACTATCACCAGCACAACTGATTGCAGCAAATGGCTCGGATGAATTAATTCAAAAATTGATGTTAATTATGCCAGAAGGACCGGTATTAACTTTGAATCCAGATTTCTTTATGTATCAAGCATATGCCGCGCAAGTACAAAGACCTATTGAATTTGTACAAGCAACACAAACTTTAGATTTCAAGTTGAATGATATATTGCAGCGAATCGATGAAGTACAACCATCTTTCTTTATTATGAGTAATCCACACAATCCATCTGGAAAGCAATATGATCTTTCTTTCTTAACAGCTATAGCTAACAAAATGCAAGACATTGGAGGTTATTTCGTTATCGATGAAGCATATTTAGACTACGGGGATGCTTATGAAATAACTATGTCGTCACATATATTAAGGATGAGAACATTGTCCAAAGCCTTTGGTATTGCAGGACTACGTTTAGGTGTTTTAATAAGTACACCTGAAACAATTCAACTTATTGAGCGCATTGAGCACCCGTATCCGTTGAATGTACTTACTTTGAATATTGCCACTTATATATTTGAACATGATAAAGAAACAGGGCAGTTTATCGCTATTCAAAGAGCATTAGCACAACAATTAAGAACCATTTTTGATAGCTATGTAGCAGATGTGATGACCGTATATCCATCCAACACAAACTTTGTCTTAACTCAAGGAGAACGAGCGCAACACTTAGGTCAGTATATTTTAAATAAAGGCTTTCAACCTCGTTTTTATGATGAATTAGGTATGGAAGATTTAGTGAGGTATTCTATAGCAACAGTCGAGCAGTTACAGCAATTGGAACACATCGTCAAAGAATGGAGAGCGCAATATGACATATCAAAAACAACGTAACACGGCAGAAACACAACTTAATATTACACTGACTAAGGAACCAATAGCTTCTAAAATAGATACTGGTGTTGGCTTTTTGAATCATATGTTAACGCTGTTCACATTTCATAGTGGTTTATCTCTAACAATAGAGGCTCAAGGCGATATTGATGTGGATGATCATCATGTGACTGAAGATATTGGCATTGTTATTGGTCAGTTACTACAAGATATGATTAAAGATTACCCATATATGACACGTTACGGTTCAATGTATATTCCTATGGATGAAACGTTAGCTCGTTCGGTTGTCGATATCAGTGGTCGTCCATATTTATCATTTAATGCACAGTTCAGTAAAGAAAAAGTTGGTACCTTTGATACTGAACTTGTAGAAGAATTTTTTAGATCGTTAGTGATTAATGCGCGTTTAACGACACATATTGATTTGCTTCGAGGTGGTAATACACATCATGAAATTGAGGCTATTTTTAAGTCGTTTGCTCGTGCGCTAAAAATAGCATTAACTCCGTCTAATGAACAAGTCATTCCATCGTCGAAAGGCGTGATTGAATGATAGTTATTGTAGATTACGGATTAGGTAATATTGGTAATGTAGCAAGAGCAGTTGAGAGGTTAGGTTACGATGTCGCAATATCTCATGAGGCATCGATGATAAATAGAGCACAAGCAGTTATTTTGCCAGGGGTTGGTCACTTTAAAGATGCTATGTTAGCTATCCATCGGTTAAAACTAGATGAAATATTAAGAGATGTTAAAGATAAACCTATCGTTGGAATATGCCTTGGTATGCAATTAATGTATGAACACAGTGATGAAGGAAATGTTGATGGTTTAGGATTAGTACCTGGCAATATCACATTAATCAATACAATATTGCCAGTACCACATTTAGGATGGAATAACTTAATCAGTAATAATGACTTTTTAAAGAAAGATGTCTACTTTGTCCACTCATATCAAGCACCTATGACTCAACATGTCGTTGCTTATGCTTCATATGGTACACACATACCCGCAATTATTCAGTATAATAACTGCATTGGTATTCAATTTCACCCTGAGAAAAGTGGGGACTATGGTTTAAAGATTTTGCAACAAGCTTTGCAAGGGGGATTTATAAATGATTCAAATATGGCCGGCAATTGACCTTATTAATTCTACAAGTGTGCGCTTAACAGAAGGAAAATATGCGAGTGAAGAAAAAATGACACGTTCAGCAGAAGAAAGTATTCAATTTTATAATAAATTTCAATGTGTCAGACGGATTCATATTGTTGATCTGATAGGTGCAAAAGAACAAAAGGCTTGTGAATTTACTTATATTAACAAACTAAGACAATTAACAAATAAAGATATTGAAGTTGGTGGAGGGATTCGTACAAAACAACAAATTATGGATTACTTAGCTGCAGGTATTAACTATTGTATTGTTGGTACAAAAGCCATTAAAGACATTGAGTGGCTAACGGACATGTCACATCTATTTCCTGAACGACTTTATGTATCAATTGATGCTTATGGTACTAATATTAAAATTAATGGTTGGGAAGAAGATACAGCGCTTGATTTATTTGACTATGTATCACAAATTAATCATCTACCTTTAGGTGGCATCATTTATACTGACATAGCCAAGGATGGTAAGATGGCTGGGCCTAATTTTGAATTAACGGGTAAGTTGGTTCAAGCAACATCGTTACCAGTTATAGCCTCAGGTGGTATTAGACATCAACAAGATATTAAGCAATTGGCACAATTAAACGTACATGCAGCAATTGTTGGCAAAGCAGCACACCAACCTTCGTTTTGGGAGGGGTTACAATGATCAAAAAACGTATCATTCCATGCTTGGACGTTAAAGATGGTCGTGTTGTTAAAGGTGTTCAATTTAAAGGGCTGCGAGATATTGGTGATCCTATTGATTTAGCAATGTATTACAATGAAGCGGGTGCTGATGAGGTCGTTTTTTTAGACATCTCTAAGACGGAAGAAGGTCATCATTTAATGCTTGATGTCATTGAGAGTACTGCTAAAAAGTTGTTTATCCCTTTAACCGTTGGTGGCGGTATTCAAAGTTTAGAAGATATAACACTACTATTAAATCATGGTGCTGATAAAGTATCATTGAATTCGAGTGCATTGAAAAACCCAGACCTTATTAAACAGGCAAGTGATAAATTTGGCAGACAATGTATCTGCATTGCTATAGATAGCTTTTATGATCAAACAAGCAAAGACTATTATTGTTGTACACATGGTGGGAAGAAACTAACTAACGTTAGAGTTTATGACTGGGTACAGCAAGTTGAAGCGTTAGGAGCTGGTGAACTCTTAGTTACAAGTATGAGTCATGACGGTATGAAACAAGGATTTGATATCGACCATTTAACTGCTATTAAACAGCTGGTCAACATACCTATTATCGCATCTGGTGGTGGAGGGAATGCACAACATTTCGTCGAACTATTTCAACAAACTGATGTTTCAGCAGGTTTAGCTGCCAGTATATTACACGATCGAGAAATTACGGTGCAATCATTGAAAGACACCATGCGCCAAGGAGGTATACAAGTAAGATGACAACTTACGATATTGATTTTAGTAAAGGATTAATACCTGCCATACTTCAAGATAATCAAACGAAACAAGTTTTAATGTTAGGTTATATGAATGAAGAGGCATTTAACAAAACAGTTAGGGATCAAATTGTATGTTTCTATTCACGTTCAAAACAGCGTCTGTGGGTTAAAGGGGAAACATCTGGACATGTACAACATGTTGAAAATATTCATATAGATTGCGATAGAGATACGATTTTGATTGAAGTTACACCACATGGTCCAACCTGCCATACTGGACATCAAAGTTGTTTTAACACAACGGTGCCATTTAAAGTTCAAGATTTAGAGGCGACAGTTGCAAAAAGTGCGATATCTGATAATCAGAACTCCTATACTAAGTATTTATTAGCTGAGGGGATAGAGAAGATCACTAAGAAGTTTGGAGAAGAGGCATTTGAAATTGCCATTGCAGCAATGAAAGAGGATAAGACTGAAGTCGTCAATGAAGTCGCTGACGAGTTATATCACTTATTTGTTCTTTTAAACGCTTTAGAAGTTGATTTCTCTGCAGTTGAAAAAGTATTAGCTAATAGACATCGTCAGGTTAATAATTTTAAAGGTGAACGACAAGAAATATCGCAGTGGTAGTATTGAAGTTATAAGACATCATAAAAATGTTGATGTGCAAGTGAGGACGACAGAAATAATGCTATGACAAATTATCTCTGTCGTACGCTTTTTCGAATTATAGTTACAAATTACATTGAAATTTGTTTTATTAAATTGTACATAATTGTTGACGTAAGAAAACTTTTGCATTAAAATATTAATTAATTATTTGAAATGGTTAGCGAAACATATTTAATTCTCGTAAAGAGAATATATTTTTTGTATGTTAATGTAAACGCTTACTTTTTCAAAAGTATAAAAGAAAGGATGGTTATATGAAAGCTTTATTAAGTAAGTTATTTGGGTTTATTCCTCGAGTGATTATCAATTTATTCATTTAAATACAATACAAATAGAGGTGCTGACAATGAAAACAAGACAAAATAAATACAGTATTCGTAAATTTAGTGTAGGTACATCTTCTATACTCATTGCTACTTTATTATTTATGGGTGGTGGAAATGCACAAGCAGCTGAAAAGCATGTGGATGTGGGAAATTCACAGCAGAGTACAGTAACAGCACAATCTATTGGGGAAGAACAAACAAGGGAAGCAGATTCTGAACAGTCATCAACGACAGATAAACTACAGAAATCTGAAAATCAAGCAAATACAACAAACTTACATAGTAACAAAGGTATCATCGAACAAGATAAGCATGATACGAATGAAGCGTTAAATGATAACCAAGACGACACAACAGGAGCATCAACCAAAGATAGTCGTTTAGCAGCTCAAATGCCAACCAAAGAAGCAATAACGACAGATAAACAAGAACAACAGAACACAAAAGACGATGCTCAACAGAATCATCAACAAAATACAAATGCTAATGATGAAGTGAAGGATAATCAACAAGCTAAAGAGCAACAAATAGAAACAACAACTAATTTAACAAAGGACAATACAAATAGCCCAGCATCTAAAGTCAACAGAGATGATAGTGAAGGGTCAGTTGACAATAACAAAAATCAAGACACTACAGCCACAAGTGCTGGCAATGCACAACAAGTCTCTGAAAATGAAGAAAAAGTTAAACAACAAGGTGCTGAGCAACAACTAGTTCAGCAACAGGACATTAAACCAGAAGAACAGCGTGTAACAGCATCGACATCTAAAAAGACAACGCCAGTATTAGATACCTTAGATAATACTAAGAGTGATGATAACAGTCAGGATAAAGATCAAAAACAACAGCGAGATTTAGACGTCTTGAAAAATAATGCAGTAGTAACACCAAATAAGTCCTCATCTCAACGTGAGTCACAAACTAAAGATGATCAAACAAATAAAGTTGCTAAACAAGGACAATATAAAAACCAAGACCCTATCATCTTAGTACATGGCTTCAATGGTTTTACAGATGATATTAACCCATCAGTACTGTCACATTATTGGGGTGGCGATAAAATGAATATTCGTCAAGACCTAGAACAAAATGGTTATCGAACTCATGAAGCTAGCATTAGTGCATTTGGTAGTAACTATGATCGTGCGGTAGAGTTATATTACTATATTAAAGGTGGCCGTGTAGACTATGGTGCTGCACACGCTGCAAAATATGGACATGAAAGATATGGCAAAACATATGAAGGTGTTTATAAAGATTGGCAACCAGGTCAAAAAGTCCATTTAGTTGGTCATAGTATGGGTGGTCAAACGATTCGTCAATTAGAAGAGTTGCTACGTAACGGTAACCAAGAAGAAATAGACTATCAACAACAACATGGTGGCGAAATTTCACCTTTATTCCAAGGAAATCACGACAATATGGTATCTTCAATTACCACATTAGGAACACCGCATAATGGAACACATGCATCTGATTTAGCAGGTAATGAAGCTATTGTGCGCCAAGTCGTTTATGATTTAGGTAAAATGTTTGGTAATAAAAATTCACGCGTTAACTTTGGTTTAGATCAATGGGGCTTAAAACAACAACCTAATGAATCATATATTGATTATATTAAACGTGTGAAAAATTCTAAACTGTGGAAATCACAAGATAATGGTTTTTACGATTTAACGAGAGATGGCGCGACTGAGCTAAACCGTAAGACGTCATTAAATCCTAATATCGTATATAAAACATATACAGGAGAAGCAACACATAAAGCTCTAATTGGCGATAGACAAAAAGCAGATTTAAATATGTTTTTACCATTTGTATTAACAGGTAATTTAATTGGTAAAGCTACTGAAAAAGAATGGAGAGAAAACGATGGCTTAGTATCTGTGATTTCTTCTCAACATCCTTTCAACCAAGCATATACAGAAGCTACAGATCAAGTGCAAAAAGGAATTTGGCAAGTAACACCGACACGTCATGATTGGGATCATGTGGATTTTGTAGGTCAAGATAATACTGATACAGCACGAACTCGAGAAGAATTACAAGATTTCTGGCATGGTTTAGCAGACGATTTAGTGCAAGCAGAACAACAAACAAGCTGAAATATGCATGTTAAAGAATAAAATGACGGGAGGGTATTGATGATGACGGCAGACTTCTTCCAACTTATCGGCTCACTTTTCCGAGTACTCAGACAATTATTTAAATAATTAGCCAAATATAAAGTGTCATAATATGAAAAAACACTTGGTAGATGAAACTATTTTTCCATCTACCAAGTGTTTTTGTGTGGGTCATACTAGTAAGCAAAAATATTAAGTTTGTATGGTTGTTTACCTATAATAAATCTAAAAATATAGAATTCACGCAAGATCATTCCGACACCAATACATAGTCCAATAATAAATAGCAATGATATTGCTAAGAACACAATAGTATTGTCTTCGAAAATGTTTGTGTAAGCAAATAATGAATCTAAAATAATTGGATGTAACAAATAGATAAAGAACGAGAATGCACTAATCATTTGAACGGTGTTGAATAACATCGTTTTAAAATGAGTACATATACCTAATATAGCGATAAACATAACACTATTATAAAGCGTTAATGAATATGAAAAACTTGTGACATTCCAATAATCACCATTAGATAAAGCGATAAATACAAAGTATGATGCGACTGCTAATACTAGAATAATGACTAAAAAGCGATCTAAGAAATTAAGAACTCGATCATAATTATATCCAATATAAGCACCTAGGAAGAAATAGAATATCCATCCAAAGATAATAGTGTTTTCACTTAAAGGATAATAATGTAGTACAGCAGCATGGAATTGTGAATTGTTAGAGAAATAGTATAGGAATACTTGTTATACGATAAATGATAGTAACAACAGAATCTTACTATTAAATAAATTGTAATTTATTTTAAAGATAATATAACTCAAAATAAAGAACTGCATGATAACAACAATAAAATAACCATACCATTGTCCAAGTAATACATTTTCAAGGAACTGCTTACTAAATGATGAATTTGTTAATAATGATTCGCTATAGCTATAAAATAACCCCATTAAAAGATAAGGAATTAAAATATACTTGATACGCGAAGTAAGGTATCTATATGTAACCTTTTGATAATTCAATGTTGTTAATAATTGAGACAAGATAATAAAGCAAGGTGTACCAAAGATAACAATATTTCTAATGTAAAATTGTAATACGAGTGAACCACCTTCTAAATTTTCGTGTTCCAAGGTAATTTGAGTTAATAAGTGTGTAATAATGATAATCGTACAAATTAAAGCTCGTAAGTATACTAATTCAAGTCTAATCTTCTTCATGAAATCCGTCCCATCTCTTAATTAAATGCTCGAATGCATCATCACTAATCAATATTCTTGGGATGAAGTAGTCGTCGGTGTCTGGCGTGACTGCTTTTTCTTCTAATGAAAAACCATATTTAATACCTGCTTTTTTAAGAGCGGGCAATTTATCATCATTCATTAAACCGTAAGGATAGGCAAGTGTTTTTTGAGGTTTATGAAAATGTTTAGTTAAATAATCGGTGCTTTTTTCTAAATCTTCAGTAATTTTACTGTTCGATGTTTGTAGCATTTTTGATTTGTCATTTTTATACAGTGAATGTAAATTGTTAGTATGCGTTTCAAATTCCCATAAACCTGAACTATACATCTCTTTTAACTGTGATTCAGTAATCATATTTAAGTTATGGAAATTCTTTTCACCAACATGTCCCGTAATGACAAATCCAGTTGCTGGAACTTTATATTTCTTTAATATTGGATAGGCATTTTCATAAATTGTAGCATCCATATCATCGAAATTTATCCAAACACTACGTTTAGGAAATTTGCCTTTCTCCTTGTAATAAAGAAACTCTTTTAATGTTAAGAATTTAGCATCATGTTTTTTCAACCACTTAATTTGTGACTCGAATTGAGATTTAGAAACACTATAGTTCTTAATTTCTTTACTACTAGAGAAGAAATAGATGAAGTTGTTGAGAAATCCAGCTTTTCTTACTCTATGGTAGTTAAGTGCTAAGGCACTATTTTTATGATATTTAAGTTTTGTAGGCTTACCATCATCACTATCTGCATATGCAACATTGTGAATTGGAGTAATCATTGGTAAGATGAGAATGATACTCATTACGATAAGTAAAAATTTATTTGGTTTCACGCTGATGTCTTCCTTTCTGCCACCTTTGAATTAACAAGCTAATTGTAAAAAAGACAAAGATGATAATTGAGAAGATCCCCATTGTTTTGAAAATTTCGAATATTTCTTTATTTTCGATGTTTAGAGCAACACGAATTGTGATAATACTTTCATCTTGGATATCAAAGATTGTGCCAATATAAACAAGTAGTACAACGACACAATAAATCCAAAAGACACAAGAAATCGCAACTAGTGATGTTTCTCTAACTATATTTAAGGATGATTTTAGCGTTGGATATTCCCTCTGTCTGGGCTTGACCATGTTGCGTAACCACCTTTCTTTCTTTTTAAAGCCTTAGGAAACGCGACTAATACAACTGCGGCATTGATAATCCAATAAACAGTTGGGTACCAGCTGACGAATATCAGTCCGGCCATATTTTTCTTTTCGTAGCGACTATCGATAAAGAGTGCGACTGTAAATTGAACAACGTTTATAAATGTCATAGTAAATGATGAAAACAAGAAAATAGAAAAACTATATGTCATAAATGTGTAATCTAAGAAATTAGCAGTGATGATTAAATATCCTAAATATAAGAGAACAATGTATACCCATAAAATTGAGATAATTTGTTCAAACATTAATATATATAGTGGGAATTTTCTTTTTTTCATCGTTGTGAAAAAGTCCCTAAGTAATACTTCGTGACCACCTTGCGCCCAGCGAACACGTTGTTTCCATAAACCTCCCAATGTTTCTGGAACAAGCATCCAACACATTGCGCGTGGTTCATACTTGATATGATAACCAGATAAATGAAGTTTCCAAGATGCAGCAATATCTTCTGTAATCATATCAGTATCCCAGTAACCAACATTTTCAACTGCACTTTTTTTGAATAATGTGAAGACACCCGAAATCGTATTAACAGCACCAGCAAGTGTTTGGCTACGCTTAATACAACCAATTAAGCTAGCATATTCGATCGTTTGGATTTTACCTAAAATAGAACTTTTATTACGTATTCTAGGATTGCCAGTGACCGCGCCAAGTTTTGGATCATGTTTAAAGTTCTCGATCATGTAATATGGTGCATCTTCAGCCACAATTGTATCGGCATCTAAGCACATAACATAATCATAAGATGCATGTTTAATACCTTGGTTAAGGGCATTTGCCTTACCTCTGTTTTCTTGCAAATCTACAAAGATGAAGTCATTATTTGGATCTTCTTTCATTTTGTAGATAAGTTCAGCTGTGTTGTCAGAACTACCGTCATTAATAATGATGATTTCTTTTTTCTCATATTTTAATGACAATACGTTAGACAACGTGTCTTCGATTGTCTCGCTTTCGTTATAACACGCGAGTAAAAATGAAATACCTTCCAATTTTTCAGGATCAATGTCTAATTTTCGGTTCATTTTATGTGTAATTTCTTTAGTAAAGAAGTAATAAATTGAACCTACAATCCAATAAATAGACATGAAAACTGGATAAAAAAGTAAAAAGTTAAAAAAATGCAAGATGTTTACCTACCTTTCGTTAGTTAGGTTGTAAGCCATATGGTAATTGATAGTATTTTAATTTGCAATAGATTGTTGTTATAATTAAACGGAAATATTTGTAATTGCAACTTAATTTTCCTGTAACATTATGTGATTAATTTTCCGTAGGGGGTTTGAAAAATTGAAGGATAAGATTATTGATAATGCAATAACCTTATTTTCAGAGAAGGGGTATGATGGTACAACACTTGATGATATAGCTAAAAGTGTGAATATAAGAAAAGCTAGTGTCTACTATCATTTCGGTTCGAAAAAGGATATTTATGAACGAAGTGTAGAATGCTGCTTTGATTATCTGGCCAATACTATTCTGATCAATCAAAATAAATCCAATTATTCTATTGATGCACTATATCAGTTTTTATTTGAATTTATTTTTGATGTTGAAGAAAGGTATATTAGAATGTATGTCCAATTGTCTAATACACCTGAAGAGTTTTCTGAAGATATTTATAATCAAATTCAAAGCTTAAATAGTAAGTTAAGCGACGAAGTATCAAGGTTTTACGATGAAACGAAGATGACAATGTCTGAAGAAGATTTTAAAAACTTGATATTGCTGTTTTTAGAAAGTTGCTATTTAAAAGCGTCATTTTCTCAAAAATTTGGAGAAGTTGAAGAGAGTAAAAATCGCTTTAAAGATGAAGTTTATTCACTCTTGAATATATTTTTAAAAAAATAAACACGTAATATTTTTGTAATAAAAGACTTCTCTCTGTAATAAAAGACATGATATTAATTTTAAAAAATTAGTATAGTTGACAACACACCTCAGAATTGAGATTCTTAAATATAGGTAATATATATAAATAAAATACAATACATTAAAATAAATATCAATTATAATTTGTGGTTATTCTTTGGGAACTTGTTTAAGACATCTAATATTACCGTGTAAGTGCGTAACATTGATTTAACCCTAATGGTATAAGTATTATCCCCTAAAGTAACGTAATCACCGAGACTTTATTTGGATAACATCCAATATAAATAAAGTGCATCATATGAGTCTCTATCTATAAAATACTGAATACTCACGTCTAAAGTCGATATAAGAACACTACTTTAGTATTCGGTATCTACCGCAAGGATAGGTGCTATTTTTAGTATTTTAATAAATCGGATTGATGAAAAGATTGTTAATTTTTTCGTCAGTCCGATTTTTTTGTTTGGGATATATGTCACTTTAACGTTATTGAGGTAACTAGGGTAAGCAATTAGAACTCTGATAACCAATATTATCAAAAGATTTATAGTTGTGTCAGTCATGGAAGCGTATAGTAATAAGCATGTGTATTTAACAATTTTACTTTGAAGTATGCCAGAATGTAGTGACATTTGCTTTTTCAGTTATATTTAACTTAATTATGTCACTCAACAAGTCGTAATCAATGGAGTCATGCCATTTTATGCGAAAGATAAATTCAGTGTGACTATAACCGTTATCTTGAATTCGTTGAGTGACATACTTTAAACAGCCTGGTTCTGGTGATATAGTGACATGATTTTTAGCAATACTAAAACCAATAATAAACGTTTGGTGATGTGTAAATATAGGTTGATGCCATTTAATGGTACATTGTAATTCTGGAAACTGTTGTTCAATCCATTGAAAAAGAACATTTAATTTATGTCGATGGCTATCTTGAGTCATATCTGAAAGGAATACTTTGTACGCTTTAGTCACAAATAAACTTCCTAATTGTTTTCATTATCATAGCACGATGATTCATAAATCTTTTGATATATGCTTAACTTTTGTCTAACAACTATGTTAATAGGGAATAACTTAGTATTAAGCTAAAAATAATAAACACTCATGATGTATTCATTGAAGAATTTTAGGAGGAAAAGTTATGGATTATACGTTACTAGGGAACTCTGGACTGAATGTTTCAAAATATGCTTTAGGTACAATTCCTTTTGCTGCTACACATGGCTTTGAAAATGCTGGCGGTATGTCTAAAAAAGATATTGATCGTATGATTGATTATGCGTTAGATGAAGGCATCAACCAATTTGATACGGCGAACTTGTATGCTAAAGGTGATGCTGAAAAAGCTTTAGGAAAATCTATTCGCAATAAACGAGAGCAAATGGTTATCAGTACCAAAACAGGTTTTCCATATGATAATAACCCTAATAATATAGGAGCATCTCGACTTAACATTGAACGTTCAATTGATCATTCTCTTAAACGTTTAGGTACAGATTATGTTGATTTATATTATGTTCACGTATGGGATGGTCAGGTACCTGTTGAAGAAACGGTACAAACGATGAACGATTTGATTCGTGGTGGGAAAATACGTTATTGGGGTGTGTCAAATTATAGTGGTTGGTCATTAGCTAAGACGCATACTTATGCTGTACAAAACCACTTAGCACCACCAATAGCTCAACAAATTTACTATACACCTGAGTCTAGAGAAGCTGAATATGAATTATTGCCTGCTGGTAAAGAACTTGGTATTGGTAATAGTATTTGGTCTCCATTAGGTGAAGGTATGTTAACAGGAAAAATTACCAAGCAACATAGACAAGGTGACAAAGGTACACGTCAAGGTGATGGTTGGGCTGAACCGTATATTAAGGATGCTGATCTATTTTATAACTTGATTGATGTATTGACACAGATTGCTCATACCCATAGTGTATCAGTACCACAAGTTGTTTTAGCGTGGTTACGCCAAAGACCTAATGTTGATTCGATTGTCTTAGCAGCACGTTCAAAAGAACAGTTACAAGATAATATTGCCTCATATCAATTACAATTAACTTCTGAAGAAATTGATATGATTTCAACATTAACGACACCAGAACCTATCTATCCATTATGGCATCGTGCTATGAACGCTTATGATAGAGCATCGAATGCAGAAAAATCATATCTAGCAGCATATAATCAACTGATGTCTAAAAAACCAAATATCATTCAAAAATATTAATATAATAATTTATTTATATTTAAAAGGCTGTCAACAACATTTGTTGGCAGTCTTTTTTTGTTCAGATATTTAATGAGTTATTTTATATCAAAAATTAGTGAGTTATATTAATCCATTTACAAATCAAGATAAAAAAGTTCAAGAGATAGACACAAATTAAATTTTGATTTTGTTTTTAAAGTTAATAAAAAAATTAACATTATAGAAATAAATTTTTGTTTTTAAGATAAAAGAGTGATATAAAAAATTGATTTTTAAAAAGAATCAAATACTAAAAAGAGAGCAATGAAAAGAAGTTCATTTAGATAGAACTGTAAAAAATTATAACTTTGTTAAATTGTTTTTGCAGCAAAAATGAATATTTGACCGTATTGATCATGCTTTTCATTTAATCAAAATTAGAAATAAATAAACAATTCAATTAAAATTTATTTTAATATAAAAAATATAAAGTTGACGATATTAGTATAAACTAATAATATGATTGATACATAGTTAATTATGTAAAATACAACAGTATAAAACTATATGTATTCATATTTTTAAAAATATGTGATATTAAATTGTTTTAAATTGTTGGACGAAGGAGAATGTAAATGAAAAAAAGAATTGGACCTATTAAAAAGAGAGTGGATTTCCAATCAAACAAATTGAATAAGTATTCAATCAGAAAATTTACTGTAGGAACAGCATCTATTTTGGTAGGAACAGCAGTACTTTTTGGAGCAAATAAGGAAGCAGAAGCAAGTGAGATACATACTGCAACTTTGAATGACAATCAAACGAATGAAGCAAATTCAGTTAATTCTGAAGGAGCAACGGAAACACCAACTGAAGCAACAACTATGAAAAATGTTGATAATCAAGAATCACAAGTAACACCTGAAAGACAGGGTAAAACTGATGTTGTATCAAAAGATGAGCAACCTCAAAGTAATATGAGTAATACTAAGGACGAAAGTTCGACAGTTAAAACATCTGAAATTGAAGATGAAAAAACAATACAAGAAGATAAATCAGTAGATTCTACAACAGAAACAGCATCTACTGTGACAACACAAGATAAAGAAAATAAGAAAACTACAGAAACATCAGCCACAAGAACAGAATCTGCGCCACAACCTCAAATTGACAATAGTAAAGTTGAAACACGAACAGCTATTAACAATGAACTTGCATCTAATAAAGATATGGCAAAATCAACAGCAAGTACTAATACCGAAATAATCACTCAAGAAAAAAATTATGAACAGTCAAATACAGCTATTGAAAATATCGTTAACAAACCAACAACAGAGTCTAAGAAAACAGCTTTAGCTAATTACATCGCTAATAATACTAATGTGTCAACAGAAGAAGTAAAAACATCTTTAAAAGATACGGATATTGATTTTAATAATTTAACAAATAAAGATGTTAAGGCAGAATTGTTAAAAAATTATGCACAAAAAGCAGAAGCTAATAGTGCCTATGCTACAGCACCTAGAACTTTTAGAAGATTAGCAGTTACAAATCCACAAGGTACAACAACTGCACAACCAACAGCATTCGTGGCTGCGGCAGCAACAGGTCAAGATGTTAGTGATTTAGTAAAAGCGACTAATATGACTTTAGATGTTAATCCAAGTGGTTATTCACAAAATGGTGTGGAAGAATTCAGACCTAAAGCAAATGGTTATATGAGAGCTAAATTTGATTTCACAGTCGATAATAGTGTTAAAGCCGGAGACACTTTTAAAATGACTTTTGGTGATTATTTAAGACCGGGAACATTGACGTTACCATCAGATACTTACAAAATTTATTATGGTAATGGTAGCGAAGTGTTGGCAAATGGTGTTTATGACAAGGCGACGAATACGATAAATTATACCTTTACTGATATTGTTGATAAATATGATAATATCAAAGGTTATGTCAATATGACAGCCTTTAATAGACAAGAGAAAACAACTGTAGATAATAAAGTTTACCCTATGAGTTACACATTTGCTGGTGAAACATTTAATAAAAATGTAGTGGTTAATTACAATAATAATAAAAAGTCAATTATTGAAGGATTTACGAACTATGTTGATCCAGTAAATCATAGTAAAACAGTAGCGGCTTATATTAATGAAGCTGGTAATAGTGGTAAAGATTATTACAATACAAAATTTGAAACTAATTTAAGTAAGTTACATTTTGATCCAAGTAAAAGTAATTTTAAAATTTATGAAGTTAGCGCAAATGATATGGTTGATAGTTTCTATCCTGACTACAGTAAATTGAAAGATGTTACGAGTCAATTTAAAGTCAATTATACTAACAATAACAAAACTGCAACTATTGATTTTGGTTCGAATTTAATGAATGGTAAAAGATATATTGTGCAACAAACAGCATTTGAAGATGATGATTTCACATATGGTCAAGCTTCACTTGATTGGAAAGTAACAGTACAAGATATAAATAACCATAGAGTTGCAACAAATCTAACGAATTTCTATCAATTCCAAAACGGCTCAAGTGATAGTAGCGGTGAAATACCTGATAGTGATTCAGACTCAGACAGCGATTCAGATTCCGATAGCGACTCAGACTCAGACAGTGATTCAGATTCCGATAGCGATTCCGACTCAGATTCAGACAGCGACTCAGATTCCGATAGCGACTCAGACTCAGATAGTGATTCTGATTCGGACAGCGATTCAGACTCAGATAGCGATTCAGATTCCGACAGTGACTCAGATTCCGATAGTGACTCAGATTCAGACAGTGATTCTGATTCCGACAGCGACTCAGACTCAGATAGCGATTCAGACTCAGATAGCGACTCGGACTCAGATAGCGACTCAGACAGTGATTCCGATTCAGATAGCGACTCAGACTCAGACAGTGACTCAGATTCAGATAGTGACTCAGACAGTGATTCCGATTCAGATAGCGACTCAGATTCCGACAGTGACTCCGATTCCGATAGCGATTCAGATTCAGACAGCGACTCAGATTCCGACAGTGACTCAGATTCAGACAGCGATTCCGATTCAGACAGTGACTCAGATTCAGACAGCGATTCAGATTCAGACAGTGATTCTGATTCAGACTCAGATAGTGACTCAGACTCAGATAGCGATTCAGATTCAGACAGCGATTCCGATTCCGATAGCGACTCAGACTCAGACAGTGATTCAGACTCAGACAGCGATTCAGATTCAGACAGCGACTCAGATTCCGATAGCGACTCAGACTCAGACAGTGACTCAGATTCCGACAGTGACTCAGATTCCGATAGTGACTCAGATTCCGACAGTGACTCAGATTCCGATAGTGACTCAGATTCCGACAGCGATTCAGATTCCGACAGTGACTCAGACTCAGATAGTGGCTCAGACTCTGACAGTGATTCAGATTCCGATAGCGATTCAGATTCCGATAGCGACTCAGACTCAGATAGCGATTCCGACTCTGACAGCGATTCAGACTCAGACAGCGATTCCGACTCAGATAGCGATTCAGATTCAGACAGTGATTCAGATTCCGACAGTGACTCAGATTCAGACAGCGATTCAGATTCCGATAGTGATTCAGATTCCGATAGCGACTCAGACTCAGACAGTGATTCAGATTCCGATAGCGATTCCGACTCAGACAGTGATTCCGACTCAGATAGCGACTCAGATTCAGACAGTGACTCAGACTCAGACAGTGACTCAGATTCAGACAGTGATTCCGACTCAGATAGCGACTCAGACTCAGATAGCGATTCCGATTCAGACAGTGATTCAGATTCAGACAGCGATTCAGATTCCGATAGCGACTCAGACTCAGATAGCGACTCAGATTCGGACAGCGATTCAGACTCAGATTCCGACAGCGATTCAGACCATCATGAAGGAACACCAGAACATGATCATCATGATGGACATGGAGAGCCAAAACACGGTCATGATGAAGGATTACCTGAAACTGGTAACAATGATACTGCTAATAATGGAACATTATTTGGTGGTTTACTTGCAGCGTTAGGATCATTGTTCATGTTCGGTAGACGTAAGAAAAAAGAAGAAAAATAATTAAATTTTAACTAAATAAAAAAATTGTTAAAGAAGATTAACTCGCTCCGTATTAATAGAGATATGGAGCGAGTTTTTATATATTGCTAATGTCACTACATAAAACAATAAAGAATTAAAATATAACACTATAAAATCAATGTAGTTGTCATAATAAATATGTCGATTGTAAGATGATTTTATATGATAATATGTCATAGTATTAGAAGGGGTGATGATATGCATTTTAGGCATGCAACTTTAAATGATTTAGATGAATTGATTAGAATTGAAAATATAGGCTTTTCAGAAGAAGAGCGTGCGTCAGCTGAAGCGTTAAGAGAGAGAATTAATTGTATCAATGATACGTTTATCGTTTTAGAAGATAATGGAGCAATTGCGGGGTATATTAATGGACCAGTCATAACTCAAAGATACATTACCGACGACTTATTTGAGCATATTGATTATAATCCTGAGCAAGGCGGTTATTTGAGTATCTTAGGTGTTGCTGTAGCACCTGAATATAGGCACCAAGGTATTGCTGGACGCTTGTTAAAATATTTTGAACAACTGGCGCAACAACATCAACGCACAGCTGTCACATTAACTTGTAAAAATGAATTAGTATCACTCTACGAACATTATGGTTATATTAATGAAGGTGTTTCTGAGTCTTCTCATGGTGGCATCACCTGGTATAACTTAGTAAAAGATGTTTATTGAGTGACAATAGATAATGAAGTAAAAGTACTATCATTATGAAAAAATAGCTGATAGACTAGCAAGCAACGTATCTATACTTTTATATATAAGGAGACGGAAATGGAGACGATTTATGTAGCTGGTGGATGTTTATGGGGTGTTGAAGCATTTTTTTCAACAATTCCTGGAATTATATCTACAGAAGCAGGGCGTGCAAATGGTTCATCTTTAGATTTACAAGGAGATTATGATGGCTACGTTGAATGTGTGAAAATAGATTTTGATCAATGTAAATTAACGGTATTTGACATTATGACATATTTATTCGAAATTATAGACCCATATAGCATCAATCGCCAAGGTAATGATGTTGGTCGTAAATATCGTACAGGTATTTATAGCGTAGTGAACCAACATTTAATTGAAGCACGACAATTTATCAATCAGAGACAAGATAGAGCGCGTATTGCAGTAGAAGTCTTACCTCTATCTAATTATGTTAAAAGTAGTGAAGAACATCAACAACATTTGAAAAAATATCCAGAAGATATCGCGATGTGTCACATTCATCCAGAGTTATTATATAAATATAGATATGACAATTAAAAATAAAGAAAGGTGTGAATGATGATGCCAACATTCAATGCCAACGACATGTCTGCTAAAGATAATTATAAACTATTGATAGGGTCAATTATTCCTAGACCTATAGCATTCGTCACTACAATGAATCAAGATCAATCTATGAATGCAGCACCTTTTAGTTTCTTTAATATTGTTAACAATGAACCGCCAATGATAGCGATAGCTGTACAACGATCTAACGGAAAACGTAAGGATACAGCAGTTAATATCGATAGTAATGGTGACTTTGTTGTACATATTACTGATAAAAATAATGTTGCTGATATTAATGAAACGGCAGCACCTTTGCCATACAGTGATAGTGAGTTGAATCGCACCACTTTTACAACAATACCATCAACCAATATTAAAACGCCCGGTATTAAAGAAGCGAGTATTCGTTTAGAGTGCCGCTTAGATCAAATTATTGTTTTAGGTTCCGAAGACAATGGTGCGGATTTAATCATTGGTGAAGTTGTGACATATCATATAGAAGATGATGTATATAAAGAGAATTATAAAATAGATGCTACGCATTTAAACGCAGTATCACGTTTAGCGGGTAATGACTATGCTAATATAGGTGACATATTTACTATAGATAGACCAATAGAATAAAAATTGGCATGAGTATCAATGAATATTTTGAGCGCATTTATACAAAAATCCCCCCTGTAAATTAATGATTTGCAGGGGGTTAATTCAATAGTTAATTATTTGTTTTTGCTACCACCAATAGTATCTAATAGGCTTAATGTAGCAAGTCCAACTAAATCAAGTGCATGTTGTGCACCTTTTTTACCTTGGCCAGCTTCGAAGTGTTTATAGGCAGCGACACTTAAAATACCAATCGTTGATAAAGAAGCAAGTCTTGAAACGTTTTTGTTTAAGAAACTTACTGAATATAAAGCAGCTGTTGCAGCTTCAGCAGCGCCTACATATTTAACCATGCTTGATGGTAAACCAAAGACATTTGAAAATGTATCTTGCATACCTTGGTCACCTTTTAATTTTGGTTTACTCGCTTCGTATAGTTCTTTAGCAATTTTTAAATTTGTTACATAACGTAAAATCATAATTCATTTCCTCCAAATAGTTAATTATTATTAAAGTGCTTATCAACGATAGGTTTTACTCTTTCGCCAAACAATCGAATAGCTTCCATTGTTTTATCGTGTGGCATAGACCCTACAGGTATGTGCATCATAAAACGGTTAATACCTAAACCTTCTATCGTCATAATGATTTTCTGTGCTACAGTTTCAGGACTACCTAAGTAAAGTGCACCTTGGTTGCCAATTTCACGTTCAAATGAATTTTCATCATAAGGTGGCCAACCTCGCTCTTTTCCCAGTACGTCTTGGTGTGCTTTCAAAGAAGGGAAGAACTCATGTCGGGCTTGTTCATCAGTTTCAGCAATGTAGCCCCAAGAATGTACGGCGATAGGTAACTGTTCACTATTATGGCCATAGGCTTCAGCAACTTGTTTATATACTTCGATATTACGTGTAAAACGCATAGGGTTGCCACCAATGATAGCATATACAATAGGTAAACCTAAAGCGCCAGCTCTTAAAGAAGACTCCGGAGTGCCTCCAGTAGCAATCCATATTGGTAAATCACCATGTTCAGTTCGTGGGTATACAGCAGCTTGTTTTAAACTAGGTCTAAGTGAGCCCTCCCAAGTGATGACTTCATGTTGGTTGATTTGTAACAGTAGTTCCAATTTTTCATTAAATAAAGTTTCATAATCGTCTAAATTAAAGCCGAATAATGGAAAGGATTCGATAAATGAGCCTCTACCAACCATGATTTCAGCTCGACCATTTGACACAGCATCTAAAGTTGAGAATCGTTCATAAACACGTACAGGGTCATCTGATGATAATACTGTGACAGCTGATGATAGCTTAATATTTTTCGTTCTACTTGCTGCAGCAGCCAGAACAGTTACAGGATCAGATACAGCGTAATCTTGACGATGATGCTCTCCTAAACCATAAATATCTAACCCCAATTGATCTGCTAGTTCTATTTCTTCAACAATATTTCTTATTCTTTGTGCTTGTGGGATAGCCTTTTCAATACCATTAGGTGTATGAATAGGTCCATTATCAGCAAAAGAAGTTAACCCAAGTTCGATTTTCATTAGTACACCTCTTTGGGTATATTTTTTATACTGGATTCATTGTAATGCGCAATAAGAGTTCTGTCAATGATTATATTTCGAATTAGAGATTTTTATTGCATAACTTTTATGAAGCTTATAATTATGGTTATAGAGCCTGGGACAAAATGTATTTTACACTTAAATTTAAGCATTTGGCAGTAACTGTCTGGTTTTCAAAGCGTTGATAAATCACCATTTTGAAAACCTAGTCAGTCTTGCCGGGGTGGGAGGGACCCGTCATAGAAAAATTTTATAATTAAAATTTTTACTTTAATGTGCAAGACGGGCAAGGTTGGGCAAGAACTAGTAAAGATTGTAAATCTAACTAGTTCTAAATGTGCAAGACGGGCATCTACGAAATAAATTTTATATAAAATTTATTTCTGTCCCACTCCCATTTAGATGTGGTTTTAAAATGATAGTACGTTTAAGATCAATCGGAAGTAAAATGTGGGAGAGGTGCGAACGATATGCAATATGTATCAAAACAAGGAGCTAGTAGGTATTTAAAAATGCTCTTAACCTTATAAAAAGAAAATAAATGATATCAAAGTTAAGAAACTATTTTAATAATTTTAAAAATCATTAAAGTAATACTTTTTACTTTATGCTTAATATAGTAAATTATCATTAATAGAATTTGTTAAAGGGGCTAGATTTTTATGTGGTTACGATTTTCTGTGCAATTAATTATGTCTATCTTGATGCTGATTTTTATATATCAGCAGGTAAATCAGAGTCATTTAGATTTTTGGTTTATTATTTATTTTTTACTTTTTATGGTTGTGATTTTATTTTGGCCAGCTTCGAAAAAACGAAAGTGAACTATGAATTGACGTATTTTGAAAAAAGGGCACAATACCCTATCATTTAAGTCACCACAACTATAGAAAAAGAGGGATTACGCCCATACTTAATTCTATTATAAAATATTAGATTATAAAGGGAAATACATTATATTTGAAGATTACTTTGAAGAAGTTTATATGGATTTAGTGAGAACTTTGATTTATAAAAGCTACGCTGACTTATGTAATTTTCCAGTAAATTGGTATATAATTGAAATTAAATATTTATTCGAAGAAGTATGGAAGGAGTAAGTTGATGGCAAAAATGCATTCACACCCATTTAAGTTTTATGTGAAATTAACATGTTCAGCCATGATTTTGAGTAGTTCTTTAATGACTGTTAATATCAGTAATCATGAGGCGCATGCAGAAGATAGTCAACGTACTGCAGTTGATGAGCAAGCACGAGATAAACAATTAGAACAAGATATTGATGATGCTAAGAACGACATTTCAAAAATGGCGCATTTGACTGATAACAAGAAAACGCAATTTAAGAAAAAATTAGAAAAAGTAACATCATCTTCAGACATTGATGATATCGTTCAACAGGCTAATGACGACAATAAAGCTAAGCAACAAGATACAACTAAAGATGATAACGATAACTCTGCTAATTCAGTAGATTCAACAAAAGCTAAGAACGATAACACTGAAGAGAAACTTGATCAATTTTTAGCTGATTTAGATGAATTAGACGATAAAGTTGATAGTAGTCAACAAAATGATTCGACAGAAGAAAAGATGGTAACGTCTCATAAAGATGCAACTAAAGAAGAAGGTGCAACTGATGACCATGCTAAACGTGACGATGTCAGTGATAAAGTGAATCAAGCATTAAGTGATTTAGATAAGATAGATCAAGCGACTAAACAAGAAAATCAAACTTCTAATACTAGTGAAATTAATGATCAAGGTCACAATGCACAATCATCTGATGAAGCGTCTAATAACGACAATGATGTATCAAAAGACGAAGCTCAAGATACCATAAAAGATCTTAGTAAAGAGGATGTACTATTAAATAACAGTGAAGATAAAGCTAATAAAATATCACAACAGTTACAAGGTAGTGATAAAATCAATTATAATTTAGCATCTAAAATCACTCATGATAGTCATCAACCAGCAAAACAATATACATTACGTAAATTAAACGCTTTACAAAATTTGGATAAACAAATTAATAAATCAGATTTATCTGCTTCTGATAAAGCAACTTTGAAAAAAGAAGTAATCAATACTAAACAAAGTATCGCTAAACAAAGACAAATTATCTTGAAGCAATTAGCTAATACTAAAAATAAAGATCAAGCTGTACAAAATATTGTTAACAGTGTCTTTAGTAAAAATGAAGCGGACCGAATATTAAACAATATTACAACGACACACCAAACAGATCAGCAGATTGCAGATCAAATTGCTCATCACATCGATGGTTTAACATTAAATAATAGTGACGATATCTTGAAAGCTATGTTGGATCAATCTAAAGATAAAGAACAATTAATTAGCCAATTATTATCAACAAAATTAAGTTCACAAGAAGCACAGTCATTAGCGAAACAATTTGTAGATAAGAAATTGACTAATAATCAAATTGTTGATCAGCTCAAACGTCATTTTATATCATCTGGAAAGGCAACTGCGGATGATATTTTACAAGAAGTAATTAATAATGCTAAAGATAAAAGACAAGCGATCGAAACGATTTTAGCGACACGTATTGAACAAGGCAAAGCTAAATTATTGGCAGATTTAATTACTAAAGCAGAACAAGATCAGTCTAAGATGCTTAGTTTAGTTAAAGCGGCATTGAATGGTAAAGCGGATGATTTATTACAATTACAACAGCGTTTGAATCAAACGAAACGAAATATTAATGATATTTTATCACCTATCACAAATCGTCCTAGTTTGTTGGATAGATTGAATAACAGAAATAGCTCTGATCAGCTAGGCCAATTGTCTAATGTATTAAATGATGGTGCAGGATTGTTAGGTGGCCACAGTATCCTAGATGACATTCCTGATTTACCAACACCGACGCCAGAAGATATATTAACATTAGGTTCAGGTGATGGTTTGTTAAGTGGATTACTTGATGATGATGGTAATATTTCTCTACCTAAAACTGGGGAAGCTATTAAACACCATTGGTTACCATTATCTGTCATCTTATTGTCAGCAGGTCTTGCTATTATTGGATTGAATCGTTATCACAGACGCAAACACAGTTAAAAAATGCTATAGTTTAGCTCAACGATTTTAAAAATGCTGAAAAATATAATACAATAAGCTCTTATTATTGAAATAAGTAGAGGAGAATGACAATGTCTCAGAAAAGTGCGTTACTAGTTATGGATATGCAAGAAGGTATAGCTAGAAGTATGCCGAGAATTAATAATGTTATTAAGGCCAATCAAAGAGCAATAGTAGCAGCTAGAAATAATAATATGCCAGTATTTTTCATTCGTTTGGTCTTAGATAAACAGTTTATGGATGTTTCTCCGAATAATAAAGTATTTTCAAATTTTAAAGCACAAGGCTATGGTATGACAGAGCAAGATCAATCAACAACGATTCTTGAAGAATTAGCACCATTAGATAGTGAACCACAAATTGCTAAGCGTCGATTTAGTGCGTTTGCTGGAAGTGAATTAGAAGTTTTATTACGTGCAAACCAAATAGACCATCTCATTCTTACAGGTGTGTCAACAAGTGGTGTTGTATTGAGTACAGCTTTAGCAGCAGTAGATAAAGATTATATAGTTACCGTATTAGAAGATGCAGTAGGAGACCGCTCAGATGACAAGCATGATTTTATTATTGAACAAATTTTAAGTCGTTCTTGTCATATTGAATCAGTGGAATCATGGAAAGGTACCTTGTAATAAGACGTTAAATAAATAGTGACATTAAAAATACCCAAGAAACAATCATGACTGTTTCTTGGGTATTTTTGGTTCTCTATTTTTCAGACTGATAAATAAAAAATGAATAATTATGTATCAGTCCAATTTGGGAGAGAACCGTATTTTTTGACTCATACTGTTATTGACATTCAATTAGTGGATATAAAAAGTAAAACGTCATTATATATTATAGTTATTTTCCAGAGATATAAGATAATGCTTCAGCATCATCTGCATTAATGATTCGATATGAAATCACGCCTAAACCTTTGACATTAGATTCAGAAATAATAATTGAACCATCACGATTTACTTTTTCAACAAATGCAACGTGACCATATTGAGCATCTGCACCATTTTGACCAGCTTCAAAGACAACGGCAGTATGTGCTTTTGGCGTATGGCTTACATGATAACCATCTTGAGCAGCACGATCATTCCAATGGTGTGCGTCTCCTAGGCTACCACTAATGGATAAGTCAAATTGTTTCATACGATTGTAGACATACCAAGTACATTGACCATGTGGATAAGGCATACTACTAGTTGTTTCTTGGAATGCTTTGAAATTATGATTTGAACCATCACTATCTTTAATAGATGATGTATAGTTAGATAAATTAGGCATTTCTTTTTTATCAAACTGAGTCAAATTATAATGTTTGATCAAAGTATTCAACTTTTTAGCATAATTTGGATCCGTAGCATATGTTTTGGCTAAATGTGAAGTGGCATCTTTATAACTAGGTGCATCACTTTTCCATGTTGGCTTATATATCGTTGGATTACCATCTATGCCTTTTTTAATTAAGTTGGAATAATCTTGTAAAGATGCTTTTGTATCAGGGTATTTTCTGAATCCAGCGTTAATACTATACATACCGTTACCGCCTGCTTCAAGTGTGTTAAAAGAGACAGACTGTCCTTGATAAGCACCTTTAATGCCAAATAGATTGTAGTTTGGTGATTTAGACAGTGCACTACGACCAGAATCAGATTCTAAAATTGCCTGAGCAATCATCACAGATGCATAAATATCATCATTTTGGCCAACGTCATGAGCATCTTTAGCGATAGATTTAATAAAACTACGAGTATCTTTAGAATCTACGACATCAAAGTTTTCGCTGTTATCATTACCACCTGATAAGTTTGGCAATGACTCGAAGAGTGTTGTCGATCTGATATCAGATTTACGGATGTTATCATGATCTTCAAATGATTGTATAGGTGTTTCTTTATGCTCTAATTCCTTTTTTGTAGGTAATTGTGGATTGTCATTTTTAGATGTTGAAATGTTATTATCTGTCCCTGTCTTGTGATGCTTATGTTTAGATTCATAATCTTGTTGTGTTTTTTTAGCATCTTCACTATATTCATCTAATATTGAATCTAATGCTGAATCTGTAACTGTACTATCGCTTTCTTCAGGGTTAGATGTTTTATTGTTGTGTTGTTGGTTATCTTGACTACCATCAGTTTGTTGTTTGTCATCATTAGTTGTTACTTGATTCGTATTGTTATCAATTGATGACTGAGTATTTTCTTTATCAACTTTAGTATGCTCATTTTTTGAAGATGACGACTTGTTATTATCATCTTGTTGCTCATTGCCTTGATGAGGCTGATCTTTATTGTCTTCAGTTTGTGTTTGTGATGATTCTTTAGAAGTATTGTCTGCCTCGTTGTTGTGAGATGATGATTCTGGCTGTTCATAGTCTGAGATATCAGAGTTTAAGTTAAATAAATTTTGAATTAATGAAGTCAACGTGATACTATCCTCATATTTATCAGGTTCAAATAATTGAGTGAAGTGTGATTGTTTCAACATGTCATCATTAATAATATGATCCATTAAGTTATCATCTTTGTTATGGTCATTAGTAACATCATCTTTAGTATTGTCATCGTCATCTTGTGACAGTTGGTTATCGTTGGATGCTTTATTAGCTTGAGTTGTTGATTTATGTTTTGAAGTATTTTTATTTTTGTCTTTATCATTGCTATCTTTTACCGTTTCTTTATCATCATCTGTGTTACTTTTAGTATCAGTTGATGACTGTGATATCTTATCATTTGGTACTTCATCTGCGTGCGCAGTAGGGATAGCCAAAGTTGGTAAAACAAGTGTTGTAGATAGTAAATATATTAAGATTTTATTTTTAGGCATATTAACATTCTCCCTTGAAAAATATGATGTTTAAGTGTGATAATGAATTATAATTTGTTATAATTTATCATATCTTTGAATTAGTTGATAGATATCAATTAAAATTAACATCACAATAAAGGTATTATACTAACTAATGACGAAAAAATAAATTGTTTTAATAGAAAAATATATCGGAGAATTGAAGCGGTATAGGAGTGTGACAATGAAGAACGCATTTAAATTATTTAAGATGGACTTGAAGAAAGTAGCTAAGACACCTGCTGTTTGGGTTATTTTGGCAGGGCTAGCTATTTTGCCATCATTTTATGCATGGTTTAATCTTTGGGCTATGTGGGATCCTTATTCCAATACAGGGCATATTAAAGTAGCTGTTGTTAATGAGGATAAAGGTGACAAAGTTAAAGGTAAAGAAATTAACGTCGGTAACACTATGGTGAAATCGTTGAAGAAAAATGACAGTTTTGATTGGCAATTTGTTAGTCGTGAAAAAGCTGATCATGAAATAAAGATGGGTAAATATTTTGCTGGGATTTACATACCTTCTAAATTTTCGCATCAAATTACAGGAACATTAAGAAAGCACCCTGAAAAAGCGGATGTTGATTTTAAAGTTAACCAGAAAATTAATGCCGTAGCATCAAAATTAACTGATACCGGTTCATCGATGGTAGTTGAAAAAGCTAATGAGCAATTTAATAAAACAGTAACTAAAGCGTTATTAGAAGAAGCGAATAAAGTTGGCTTAACTATAGAAGATAATGTACCAACGATAAATAAGATTAAAGATGCAGTATATGCAGCCAATAATTCCTTGCCAAAAATTAACAAGTTTGCAGATACAATTATTTATTTAAATAAACACCAAGATTCTTTAGATAGTTATGCTAATGATTTTAGAAATTTAGGGAATTATAAAGGTGACATTTTATCTGCACAACAAAAATTAAATGATGTGAATGCTGCGATACCAGAGCTTAACGAAAAAGCTAAATTAATCTTAGCGTTGAATGCTTATATGCCAAAAATTGAAAAAGCGCTTAATTTTGCAGCTGATGACGTACCAAATGCATTTCCAAAGATTAATCAAGGTGTTAATTTAGCAAGTCAAGGTATTAGTGTAGCTGATAGACAGTTAGAAGATGCCAAAGGATTTGTGGCACAAGTCAATGATCGTGCTGGTGATTATAAAGATGCCGTAGGACGTGCGCAACAATATAATCAAAATGTCCAGCAAGATTTACAACAAAATCAAAGTAGCAATACACTTGATGCTAATCAACAAGCAACCAATACAACAACACAGAGTGCTAAGGCTAAATCAGCAGGTCGTAGTTATAGTGATTTGAAGACCACGCCTGTAAGTACGACAGATACTGAATCCAATAATAATGGCACACTGTCAAACAAAGATGTCAAGTCAATGGATATTGCCTTAACAGAATCACTCTTAGCATTATCTAATAATATGAATACACAAGCTAAAGCAACACAACAAGATAACAAAGATTTAAAGAATATTGCATATGGTATTTTAGCGACGAATCGTCCTAATGAATTTGCTAAGCCTTTAGACAATGTTAAATCACGTTTAGAATATACAACGAAATATAACCAACAAATGATAGATATTTTACAACAATTAGAAAACAATGAAGATGTTGACTTATCCAAAGAAATTAAGAAAATTAAAAATGCTAACAATCAAATCAATCGACAGTTAAGATTGGTAAATCAACTTAGTAATGCTTTAGCAAATGGTGGTTCAGGTACGAATGAAGCAGCAAAAGTGCTAGATAATCTTCCGAAATTGGATCAATCATTAACATCATTTAGAAACTATATTAAAGATGAACTTAATAAGAACTTGTTATCTGTATCTAATGATATTATGAAAGGTTTAGCAGACGGACAAGCGTCATTATCAACAATACAATCTAAATTGAACTCAATTAACCAGGTAATTACGTCTGGCCAAGCAATTTTAAAAAGTGGTCAAGAACGTATAAATAAGCTACAAACTGTCTTACCTAGTATTGAGCGAGATTATATTACTGCAATGTCAACAGCTAAAGCCTACTTCCCAACCGCTAAAAAAGATGTAGCGAAAGCTGCTAGTTTTGTTCGTAATGATTTACCTAAATTAGAACAACAACTTACTAATGCTACAGCAAGTGTTAATAAGAACTTACCAACATTATTCAGCGGTTATGATCAAGCTGTTGATTTATTAGATACAAATCAACCTAAAGCTAAGAAAGCATTATCTAATCTAGCTGATTTCTCTGAAAATAAATTACCAGATGTTGAAAAAGACTTGAAAAAAGCTAATAAAATCTTTAAGAAATTAGATAAAGATGATGCTGTAGATAAATTAATTGATACATTAAAAAATGACTTAAAAAAACAAGCCGATGTTATTGCTAACCCAATCAATAAGAAAACAACAGATGTCTTTCCAGTTAAAGATTACGGTTCTGGTATGACACCATTCTATACTGCACTGTCAGTGTGGGTAGGTGCATTACTAATGGTTAGTTTATTATCAGTAGACAACAAACATAAAGGTTTGCAAAACATATTAACGACACGCCAAATTTTCCTAGGTAAAGCCGGATTCTTCTTTACTCTAGGTATCATTCAAGCATTTATTGTGTCAGTAGGGGATTTAGTCATTTTAAAAGCGAGTGTGGAATCGCCAGTACTATTCGTCGCAATTACAGTATTTAGTTCACTAATTTTTAATGCTATTGTTTATACATGCGTATCATTACTTGGTAACCCAGGTAAAGCAATTGCAATTATTTTATTAGTGCTACAGATTGCTGGTGGTGGCGGAACATTCCCAATACAAACGACACCACAATTTTTCCAAAATATTTCACCATATTTACCATTTACGTATGCAATTGACTCACTTCGCGAAACAGTAGGTGGTATTGTTCCAGAAATATTAATTACAAAGTTAATCATACTTACTTTATTTGGCATAGGTTTCTTTGTAGTAGGATTGATTCTTAAACCTATTACAGATCCAATGATGAAAAAAGTTTCAGAAAAAGTTGATGAAAGTAATGTAACAGAGTAAACAAAAGATCCATACCTAAGGTCGACAAATAGCTTGTCTACCAAAGGTATGGATCTTTTTAGTTATATTGGCTCACCAATTTTTGAGACTGTTATATAGCATATCGAAATGCGTAGTGTATATTTTTTAGAGAACTATGGTTGTTTAATTTAATGCTTAATCACTGGAATGATTAAGTGTGAATCATATTGTCCACCAGAATAAATAGTATGTTGGCCTTTATTTAATAGTTCATTATGTTCATATCTAGTACTTAAACCTGGTGTACTATTACCTTTGACAACTTCACTTGCCTTAACAACAACTTCTAAACTTTCGCCTTTGTTAAATTGTGTACCAGAAGGTAGAAGTTCAATTTCTACAGGTACTATTTCGTTAGGTTGTAATTTTTGAAGTTCATCATGTGAATGCCAAGGTTGTGCAATTGTAGATTTTTCAGTATCTAATTTACGGTGTGATACACGTAACCAACCAGTTGCAACTTGACCATCTTCAATATGGTTAAAGTCTGGGAAGTGAACTTCATTGCCACGACGATCTAATTTTTTAATACCAGCAAATAGATCCATATCATCAGATTGATCAGTAGATACCCATAGTTTTAATTTCATGTTACCTGTTAATTCAGTATCTTGATTGAATGTATAGTTGAAATGAACTTCATCGTTACCACTCTCAAGGGCTTCACTATCATATGAAATTTGACTGATTTGAGTTGGTTCTTCCATAGATAATTGTTGATTGAAAGCGTTTAAATATAATGCTTCATAATCAGTGTTTGGAATTGGCCAATCACTTGCGCTACGCAGTTCACCTTTATAGAATGAATCACGAACTTCATAAATAACACGTGGACGTTCTGTCCAGTCGTTATCGATACCTTTTAAGAAGTAATCAAAGAATTGACGTTGTGCTTCGAGAGATTCTCTAGCATAATATGTTTCCCATTCTTTACGACCATGAACAAACAACCATTTTTGCTTAGAGCTTGCTTGTTTGAAACCTTCAAATGTACCACGGTTGTGTAAGCCTTGTGTTGACCAGCTAGCACAAACGAACATAGGAACTTGAATATTTGATAACGGTGCTTGCTTATGTTGCCAATAGCTATCAAATAAAGGATGATTTTGTTGATTGGCAACTAAATCTTCTATTTGGTCATTGTTTGGCCATCTTTGTACAATACCTTGATACCAAAAACGATAGAAGCCAGTGTCTGGAATGCCACCGTGGAAAGCTACTTCACGATACATATCATTAAGACCTTCCCAAGGAATCATAGCTTTTAAATGTTTAGGATTTAATGAAGCAGCCCACCATTGTGTTACTGCTAAATAAGAAACACCATTCGTTCCAACATTTCCATTACTCCAAGGTTGTTCACCTGCCCAATCGATCACTTCTGCGTAATCTTGAGCTTCTTCAGGTCCCCAAGGCAGTAAACGACCAGCTGATTGAGCACTACCGCGTAAAGCTACTTTAACAACGACATAACCATTTGGTACCCAATATCCGGGGTCTGGTGATTCTTCTGGAGTAAAACTTGAAGTTTTAAAAGAACCTAATGTTGGCCAGTTAGCACCCATATTTGTAATTTTAGGTTTATTATCTTTACCATAAGTATCTGCAGAAATAACAACAGGATATTGTCCCTCTTCAAAGGGTCTAAATATATTGACATACAATGTTGTACCGTCTTTCATCGTCACAGGTACATTTTTTTCCATTGTCATTTCTTGATTTCCGTATTGCACACTGTCAACAACAATGTGATTAACACCATCTTGTACGTATTCAACAGGAGTCACTGTTAATTGTGGATTTCCTAATTTACTTTGTGTCATTAATCATCACACCTTTTTTAATCTGTATATTGCTTATATTTATATCCTAGTAGGATTTAAGACTTTCAACAATCATTGATACCATTTGATTTGTAGGTTAACCAACATTTCACATATAATTGTGGAATAATATGTTTTGAAAGGATGATTATAATGCCACAAGATCGCCGTATACGTAAATCACAACAAGCGATTCAAGATGCATTTTTAGAGTTATTAGAATCAACATCCTTTGAGCAAGTATCCGTTCAACAAATCGCTCAATTAGCAGATGTCAATAGAAGCACATTTTATGCACATTATTTAGATAAATATGATTTACTTGAAAAAATGGAAGATGAAAGTATTGCAGAGATTGCTTCATACACAACATCTGAAAGTAAAAACTATGAAGCGGATTTTTCTGAGGAATTAATAAAAAATGTCATGGAAAAAGTAATTAAACATATAGATGATCATATGGATTTTTATCGCATTAGTATCGAAAATATTGGTAAAGAATCTAAATTAGTAGATAAGCTTTATAATCAAATCTATAATCATTTAAATCATTATAAAAATGAAAGTGTTAGTGATGACCAAAAAATTCCATTCGACTATTTTATTAGTTATGTTTCCGGTGCAGGTCTATCAATGATACAACATTGGATTAAGGATCCACATCGTGTAGATAGAGAAACATTAGTACAAACGTTTTATACTATTGTTAGCCAAGGTCCTGCAAAAATTATTAGAGATAAGAAGATATAAATGGAAAGACGATATAGTAAATAATTTAAAACCCCCTCTGACTATAGTGAATAGTTTGAGGGGGTACTATGTTAATCTTTATTGCCTGGTTGTGTATTTGAATTTGTAGGTTTCGCACTGTTCGTAGAAGACGGGTTTGACGATGTATTAGGTTGTGTTTGTGGTGTGCCATTAGTGGCAGGTTGTTTATTACTATCATTACTATTTGTTCCACCACCAGAGTGGGTAGTTGGTTTTTCTGGCTTAGGTTGTGTTTGTTTGTGATTACCTTGATTTGGTGCTTGATTATGCGATGAAGATTTAGACTGTGTTGCGTTATTATTTGGTGTTGCATTCTGTTGAGAAGACTGCTCAGCCTGTTCATTATTGTAATGGTTATCATTGTTAGTAGCATTATTATCTTCAATATCACTAGTGTCAACCTTACTGTCATCAGATTTTTTATCTTTTTTATCATGTTTTTCTGTTTTATGGCTTTTAGTATCAGGTTGACTATTGTGTGTGACTGCAGCAAAAACTGCAAATCCAAGAGCTAAAATGAGTATTAGGACGACGATTGTTGCTAATATTTTCTTCAAATTATTATCCTCCGTACAGTCAAGAAGTAATATTACTTCGAGAACTAATATTTTAAATTAAACATTGTATTTGTAGAATCTTATGATGAAAGGAATTAAAAACATAAGAAACTTAATGAATGTGATTTTTATTAAGTATAACAAAATTGTTATATATAGATAAACGAAATTAATAGTATTTAATAAATAGAGGGCGTTATAATTAACTTGAAGCCCTTAATAATATATAAAGAGAGGTCATATTATGAAGAAAACAACCAAAGTACTTCTAGCTACTACTATGTCACTTAGCACTTTGTTAGGCGCTAGTATTTCAACTGTGCCTGTGCAACAAGAAGCTCACGCCGCAACAGTTCCACACTATAGTTATCATGGTTATATAGGAAAAGATGCATCATTTTTAACAGATAAGTATTTCGTCAATGCTATAAAACATCAAAATGTTAAGTTTAATGATGTTAAATTAGCAAAGACAAATAGTAAAACATCAATTGAAAAGTATGACCAAAAATTCAACGGTATTACATCAGATGGACAAAAGGCTAATCAACTACAATTTGTAGTTAAAGATGATGTGTCTTTAAGTGGCTTGCAAAAAGCGTATGGACAACAATTAAAATCCAAAACGCCACAAAGTGCAGATAAACAAAGTGGTATTTTTTATTATCAACCTAAGAAAAATCAGTTAGGCATTTGGTTTGTTGTCAATCATAATAAAGTTGTTGAAGTAGCTATGGGTTACGCACCATATACAACAAGTAAATAAGTATTAACTTTAAATAAATGAGTCGTTAAGTATAGTTTATAAACTATTAACGACTCATTTTTTTATGAATTGATGACAAAGTTAAGCGTATATAACTTTGTCAGGGAATAATAATTATTAATATTAAAAAAGCAATCTTTAAATAATTAAAAACTTTAAACAAAAATACAGATAATAAATCAATATTTTTGTTTACTTTTTATAAAAATTAAATTAAAATTTTATTTATAAGCTGGTTTTTAAAATTTTTAGGAGGCTATATTTTGAAAAAATGGTCTAAAATGACATTTTCAAGCATCATTGGATTGACTATATTGGCTACTGTAAATCCATCAGCTTTTGCTATAAGTAACAACAAGAATGACACAATAGATATGAAAGTTACTCAAAAGAGTGATGCAGTTAAAGCATTGAAAGAACTACCTAAGTCACAAAACGTAAAAAATAACTATCAAGATTATGCAGTTATTGATGTTAAACAGGATAGTAAAGGATTTAAACATTTTACGTTACAACCTGAAGTAGATGGTGTTTATGCACCAGATAAAGAAGTAAAAGTACATGCAGATAAGTCTGGCGATGTTGTCTTAGTTAATGGTGATACTGATGCTAAAAAAGTGAAACCAACTAACAAAGTAACATTAGACAAGACGACAGCTATTAATAAAGCGTTTGACGCTGTTCATATTGATAAAAATAAAGCACATAATATGAAAGATAATGTTGTTAAAAAAGACAAAGTGGAAATTGATGGCAATAAGAATAAATATGTTTACAACATTGAAATCGTTACAGTATCACCTAAAATTTCACACTGGCAAGTGAAAGTAGACGCTCAAACAGGTGGAATTGTAGATAAAACAAACCTTATTAGTGAAGCTGCAACAACAGGTAAAGGTAGAGGTGTTTTAGGAGATACTAAAGATATTAATATCAATAGTATAGAAAATGGCTTTAGCTTAGAAGATCTTACACATCAAGGGAAATTATCTGCATATAATTTTAATGAACAAACCTCACAAGTTAGTTTAATCACTAATCCAGATCAGAATTTTATGAAGGATAATCAACGTGCAGGTGTTGATGCTAATTATTATGCCAAAGATGTTTACAATTATTATAAAAATACTTTTGGACGTGAATCATATGATGACCAAGGTAGTCCTATAGTTTCTTTAACACATGTAAATTATTTTGATGGACAAGATAATAGAAATAATGCAGCTTGGATTGGTGACAAAATGATCTATGGTGACGGTGATGGTAAAGAATTTACTGGCCTAGCTGGTGCAAATGACGTAGTAGCACATGAAATTACGCATGGTGTCACGCAAGAAACTGCAGGTTTAGTCTATAAAGATCAATCAGGAGCTTTAAATGAAAGTTTCTCAGATGTTTTTGGTTACTTTGTAGATGATGAGGACTTTTTAATGGGTGAAGATGTATACACACCTGATAAGAAGGGGGATGCTTTAAGAAGCATGTCAGACCCTGAACAATATGGCCAACCTGCTAATATGAGAGACTATGTACACACTGAAAGTGATAATGGTGGTGTACATACCAATTCAGGTATACCCAACAAAGCAGCTTATAATGTTATAAAATCTATTGGTAAAGATAAATCACAACATATTTACTATAGAGCTTTGACAGAATATTTAACAGAGAATGCTACATTTGCAGATGCCAAAGAAGCAATATATCAATCAGCTTTAGACTTGTATGGTGAGCAAACAGCTGAAGATGTATGGGAATCTTGGAATCAAGTAGGCGTGTAATTTATCTTTAAAAACAAGAAGTAATGTTAATCACTTACAAAATAAATCATATAATTTAATAACCAGCTTATAAATGACCTATGTCATACATATTGTATGGCATAAGGTCTTTTTTTATTTATGATATAAAGGGAAGTCTGCCGTTTGTGAGAAGTAAGACTGAAAGTACTCTAAGATCATGGTGCGTTTTTTGAATATTTTATGTATAAAAATAACTAAAAACACTTTAATTATGTATAAAAACACGTTATTATGTATTATATAACAAAAAGTTAGAGTTAACAGGCGACGATTTTGACAACTGGCTACATAACATTATGATGTTCAATTTTGTAACGATTTTGTAACGATTGAAAGAATGATACTACCGAAAGTTTTATTCAATACCTTATAGAAATGAGAGGCGACGATAATGATGCAAATTCAACAACCATTTAATTTAAAAGGGAAATCCTTATTAAAAGAAAGTGACTATACTAAAGAAGAATTTGAGGGATTGATTGACTTTGCTATGGTGTTAAAGGAGTATAAGTCACAAGGTATTAAACACCAATACTTAGCAGGCAAAAATATTGCTTTACTATTTGAGAAAAGTTCGACTAGAACAAGAGCAGCTTTTACAGTTGCCGCCATTGATTTAGGTGCACATCCTGAATTTTTAGGGAAAAATGATTTGCAACTAGGTGTCAAAGAATCTGTAGAAGATACAGCAAAAGTGTTAGGTAGAATTTTTGATGGTATTGAATTCCGTGGCTATGCTCAACAAACAGTGGAAGACTTAGCAACCTATTCTGGTGTGCCTGTATGGAATGGTTTAACAAATGATTGGCATCCGACGCAAATGTTGGCGGATTTTATGACTATGAAAGAGAATTTTGGTTATATAGATGGTCTTAATGTCACTTATGTTGGTGATGGTAGAAATAACATTGCACACTCATTATTAGTTGCAGGCGCAATGTTAGGCGTTAATATTAGAATTTGTACACCTAAATCATTGAATCCTAAAGAAGCTTACGTAGAAATTGCACAACAAAAAGCACAACAATATGTTGGATCTATTATGATTACTGATAATATCGCTGAGGCTGTCAAAGATACTGATGTTATTTATACAGATGTCTGGGTATCTATGGGTGAAGAAGAAGAATTTGAACAACGTATTAACTTACTGAAAGATTATCAAGTAAATCAACAAATGTTTAATCAAACAGGTAAGGAATCAACAATATTTTTACATTGTTTACCAGCTTTTCATGATACAAAAACAACTTATGGCCAAGAAATATTTGAGAAGTATGGACTTAATGCTATGGAAGTTACTGATGATATTTTTAGAAGTAAATATTCTAAAGTATTTGATCAAGCGGAAAATCGTATGCATACAATTAAAGCACTTATGGCAGCTACACTAGCATATTAAATAATATAATTTAGTTTATTAATTAAAAATTTAGTTAATCTAGTAATGTTAAATAAATTTACGAATACAAAAAGTTTATCACTCAATTTAGTGATAAACTTTTTATTGTGCGCCCGGCATGGGTAATTACTAGACGGTGAAAGTCCGTTACAGGCTTGGTAGTAGGAACTGTTAGCGAAAGACAAGGGTGTCCATTGTGAAATGGAATCTGAAGGAAGTCGGACGCAAACACTCGCACTGACGAACAGAAATATCATACAAGGCTATGTGGAATGGATGAATCTGCAATACAAGATAAAGTCCGATACTACCCGAGTTCTATATAGTAAATGATGCAGTGGAATGAGTGGAAAGTGGTTACTCTTACCCGGGGAGGTCTCATCAGCGATAAAAAAAATCGTAGTAATAACGAATGATGAGAAGTCAGCAGAGGTCATAGTAGGTAGAAATACTGAAGGACTGAACAATATTCATACAAAGTAAAGAATGGAGGTTAGAGATTTACAACGTACAGAATACAATTAATGATTGGCAACTCATAGAAAGATAAGTAGTGGAACGAAAAAGGATATATGAGTGCGTACAGTAAATCTTAGGTGAAATGAAAGAAATGTATCGTGAGTCTCCATCTATGATGGAGCTTGTTGTAAGAGAGAATAATATACAAAAAGCAATTAAGAAAGTGAAGAAAAACAACGGTGCACCTGGCATCGATGGCATGCGAGTAAGTGAATTAACATCACATTTCGCAAAATACTTTCCACAAATTAAACAAAAACTGCTTGATGGCACGTATAAGCCACAAGCAGTAAGAAAGGTTGAAATACCTAAATCAAATGGGAAAAAGCGCGTGCTTGGAATCCCTGTCGCAAGAGACAGAGTTATCCAACAAGCCATTAAACAAGTCATTGAACCTAGTATCGACCGTACTTTCTCAAAACACAGTCATGGCTTTAGACCGAATCGTAGTACAGGAACTGCACTTAAAGAATGTGCAACATACTATGAAGAAGGTTACTTAGTTGCAGTTGATTGTGATTTAAAACAGTGCTTTGATATGTTGAACCATGATAAATTAATGTATCTATTTGAACGACATGTTCAAGATAAAGCCATTTCTAAATTTATTCGTAGAAGCCTACAGGTTGGTGCAATCGACCTCAATGGTAATTATCGAAGTAGAGAAATAGGTGCACCGCAAGGTGGTGTTATTTCCCCGTTACTTTGTAATATTTATCTTCACGAATTAGATAATGAATTGGAGAAACGTGGTCATCGCTTTGTTCGTTATGCAGATGACTTCGTCATCTTTGTACGTACAAAACGAGCGGGTCAACGTGTCATGGAAAGTGTGACAAAGTTTATCGAAAAAGACCTTAAACTTATTGTAAATAGTGAAAAGAGCAAGGTAGGTTCTATCACACGTTTAAAGTTCTTGAGTTGTCTAATGACCAAAGTAAATGGCACTTATCGTTTCAGACCGACTATGGAAGCAAGAAGAAATTTAAAACGCACCTTAAGACGTCTAACGAAACGAAATAGACCAGGTACCTTTAAAGAGATTATATCAGAAATTAATCAAGTAACACGAGGGTGGATAAATTACTTTGGTAAAGGATTTATTACAGGTTTTGTAACGAAGTTACAATCATGGTTAAACCGACGCATTAGACAACTAATCCTCAAAAGATGGAAAAGAATAAAAACCAAATATAAGATGTTACGTAAGTATGGACTTGACCATAAGAGTGCAATGAAAATTGCCAATTCAAGAAAGAAATACTGGCGCTTATCATCAACGCATGAAGTTCATCGTGCACTTACAACAAAACGTCTCTACAAGTGGGGGTTAGAACCATTAACCCAACTCGCAGAGACGGCTTACGCAAGATATTGAACCGCCGAGTACGGAACCGTACGCTCGGTGGTGTGAGAGGACGGATAATCAAATAATGGTTATCCTCCTACTCGATTTGTTTATATATATTAAACTATTTTTTAAATAATTATTTATCATTTTGATTAAACATCATTAAGTTTTAATAATTACAACTACAAAAAAATAAACAATTAAGTTTAACTTTTTTGATATAATAATTGATTATTTTGTTAATATATTATACAGTATAGTCTAATTTAATTTTTGAAATGGAGTGATGTTTTTGAAAAAAAGAATAGATTTTTTATCGAATAAGCAAAATAAGTATTCGATTAGACGCTTTACAGTAGGAACAACATCAGTAATAGTAGGAATAACAATACTATTTGGACTAGGAAATCATCAAGCTAATGCCGCAGAGACAACCGATGCAACGACGGAGTCATTCAGCGACAATGCTAATAAAGACTCTGAAAAAAGCACAAGTCAACGTGACAACAATACATTAACTACAACAAATGATAATAATGTGAATCAACAAGCGCTTGATTTAGATTTAAAAAATGATTCAAATGTTGAACAACGTTCAACGCCTAATGAGCAACATAATAATGCATCAACTTTAATAAATGATATAGAAGATAAAGCACCAAGCATTCGTGTTTCAACAACTGAAGAAACAAACCCTAAAGTAGCATCCATACCACAGCAAGTAACCCCACAAGACAGTGATACAACGAACAATCAACAAGCTCAACCTAACTCTCAAGATACATTAGCCACTAGTAATCAAGATGGCATAAACAATATTCACCTTGCCAAAGCAGAAATGAATACACCTTCAATTGAAAGTAATCAATCACAAACCATGAATAGTGTGACTAGAGAACCAATTAAAGCTACCAAGCCGAGAACAATGATGCGTAGTATGGCTGTGTCACCAAGATTCAATGTGTTAGCAGCAGATGTAGCTGGGACAAATGTTAACGATCAAGTGACTGCTAGTAATTTTAATTTAGCAACTCATACATTTGATCCAAACCAAAGTGGCAATACGTTTATGAATGCAGATTTTAATGTTAATGGCGAAGTAAAAGCTGGGGACTATTTTACAATGCAGTTACCAAGTAGTTTAACTGGTAATGGAGATGTTGATTATTCTAATGTCAATAACACGATGCCTATTAAAGATATTACTAATGCTGCAGGAGATGTTGTTGCGACAGCAACCTACGACACAGTTAGTAAGACTTATAAATTTGTCTTCACGGATTTTGTCAACAATAAGACAAATGTTAAAGGTAATTTAGGACTGCCATTATTTACAGATAGACAAAATGCTCCTAAAGCAGGTATATATGATGCCAATATTGATATTGCTGGAGAAGTATTTAACAATCAAATTAATATACAATACAGTAGTCCAGCTCAAGGTGAAGAGGCAGAAAATGGTGCTAACATAACATCTCAAATTATTGGTATAGATACGATTTCTGGTCAAAATACTTACAATCAAACTGTATATGTGAATCCTAAAGCACATACATTAGATAATACTTGGGTGTATATTAAAGGATATCAAGATAAGATTGAGGACAGCAGCGGTAAGGTAAATGCTGATAACACTAAAATAAAAATTTATGAAGTAAAAGATGCTTCAAAAATTTCAGATAGTTACGCAGTAAATCCGAATGATAGTAATTTAGTTGATGTAACTGATAATTTCCAAGATAAAATTTCATATAATCTTGAAAATATGGCGACAATTCATTTTGGTGATATTAACAAAACCTATGTAGTGGTTGTTGATGGACATTATGATAATTCTGGTAAAAATTTGAAGACCCAAGTGATAGAAGAAAATGCTGATCCAACATCACCACAAGGATTTAGTGCATTTGGTTGGAATAATGAAAATGTAGTAAAAAATGGTGGAGGTACAGCTGATGGAGAAGAAGTTGTAGATCCAGAGCCACCAGTTAACCCGGATATTGACTCAGACAGTGATTCCGATTCAGATAGCGATTCTGACTCAGATAGTGACTCTGACTCAGACAGTGATTCCGATTCAGACAGTGACTCAGATTCGGATAGTGATTCTGATTCAGATAGCGATTCCGATTCAGATAGTAACTCTGACTCAGATAGCGACTCAGATTCAGATAGTGATTCTGATTCCGACAGCGATTCTGACTCAGACAGTGACTCCGATTCGGATAGTGATTCTGACTCAGACAGTGACTCCGATTCCGACAGCGATTCTGACTCAGATAGTGACTCCGATTCTGACAGCGATTCCGATTCAGATAGTGACTCTGACTCAGATAGTGACTCAGATTCAGATAGCGATTCCGATTCAGATAGTAACTCTGACTCAGATAGCGACTCAGATTCAGATAGTGATTCTGATTCAGACATTGACTCCGACTCAGATAGCGATTTAGATTCGGATAGTGATTCTGATTCAGACAGTGACTCCGACTCAGATAGCGATTTAGATTCGGATAGTGATTCTGACTCAGACAGTGACTCCGATTCCGACAGCGATTCTGACTCAGATAGTGACTCCGATTCTGACAGCGATTCCGATTCAGATAGTGACTCTGACTCAGATAGTGACTCTGACTCAGATAGTGACTCAGATTCAGATAGCGATTCTGATTCAGACGGCGACTTAGATTCCGACAGTGACTCAGATTCGGACAGTGATTCTGACTCAGATAGAGACTCGGATAGCGATTCCGACTCAGACAGTGACTCCGATTCCGACAGCGATTCCGATTCCGACAGTGATTCCGATTCAGATAGTGACTCTGACTCAGATAGTGATTCTGACAGCGATTCTGACTCAGACAGTGACTCCGATTCGGACAGTGACTCTGACTCAGACAGCGACTCCGATTCAGACTCAGATTCAGATAGCGATTCTGACTCAGACAGTGACTCTGACTCAGATAGCGACTCAGATTTAGACAGTGACTCAGATTCAGATAGCGATTCTGACTCAGATAGTGACTCTGATTCAGACAGCGATTCTGACTCAGACAGCGACTCCGATTCAGACAGTGATTCCGATTCAGGTCATCACGATGGTACACTTGACCAACCTCATCAACAAGGACATGGCGAACCTAAACATGACGATGCTAAAGCATTACCAGAAACTGGTAGCGATGATACTTCTAATAACGGAACATTATTCGGTGGCTTACTTGCTGCTTTAGGTTCATTATTCTTATTAAGAAGACGAAAAAATAACAATAAAGATTCAATTAAATAAGACAAATAACATGCCGGGCATTCAATATGTCCGGCTTTGTTATACAAATATTTTATTAACTTTGAATTTAAGGGTAAAATGTAATGAAGTAAGATTTTAAGGAAGGGGTTCAAATCATATGGCCTATATTTCAATGAACTATAGCTCTCCTACTATAGGAATGCATCAAAATTTAACAGCGATATTACCTGAGGATCAAAGTTTTTTTGACCCAAATCAAGAAGCTAAACCACTTAAAACACTGATGTTACTACATGGATTATCAAGTGATGAAACAACATATATGCGCTATACGAGTATAGAGAGATATGCTAATGAACATCAAATAGCAATAATTATGCCTAATGTAGATCATAGTGCATATACTAATATGGTTTATGGACATAGCTACTATGACTATATTTTAGAAATTTATGATTATGTGCACCAAATATTCCCGCTATCAACTAAAAGAGAAGATAATTTTATTGCGGGACATTCAATGGGAGGATATGGAACGATACGTTTTGCTTTAACACAAAGTGATAAATTTTCTAAAGCTGCACCATTATCAGCAGTATTTGAAGCACAGAATCTGATGGATATCGATTGGAATGATTTTTCTAAAGAGGCTATTATTGGTAATAACAGTAATATAAAAGGGACGGAGTTAGATCCATACTATTTATTACAACAAGCAGTTAGTGAAGGTATAGATATTCCTCGATTATTAATTATGTGTGGTAAGGAAGATTTCTTATATCAAGATAATTTAGATTTTATTGAGCATTTAAAATCTTATAATATTGCATATCAATTTGAAGATGGACCTGGGGAACATGATTATGCTTATTGGGATCATGCTATTAAACGTGCCATTGAATGGTTTGTTGAATCATAAAAATTTCCTGAGAAATACATAACGTGTATTATAGAAAGATTTTTATGATGAACCAATGTTGTAACCATTGGATAGTATCAAGCATATAGATATTAACAAAGTATTATATTAAATAATTTTCGAGATTTAATATATAAAGATATGAGTTGTTTCTCGTGAAACATCAACAAGTATTGACAATAAATATGTATAACTTGTTAGCCCATTTTTATTATAATATGTTTACTGTATTGAAAGGAGCGGTTATCATGTCGACAAACAAAAATGATTATGAACATATGTTGTTTTATTTCGCATATAAAACATTTATTACTGCAGCTGATGAAATTATTGAACAATATGGAATGAGTCGGCAACATCATCGCTTTTTATTTTTTATTAATAAATTGCCCGGTATTACAATCAAGTCATTACTAGAAATTCTTGAAATATCAAAGCAAGGGTCTCATGCAACTTTACAAAAATTAAAAGAACAAGGATTAATTGTTGAAGAAGTATTGGAAACAGATAGACGTGTAAAAAAATTATATACAACGGCGAAAGGTCAACAATTAATCTCTAAGTTGAACAAGGCGCAAGACGAGTTGTTACAACAAATATATCAAGAAGTAGGTACAGATTGGTATGATGTGATGGAAGCTCTAGCTATGGGAAGACCAGGGTTTGATTATATCAAGCATATTAAGAATGAAAGTGACAACTGATATATCTAACGATTTGGTCGGCATGTTAAGGCTTAAATTTAAATTATATTTAAAAAAGTGTATAATAAAGTCATATAATTTAATCATAATCCTAAGAGATTGATGAGAAAGGTTGAAGAATATGAAAAAATTTGCAGTTATTTTAACTATAGTTGGTGCAGGATTTTATGCATTTAAAAAGTATCAAGCACATGTTAACCAAGCTCCAAATATTGAATATTAAGAAGACGAATAAAGTCCTGAGACGATGCAATTGAATCTCAGGACTTTATTTATATGGTTCTCTAACAAATTGGACTGATAATTGTTAATAAATTCAAACCCGTGTTTGTATAGTATAGTAAAAATTCTGTTAAGCTAATTTTTCTTTGCAGAAAGCCCATTACTCAACCTTAGTGTTTCTCTGTGTTGTCTATCAATATGAGATGTATTATGTTAACACCAAGTTATGTCAAGTGCTATTTTTTATTGTTCGGATGTAGCTATCAAACATACACTAGTCACAACAAAGAGATATGTAATAATTATTTTAGAACATGTCTTAAGTCATAAAATACTCATCATTCTGCTCATCCATTTATAATTCAAATGTAAATATCCATATTTGAGAAGATATGTGTTTTCGGTAAAAATATAAATTAAGAAAAAGGGATATATATGACAACTCCATTCAGAAAGATGTAAAATAGTAAGTAATACCAATTATTAAAAATAATAGATGAATGAGGTGTATAAAATGATTTTAGTAATGTTATCTCCATTATTAATTATATTATTTATAGTAATGTCGATTATTGAAGAACGTCGACGTAACAAAAAGAAACAACAAGAAAAAGAGCAGACGCAATACATGCAAAATCCTCAAGATATTGATAGTAAAGAAATGCAACAAGAAGTACCTAATGATCATTTAAACAATCCCCAAGATGTAGACGCTAAAGCACTGCATCATCAAGAGTCTAATAGCGATAAAAACTAAAAGTTCATTTTGGTATAATCAAAAACGGCATATTTGATAAAGGAATGAAAAAATCTATGAAGATTTTAATAATTGAAGATGATTTTGTCATTGCTGAAAGCTTAGCGATTGAATTAGAAAAATGGCATTATGAAGTCAACATAGTAGAAGAATTCAACCATATAACAGAAGTAGTTAAAGATTATCAACCACAATTAATTTTATTAGATATTAATCTACCATCATTTAATGGCTTTCATTGGTGCCAAGAAATACGAAAATTTTCTAGTGTACCTATTAAATTTATTAGTTCAAGGGTGGATGAGATGGATCAAATCATGGCTATCCAAATGGGTGGCGATGATTTTATTGAAAAACCTTTCAATTTATCACTGACAATAGCGAAGATTCAAGCGCTACTGCGACGTACTTATGATTTTTCAATCATCAACCATCAGCTAGAAGTTAAAGGTTGTGTATTATTCGTTGACGAAGCAAAAATAAGTTACAACAATGATAGTATCAATTTATCATTAACTGAGTTGCATATATTAAAGTTACTTTTTCAAAATGAAGGTAAATATGTTAGTAGAACGACACTTATCGAAAAGTGTTGGGAATCTGAAAATTTTATCGATGATAATACATTGGCAGTTAATATGACACGATTGCGTAAGAAAATGAAAGCTATTGGAATTGATGACTTTATAAAAACAAAGAAAAATATTGGATATAAGGTATAGAATTTATGAGAGTTTTCTTAAAATCTGTAACACAGCAACTTGTTATTATATTGAGCATATTAGCTTTATTTGGTTTGATTTTTTATTTATATCGTTTACCTAGTGAAGCATATATACTCACGACAAGCATTATTATATTATTAATGGTTATTTATCTAGGTATTAAGTATTTAAATTTTGTTAAGCGAGAAGATTTAAAAAAGCGCAATGAAGCATTGGAAGAAACCCTTTATCAATTGAAAAATGCACAAATCGAGTATAAAGATAATATAGAAAGTTATTTTTTAACATGGGTGCATCAAATGAAAACACCAATTACTGCGGCACAACTATTACTTGAGCGAGATGATCCTAAAGTTATTAATCGTGTGCGACAAGAACTTATACAAATAGATAATTATACAAGTTTAACTTTGAGTTATTTGAAATTGTTAAATGAAGAGGCTGATATTTCACTATCACAAATATCAGTTAACGATTTAGTGAGACCTATAATTATGAAATACTCTGTACAATTTATTGAACAACAAACAAAGATACACTATCAACCTTGTAATGACAAGGTATTAACTGATATCAGATGGATTGCTATTATGATTGAACAAATCATTAATAACGCATTAAAATATGCTAGAGGTAAAGATATTTGGATTGATTTTGATCAACAAGAACAGCAATTACATATTAAAGATAATGGTATAGGTATTAGCGAAGCAGATTTACCTAAAATATTTGATAAAGGCTACTCTGGCTATAATGGCCAGTCGCAAACAAATGCTAGTGGCATAGGTTTGTTTATTGTCAAAAATATTGCAACTCATACAAACCATAAAGTAACTGTTGATTCGGTTGTCGACGTAGGTACGACATTTACAATTCAATTTCCATATAAGTAAATCTTTCATTTTTGTAAGGATACTAATAACATTTTTTTATGATTTTAAATGTTATTAGTATTTTTTTGTTTTAAGATAAAGGTAGCATAGAAATGAGGTGCTCATATGTTATTAGAAATTAATAACGTTAAAAAATATACGGCAAAGGCTTGAATACTAACATTGCACTCAATCATATGAATTTAAGTGTTGAACAAGGTGAATTTGTTGCCATTATGGGTGAGTCTGGCTCAGGAAAGTCTACATTATTAAATATGATTGCATCATACGATAACTTAACTGAGGGAGATATTATTGTAGATGATATTTATCTAAGTAAGTTGAAAAGTAAAGATATTGCACGATATCGTCAACATAAAATCGGTTTTGTTTTTCAAGATTTTAATCTTTTACCCAATATGACGAATAAAGAAAATATTATCATGCCATTGATTTTAGCTAATAAACCGTACAAATCAATCATTAAAGACTTAAAACATTTAAGTAATCAACTACATATTACTGATATTTTAGCTAAATATCCTACAGAGATTTCAGGTGGACAACAACAACGTATAGCGATTGCTAGAGCTTTAATTACACAACCTATGTTGTTATTAGCTGACGAACCTACAGGTGCTTTAGATTCTAAAACGTCTAAAACAGTAATGGGATTATTACAACGCATTAATGGTGATGGGCAAACCATTTTAATGGTGACACATTCCAATATCGATGCTTCTTATGCTCGTAGAGTTATTTTTATTAAAGACGGCAGACTCTTTCATGAAATATATCGTGGTGATGAAGCACAGCTGACGTTCCGACAAAAGATTGCCGATAGTTTAGCACTTATCAATGGGAGAAGTGAATAATATGAAGGTGCAATTGCTGAGTAAAATTATACGAAGCTATTTTAAATCACAGCGTCATATTGTTATTCCATTTGTTATGGCGACGAGTTGTTTATTCATGATTGAATATATTTTACTTTCTGTCATATTTAATGACTACATTCAAAGAATTAATTATTTACTAGTTGTCTTTATTGTTATTAGCAACATATTTTTGGCATTTTTAGCACTTGTTTTTATAACTTATGCTAATCACTTTGTTATGACATATAGAAAGCAAGAGTTCTCTGTATACATGATGTTAGGAATGCGTAGGAGAGACCTTCATAGTATAGTCATTATCGAAATGTTTATACAATTTTGTATTATTACATTAATTAGTATTATGGGTGGTTATTTATTTGGTGCATTATTCTTTTTAATATTTCAAAAACTAATGGGAGAACGAGATGTATCGTTAGCAGCTTATCCATTTAATACAACTGCGATGATGATTACAGTAATTATTATCGCCATAACTATGGTCATTGTTTTAGTATTTAATTTAATTAAAATTAGATTTCAAAGTCCGATGGTACAGCAACAAGATACTGGACAACAGACATTATCACGATGGTTAAGCTATATCTTAATTACTATTGGCAGTCTGTTATTGGTTATCAGTTATTGGATTGCTTTGCAAGACCACACAACATTTGATTCATTTATGAAATTATGGTTTCTTTTGTTGTGTGTCATTGTTGGCACTTATACCTTGTTTATAGGATTAAGTGATAGAATCATTCATATTTTCCAGAAAATAACGTCGCTATTTTATCATCCTAAATATTTCATAGTATTAATTGGTTTGAGACAGCGCTTAAAGGTCAATGCAGTTAGTTTAGCGACGATAGCGTTGTTGTGTACATTTTTAATTGTGACTTTAACAATGACGATGACAACATATAGAGATATTGATAATGGCATGAATAAATTATTGACGAATGATTATGATGTGAAATTAGATAGTAAACAGCAGTCACATACACATAGTCAGCATACAGCTTATTTATTATTAAAGGATATTAAGAAACATGTAAATGTTGAGCAACCTAAAATATATCAATCCAGTTTATTTAGGAGTAACTTCAAGTTTGATAATCAGTTGATGATTATGCAACCCAAGCATAATACATATCCAGCAAACTATATTAAATTTGACGATGTCATATTTGGCAACAAAACTGTGATGGTAACAGTATTGACTATGCAAGATTATAATAAATATCATCAACCTATTGATTTAAAAAACAATGAATTGGGTATGATAACATATATTCCAGTATTTAAAAGTAAGACTGAAGTCAGTCTAAATCATCGCAAGTATAGTATTAAACCTGTCACAAATAACAATTTAAATATTGTGCTTTTTCAAGACAGCATGGCATTAATTGTCAAAAATGACAAACAACGTCATCAGATATTGAAGTATTTTAATCAAGCAGATAATGACATATCAACGACGATAAACTTTAATACTGCTAATCATGAACCTATATTTCAAGCAACTATCAATCGATTAGAAGACAAATATAAAATTAGCATTACATCGAAAAATGAAATTACAATGCTGTGGAATAATTTAAGTAGTGGTCTTATATTTATGGGTGGTCTAGTATCAATCGTTTTAATGATAGGAATATTTTTAATGATTTATTATAAACAGGTATCTGAAGGCTATGAAGATCAAAAAAAATATCAAATCATGCAACAAGTTGGATTGGCAAGGGATAAAATTAAACCAATGATACATAGCCAAATCAGGTGGTTTTTTTCAATACCAATGATTATGGCGGTCTGTCATAGCGTATTTGCTCTTAAAATTATTCATACAGTACTAATCATGATAGGCATTTCCAATATTAATCATTTAATAACAAGCTACATCATCGTTATAATAACTGTAAGTTTGTTGTACTCACTGATTTATTGGCTAACATCAAGAATTTATGTAGCTATGCTTAAACAACATAAGTGAAAATGATGATATCACGTAAAAATAAATCATATATTGAAGTTAAGGAGGTCATCATATGTTAAATCGCACAAAAGAACGTGTGATGGTTTGGATAGGTATTGTAATTCAACTATTGTCCATCATCACAACAATTTTAACTATGCCTAAAATCTTATCAGGCGAACAAAAAAATGAAATTTTAGAACAGGTTAAACAGCAACAACCTAACGTCACTGATATATTTTCAATGGAACAGTTAAGTCAAATTATAACGATAACAGTTATTGTAGCACTGGTTCTATCAATCGTTTCTTGCATTCTAGCAATCATTAGCATCTCTGTTATCAATAAAAAGGTTAGAATGTCAGGTTCGTTATTAATCATAGCTGGTGTCATAACATTTTTAACGTCATTTATTGCAGGCATTCTCTATATTGTTGCGGGTATTATGTTGGTTGTTAAAAAAACTAAACAACAATTTAGAAATATTAATAATAACAGTTGGCATAGTGATAGCGACAATAAAACTGATAGTTATTCAAGTAGTGAGTCAACATATATGAATCAAGATAACGACCAAGGTTCACATGAGAACCACGATGACTTTATTGAAATGGAACGCCAACGCTTAAAAGAGAAAAAAGAACAAGATCCTTATAAATATTAATACTATCGATTTAAAAATGACTCAAAATCATAAGTGATAAAGCAATGCAGGGACCCGTCATAGAAAAATTTTATAACTAAAATTTTTACTTTAATATGCAAGACGGGCAAGGTTGGGCAAGAGCTAGTAAAGATTAAAAATCTAACTAGCTCTAAATATGTAAGACGGGTATCTACGAAATAATTTTTTGAAAAATATTGCCGTTCCACACCTGTTACAAATAAGTATGCTAATTAAGTATTTTCTAGAAAGAGGTATGTAATGTATAGAATTGGAATTATATCATCACCTGGCGTAGCACATCGCTATGCAGAGCGAATCATTCCAAAAGTTAAACGTAAACTGAATCAGTTACAAAATGACGATTGGCATTTTGAAGTTGTTGTCGATATGATGATCGGTACCGCAGAAGATATTGACAAAGGGATGGATAAAATTGCCAATATTAAAGCAAATAAACAATGGGACTTTGCTATTGGTATCATTGATTTGCCTAATATTAGTGATGGTCAGATTGTTGTGAGTGATGTTAATCATAGTCGAGCAACCGCGTATATTTCTTTACCTTCATTAGGATTTTTAAATATCACACATAAATTAACGAAGATGATTAGTTCGTTAATGACACAATTTGTGAATAACGAAAGTGACCACCATTTAAAGATTCATCCTCTGGCGTATATTAAAAAAGTTCAAGATACAACGCAAAATAATGACAGCCAATATAGATATATTAATGCGACATTTATTATTGCTTGGATTCAATTGATTTGCGGCTTAACGAGAGCAAATGAGCCATGGAAAGCCATCACAAATTTTAAAAAAATCATTTCAGTGGCTTTTGCAACGGGTACCTATGTGGCTATATTTTCAATGCCGTGGCAACTAAGTGTGATATACTCACCTATCAGATTTATCATATTGATGATTATTGCAATTGTTGGTATGTCATGTTGGTTATTGTATGCACATCAATTATTTGAGAGGCAGACGAGCGATTCACAAAAGATATATCGAACAATTTATAATATCACCACGTTATTAACATTAATGGTAATTACATTTATTAGTTACGCAATTTTATATATATTATTATCGATTAGCGTTACATTATTTGTTCCTAATCGTTTGTTTAATGCTTGGACTACTGCGACCTCCGCACACACTTTTAGCAATTATTTAAAATTAATATGGTTTGTCTCATCATTAGGTTTATTAGCAGGTGCTATGGGGTCTACAGTTGAAAGTGAAGAGAAGGTGAGACGTTTAACATATTCATATCGTCAATATTATCGCTATAAGCAAGCAGAAGAAGATGAACAACAACAGTTTGATTATAATAAAAAGCAAATAAAACAGAAAAACACTAGTAGTAATGATCAAAGTGATTAATGAGTATCAGGATAAGGAGGGGTGTTGTGGCTCAAAAAATAATAGTAGGGCTCGTTGTGGCACCAGGTGTGACTGAGAAATTAGGACAGCAGTTAACAGCTGAGTTACCAGATATTTTTATTGATGAAATTGATAGTAACATCTCTTGGGAAACTGATTTAGTCGTTGATCCGTTAACAGGATTTGCTGAAACTGTCGATGATATTTATAACGAAATTACTAACTATTACCAAGAAAAATCGTGGCAGTATGTCATAGCGATAACAGATTTACCAATGTTTGTTAATGGTCATGTTATGGCATTAGATATAAATAATGAACAGGGAGTTGCCGTTATATCTTATCCGTCATTTGGTTGGAGACCAATCAAAAAAAGAATGACAAATACAATTGTCAGTATCATAAGGAATGTACATCAATCTAATTTAGCTGATCAAGATTATGATGCTAATAATCATATTAAACATACAATGAATAAACAATTTCCGTTAGCCAAGGTTACTAAAGCTAAACAATATTTAGATGAAACAGAGTCTAAGCATACCAGATATATCGCTAATTCAAGCATTATGGGTATGTTTAGATTAATTAGTGGTATGACGTTTGCTAATAATCCACTTAAAATGATGATTAGTTTTAGTAATATTGTTGCAATTGCTTTTACAACCGGAGCATTTGGTATGGTATTTTCAACAATGTGGCAACTGGCTAATGAATTTTCAATGATAAGACTATTTAGTATTTCGGTAATAGCTATTTTAGGCATGCTATTGTGGATAGTTATGGCACATCAATTATGGGAACCCAACAACAACAGTCGTCACAAGAGAATCATTTGGTTATATAATCTTACAACAATTATGACGTTACTAGTAGCAATCATCATCTACTATTGTGTACTTTATATGCTATTTTTAACGGCAGAAGTTATTTTATTGCCAGCTGATTTTTTAGGTCAACAAGTCAAACTAGGACATGCAGCTGGACTGGATTTATATTTAAGCATTCCGTGGTTTGCTACATCGATTTCAACTGTTGCCGGTGCAATTGGAGCAGGGTTGCTGGATGACCAAAGAGTTAAAGAAAGTACATATGGCTATAGACAACGGTTAAGATATAATAATAAACAACACGACCTATAAAAGGACATATAAGTTTATAATTTAAATGAATGCTTCTGAATACTTATTTGAATTCAAATATATTCAGAAGTATTTTTTATTTTTTAAAAGAGAAATGAAATCAACTATATCCTTTATTAATTATAAAAGACTTGAATTTATAATTTTTTAAATAAAGCTAAACTTTATTGAAGTATATTATGTTACTATCCGAAAAATAATTTTATAAAATTATCTTGCGCAAAATAATAAAAGACATTATAATAACTATATTAACAAATAATGAAAATTACATATAAGTAATAATTTGTTATTTAGGAGGAAACATATGTCAAACAAAAAGAAGAACAATGTAGGATCACGCTTAGATTTTATGCCCAATAGATTGAATAAATATTCAATCAGAAAGTTCACGGTAGGTACTGCTTCAATATTGGTAGGAGCATCACTTATTTTAGGTCACCAAGAAGCCAAAGCAGCAGAAACGACTCAATCAGAGAGTTCTCCAAATACTGATTCAACTAATCAATCCACGGATAACACGACTTCTAATGTACAATCAAACAATGCAACGCAAGCTACTACTTCAGATACTCAAAATACTACAACTAAGTCACCAACTTCTAACACAACAGCATCCACAGTTAATGAAAAAGTAGAAACAACTAATAAAAATGATACAAAGTTAAACGAAGACAAAGAGATAACAAATAAAGATAATGTCAATACGAATAATGACATACCGACAACTAATAACAAAGCAGAGACTTCGTCTCATGACAAAGCAACTACTCAACCAGACACTGCAAATTCATCTAATGACCAACATGCTGACCAAAATCAACAAAGTAACAAAAAAGTCAATAATAGTCAAAAAGCACAAAATAAAACTGTGAAAACTAATCAAAGTAACACAAATCAACAGAACACATCAGACAGTACTAAAACAGCTAAATCGAATAACACAACAACTAAAAAAGAACAATACGCAACCAATAAAGTAGCTGATTTAGGTGTTGATAAAACTGTACAAACTGATGTTGCTCAAAATGTGAAATCTCAAAATGATATTTCTAATTTATCTAAAGAACAGTTAGATCAAATTATTTTAGCTACAACAATTCAAAAAGATCTACAGAATCCTAATTCTAAACTTGGCTTAGATCCTTTTATATCACTAGCGGCAACACCAGCATCAGCTTCAACGACACCAACACCTGTTAGTCCAAAATTCAAAACTAGAATGTTATTGACAACACCGACAACTTCAGGTACCAATGTCAATGATAAAGTGAATTTTACTAATTTAACAATGACTACGACACAAGGTCGTACGCTAAATGGTAATCCAGATGTGTGGATAACATCAGCTGATAATATTATTATTAAAGGGAATTATCAAATTGATAATACAGTTAAAGAGGGAGACTACTTTACTGTAAAATACGGAGACTATATTAGACCAGGTGGAGGAATTGATTATTTACCAGGAAATGTAGATTTGAAAAGTGTTGATGGAGATATCGTTGCACGTGGTGATTATGATAAGGCATCTAATACCATTAAATACACGTTCACCAATTATGTAGATCAATATAAGGATATTAAAGGTTCATTTACCAGCATCAATTCTGCTAAACGTGAAAATGCCACAACTGATAAGACAGTGTATCCTATGGTTGTAACGTATGGTAATCAATCAGTTACTAAAAATATAGCGGTAGAATATGGCAATAATAAATCGGATGTACTTGTTTCTGCAACAAGCTACTCTAATAACAAACAATATAATATGGTTACCTATGTTAACCAACCAGGATCAATTCATTATAATACTAAATTAACGACAGATCTTAATGGTTTCACATTAGATAAAAATAATTTCAAAATATATGAAGTATTGGATACTTCTGCAATGGTTGATAGTTTCACACCAAATTATAGTGATACTAGCAAACTAAAAGATGTGACGTCATCATTTACATCTGCTATAACAACAAACAATGACAATACACAAGCTACAATCAACTTTGGAACTATAGCTCAAAATAAACGCTATATTGTATCTCAAGTAATGACAAGAACTGGAAACACAACTTCAGATACTATTTCATATACTTTAGCAGGTTTAGATAAAAATAATAAATCAGAGAGTGTAAAAAAAGTGAATAGTTATAGTACATCAAGCGGTACATCTACTGCTAATGGTACTGAATTAACATATGAAATCGGAGATTATGTTTGGGAAGATACAAATCAAGATGGTATTCAAAATGACGGTGGCAAAGGTATTGCAGGCGTTTATGTCAAATTAACAGATACTACAACTGGTACTGTTATTGATCGTGTAACTACAGATGCGAATGGTAAATATCTGTTCAAAAACGTGCCAAATGGTACATACAAAGTTGACTTTACTGCACCAAGTAACTATACTGCATCACCTGTTTCAGCAGGATCAGATACTGCTTTGGATTCAAATGGTCAAACAACAACAGTAGTTGTTAATAATGCTAATAATTATACGATTGATAGTGGCTTTTTCCGCAATGACCAATATAAACTTGGAGATTATGTTTGGGAAGATACTAATAAAAATGGTATTCAAGATGCAAATGAAAAAGGCATTGCTGGTGTATCTGTTGCTTTAAAAGACAGTAAGGGCCAAGTTATTGATCAAACAACAACAGATGGTGATGGTAAATATTTATTTACTAACTTAAAAAATGGCACATATACAGTAACGTTCCAACCGCCAGCTGGTTATAAAGCAACATTAGTCAATCAAGGGACAAACAATGCTTTAGATTCAAATGGTTTAGAATCAACAGCAACTATTAATTTTGCAGACAACAACACGATAGATAGTGGATTTATTAAAAAAGATAAATATAATATTGGCGATTTCGTTTGGAACGATAGTAATAAAAATGGTATTCAAGATGCTGGAGAAACTGGTATTGGTGGCGTAACAGTATTATTGAAAAATGACCAAGGACGTACAATTGCCAATACGGTAACTGATAGAGATGGTAAATATGGATTTTATGATATTGAAGAAGGTACTTATACTATTCAATTTATAGAACCAGACGGATATACATTGGCACCAACAAATGTTGGAAGTAATACGAATATCGATTCAAATGGACCGGTTGTAAAATTAGTATTGCAAAACAATGATTATTCAAATGATTTAGGTTTATACAAAAACACAGCGCCAAGTTTGGATGAATATGAAATTACTGTTGAAGATGTAAGCTACAAAAATGAAGTGCGTGAGAATAAATCACTTCCAAAAAATACTATTCAATTAGCGCAACAAGGTGAAGATGGACGCGATCGCGTATTTTATAAACAACTAGGCTATAACCCAGATTTAACAGGTAAAGATCAAAGTAAATTATTACAAGTAAATGGTTATTATTTTGAAGAAGTGCGACGAGATCATCTTTATACTTCTAAAAATGCCATTTTTGAATATAATTTAGATGATAATGCTGGAGTGACAAACATTACGTATAACCCTGGCAATAATACGTATACTGTGACATATAATGATGGTTCGACTAAAGAATTACCTGGACAACAACCTAAAGGTTTAACAATAGACAATAGTTATATAAACAATAATGGAGATACTGTAGTTAATTTCAGTGATGGTTCAACAATAACTATTCCAAAAGGTAAAGATGGTGTCGATGGTAAACCAGGAGTTGATGGTAAAACACCGACAGTAGAGCAAACACCAATTACAAATGACAAAGGAGAACAAACTGGTGTTACGATTATTGTTAAAGATGGTAATGGTAACGTTGTAAGTACTCAAGATGTCTTGAACGGAAAGAATGGAACTGATGGTAAAGATGGAGCCAAAGGTGACAAAGGAGATAAGGGCGATACAGGTGCTAAAGGTGATAAAGGTGATACAGGTGCCGACGGTAAGGACGGCACAAATGGGATCGATGGAAAAGACGGTAAATCACCAACGGTAGAACAAACGCCAATCAAAGACGCACAAGGCAACACAATAGGTACAACCATTATCGTTAAAGATGGAGACGGTAAAGAAATTAGTCGTCAAGATATTTTGAATGGTAAAGATGGAGCTAATGGTGCAGACGGTAAATCACCAACGGTAGAGCAAACACCAATTAAAGATGCACAAGGTAATACAATAGGTACAACTATTATCGTTAAAGATGGAGACGGTAAAGAAATTAGCCGCCAAGATGTCTTGAATGGTAAAGATGGAGCCAAAGGTGATAAAGGTGATACAGGTGCCGACGGTAAGGACGGCACAAATGGTATCGATGGAAAAGACGGTAAATCACCAACGGTAGAACAAACGCCAATCAAAGACGCACAAGGCAACACAATAGGTACAACCATTATTGTTAAAGACGGAGACGGCAAAGAAATTAGTCGTCAAGATATCTTAAATGGTAAAGATGGAGCTAATGGTGCAGACGGTAAAGATGGTAAAACACCAACAGTAGAACAAACACCAATCAAAGATGCACAAGGTAACACAATAGGTACAACCATTATCGTTAAAGATGGAGACGGTAAAGAAATTAGTCGTCAAGATATCTTGAATGGTAAAGATGGAACTGATGGTGTAGACGGCAAAGATGGAGCCAAAGGTGAAAAAGGAGATAAGGGCGATACAGGTGCTAAAGGCGACAAAGGCGATACAGGAGCCGACGGTAAGGACGGCACAAATGGTATCGATGGAAAAGACGGTAAATCACCAACGGTAGAACAAACGCCAATCAAAGACGCACAAGGCAACACAATAGGTACAACCATTATTGTTAAAGATGGAGACGGTAAAGAAATTAGCCGCCAAGATGTCTTGAATGGTAAAGATGGAGCCAAAGGTGATACAGGAGCCGACGGTAAGGACGGCACAAATGGTATCGATGGAAAAGACGGTAAGACGCCAAGTGTAGAACAAACACCAATCAAAGACGCACAAGGCAACACAATAGGTACAACCATTATTGTTAAAGACGGAGACGGCAAAGAAATTAGTCGTCAAGATATCTTAAATGGTAAAGATGGAGCTAATGGTGCAGACGGTAAAGATGGTAAATCACCAACAGTAGAACAAACACCAATCAAAGATGCACAAGGCAACACAATAGGTACAACCATTATTGTTAAAGACGGAGACGGCAAAGAAATTAGTCGTCAAGATATCTTAAATGGTAAAGATGGAGCTAATGGTGCAGACGGTAAAGATGGTAAAACACCAACAGTAGAACAAACACCAATCAAAGATGCACAAGGTAACACAATAGGTACAACCATTATCGTTAAAGATGGAGACGGTAAAGAAATTAGTCGTCAAGATATCTTAAATGGTAAAGATGGAACTGATGGTGTAGACGGCAAAGATGGCGCCAAAGGTGACAAAGGAGATACAGGTGCTAAAGGCGACAAAGGTGATAAGGGTGATACAGGAGCCAACGGTAAGGACGGTACAAATGGTACATCTGTAACAACAATTACTGAAGCCGGTACAAAAGATGGTCAAAACGGTTCTTATGTTAGAACTTATGAAATTAATCCAGATGGCAGTCGCGGTAATTTAATCAGTGAAACGTTTATTAAAGATGGTAAAGATGGAATCAATGGGATAGATGGTACATCGATTACAGCTGAAACTACACCTGGAATAGATAGCGATGGTAATAACGGTTCATACATTAGAATCTATGAAGTAAATCCAGATGGCAGTCGTGGCAACTTAATTAGTGAAACGTTCATCAAAGATGGCGCTAAGGGCGATACAGGAGCCAACGGTAAAGACGGCACAAATGGTATCGATGGAAAAGATGGTAAATCACCAACGGTAGAACAAACACCAATTAAAGATGCACAAGGTAATACAATAGGTACAACTATTATCGTTAAAGATGGAGACGGTAAAGAAATTAGCCGCCAAGATGTCTTGAATGGTAAAGATGGAGCTGATGGAGCAGACGGTAAAGATGGTAAAACACCGACAGTAGAGCAAACACCAATTAAAGATGCACAAGGTAATACAATAGGTACAACCATTATCGTTAAAGATGGAGATGGCAAAGAAATCAGCCGCCAAGATGTCTTGAATGGTAAAGATGGAACTGATGGTGTAGACGGCAAAGATGGCGCCAAAGGTGAAAAAGGAGATAAGGGCGATACAGGTGCTAAAGGCGATAAAGGTGACAAAGGCGATAAGGGCGATACAGGAGCCGACGGTAAGGACGGCACGAATGGTGTAGACGGCAAAGATGGTAAAACACCAACAGTAGAGCAAACGCCAATTAAAGACGCACAAGGCAATACAATAGGTACAACCATTATCGTTAAAGATGGAGACGGTAAAGAAATCAGTCGTCAAGATATCTTAAATGGTCAAGATGGCAAATCACCTCAAGTGAAACAAGAACCAATATTAGACAAAGATGGCAATCAAATTGGTGTGAAGATTATTACTATTGATGGTGATGGTAAAGTTACAGATACACAAAATATCATGAATGGTAAGAATGGCGCAGACGGTAAAGACGGTATCGATGGCAAGACACCAAGTGTTGAACAACAACCAATACTAGATAAAGATGGCAACCAAATCGGTGTCACTATTATTGTTAGAGATGGTAACGGTACAGAATTGAGTCGTCAAGATGTCATGAATGGTCAAAAAGGCACAGACGGAGCTAATGGTAAGGATGGGCTTAATGGCAAAGATGGCAAGACGCCAAGTGTTGAACAACAACCAATACTAGATAAAGATGGCAACCAAATCGGTGTTACCATTATCGTTAAAGATGGAGACGGTAAAGAAATTAACCGTCAAAATATTATGAATGGTACAAATGGTGTTGATGGTAAATCTCCTTCAATAGAAACAAGACCTGTACTAGATGATAGCGGTAAGCAAACAGGTATCATTGTTATTACACGTGATGGCGATGGTAAAGAGATTAATCGTCAAACAATTACTAACGGAATAGATGGTAAATCAATTACAGCTGTTACAGAACGTGGCGAACAAAATGGCCAACCAGGTTCTTACGTTAGAGTTTACGAAGTAAATCCAGATGGTAGTCGTGGTAATTTAATTAGCGAATCATTTGTAGCAGATGGTCAAAAAGGCACAGATGGTACAAATGGTGTTGACGGTAAAGACGGTAAGACACCAAGTATTGAACAACAACCAATATTAGATAAAGATGGCAACCAAATTGGTGTGACAGTGATTGTTAAAGATGGAGACGGTAAAGAAATTAACCGTCAAAATATTTTAAATGGTCAAAATGGTCAAAACGGTAAAGATGGTGTAGATGGCCAAAATGGTAAGTCAATCACTTCTGTTACAGAACGTGGTGAGCAAAATGGCCAATCAGGTTCTTACATTAAAATTTATGAAGTGAATCCAGATGGTAGTCGTGGTAATTTAATCAGTGAAACATTTATTGCAGACGGTAAAGACGGCAAAAATGGCATTGATGGTAAAGACGGTAAGACACCAAGTATTGAACAACAACCAATCATCGATAAAGATGGTAAGCAAATTGGTGTAACAGTGATTGTCAAAGACGGCAATGGTCACGAAATCGATCGTCAAACGATTATGAATGGTAAAGATGGCATTGATGGTAAAGACGGTAAGACACCAAGTATTGAACAACAACCAATATTAGATAAAGATGGTAAGCAAATTGGTGTAACAGTGATTGTTAAAAACGGAGATGGCCAAGAAATAAGTCGTCAAAACATTTATAATGGTCAAAACGGTCAAAATGGTGTAGATGGCCAAGATGGCAAGACACCAAGTGTTGAACAACAACCAATACTAGATAAAGATGGCAATCAAATTGGTGTGACAGTTATTACTAGAGATGGCAATGGCAACGAAGTTAGTCGCCAAAATGTTTATAATGGCCAAAACGGTAAAGATGGTAAGACACCAACAATTGAGCAACGTCCTATTACAGACGATCAAGGTAAGCAAATTGGCGTGACAATTATCGTCAAAGATGGCGATGGAAATGAAATAAGCCGTCAAACAATTGTCAATGGAACTGATGGCCAAAATGGTGTAGATGGTCAAAACGGTAAATCTGTTACAGCAATCACTGAACGTGGTGAACAAAATGGCCAATCAGGTTCATATATTCGAATTTATGAACAAAATGCAGATGGAACACAAGGAAAATTAATTAGCGAAACATTTATTGCGGATGGCCAAAATGGTACAAACGGTAAAGACGGTCAAAATGGCATTGATGGCAAAGATGGAAAATCGCCAAGTATTGAACAACGTCCAATCATCGATAAAGATGGTAAGCAAATAGGTGTAACAGTAATTGTCAAAGATAGCAATGGTCAAGAAATTAGTCATCAAGATATTTATAATGGTCAAGATGGCCAAAATGGTATTGATGGTAAGGATGGAAAATCACCTAGTATTGAACAACAACCAATCATCGATAAAGATGGTAAGCAAATAGGTGTAACAATAATTGTTAAAGATATTGATGGTAAAGAAATAAGTCGTCAAAATATCTATAATGGTCAAGATGGTAAAACACCAACAGTAGAACAACAACCTTCTTACGATAAAGATGGTAAGCAAAATGGCATTATTATTATTGTACGTGATGGTAATGGCAACGAAATTAATCGTCAAACGGTATTGAATGGCAAAGATGGTATTGACGGTAAGACACCAAGTGTAGAACAGCAACCAATATTAGATAAAGATGGCAAACAAATTGGGCTAACTATTATAGTCAAAGATGGTAATGGTAAAGAAATAAGTCGTCAAAATATTTATAACGGTCAAGATGGAAAAGACGGCAAAGATGGTATTAATGGTAAAGATGGTCAATCAGTAATAGCACTTACAGAACGTGGAACAAAAGATGATCAAACAGGCTCCTATGTTAGAATCTATGAAAAGAATGCAGATGGAACACAAGGAAAATTGATTAGTGAAACATTCATTGCTGATGGCAAAAACGGTAAAGATGGCCAAGATGGCAAAACACCAAGCATTGAACAACAACCTCTAAAAGATAGTGAAGGAAAGCAAGTGGGTATTGTTGTTATTATTAAAGATGGTAATGGTAAAGAGGTTAGTCGCGAAGTTATTTTAAATGGTATAAATGGCCAAAATGGTAAAGACGGCAAGGATGGTAAGACACCAACTGTAGATATAGTTCCTATTAAAGATAAAGATGGTAAACAAATTGGCATTACTATTATAGTTAAAGATGGAGACGGTAAAGAAACAAGTCACCAAGATATCTTAAATAGTAGCAATACTAATATTACTAATATCACAAATATTTATATCAACATAGAAGGTAATCTAGTAATTACTTGTAATGATGGGACTAAAATCGTATGTCCTTGTCATCCAAGTAACCCAGGGACACCAGATAAACCAAGCAACCCAGGGACACCGGATAAACCAAGCAACCCAGGGACACCGGACAAACCGAGCAATCCAGGCACGCCAGATAAGCCGAGCAACCCAGGGACACCAGATAAACCAAGCAACCCAGGGACACCGGATAAGCCAAGTAACCCAGGGACACCAGATAAACCAAGCAACCCAGGGACACCGGATAAGCCAAGCAATCCAGGAACGCCAGATAAACCGAGCAATCCAGGCACACCGGATAAACCGAACAACCCAGGCACGCCAGATAAACCGAGCAACCCAGGGACACCGGATAAGCCAAGCAACCCAGGGACACCAGATAAACCAAGCAATCCAGGCACGCCAAGCAACCCAGAAAACACACAACATAATCAACAACACACAGTGAAAACTGGAAAAGAGCAATATTTCAAATACAATACAACAATTTCATATCACAAAATTGAGCATAAACAAACAGTAACTAATGACGGCACAACTAAGCAACAATTACCAAGTACAGGTGGTATGACGCATTCTCATAACACAGAATTATTTGGCTCATTATTTGCATTAGCAAGTTCATTATTACTATTAGGCGGTAGAAGACGCCAACAAAAGAGTAAATAAAGATATAGAATCATCTAACCGATAAGGGATATTCTCTTATCGGTTTTTTAGTCAGAAAATAAAAATAAAAAAATATAGCATAATAATATAAAATGATTTAAAATATTTTGTGATAACAAAATAAATAGTTGAAGACGGTATACGAAGAGATTTTAAAACTATGAAGTTTACTGTTGATTGCTATTAAACGCATTGTCTTATACGATAAAGTGTCATTTAATAATAATGTTACTTTGAATATTTAGTAGAAAATATCACAAAAATTGCTTTATTTTATTAATAATTAGCAACTCGTTTAATTAATTGAAAATAGAATAAACATAATATTATGATAACAATAAATACTAAATATAACATAAATGTTCGCTTTTATTTTTTATAATTGAATTATTAGAGTTGATGTTTTAATATGTATTCGGTCGCACACGATACAAAATGGCATATATTAATAATGTGAAACTGCATAAATAAGAAATATTAACATCGGTAATATATGTACGCATGAGTTCTAAAGGAGGGATACACAAAATCTATATAAAGATGTGAAGTAATCATAAGGTCTATGTATTAAATCACTAATAACATATCATTATTACTTTAATAATGTTAGGTAGTGAAACTTCTAAGAAGAAAGACCATCAAGACAGGATTAACGTATATATTAAGAGGTTTACTAATTGTCTTTAAAAAATAAAGAACAAGGATGATTATAATGAGGGGGTTATAATGTAAGTCATTGTGTGGAGACTAGCAATATCACACGAAGTAGTCAATTTACACTAACACACAGAAATTATTTAGAGTTTAGTTTGTATAAGTTGGGTAAAAACCTAAAAGCGAACATTATTAATTGCATGGATAAAAAAAGTGTAATACCATATAATGTTTACTTGAAGTATTTGTTAATGTTTATTTTATCTGAAAATTCTAAAAAATATGCAATTAATGACAAAGTCGCAATATAGAGGTGCCTTATGAATAGGAGAAATGTTTATGATATAGAAGTATGTGATCATGATGGCTCAACTTACAAACTAGATCAATATCGCAATCAAGTTATTTTAATAGTTAATACAGCAACAAATTGTATATTTAATGAGCAGTTAACGGAATTAGAGATGCTATTTCAAAAATATAAAGAACAAGGATTTACAATTTTGAGTTTTCCAAATAACACATTTGATAATCGCGAACCAGATCCAATCGATGATGTTGTACAATTAAACAGACAAAAATTTGGTGTTAGTTTTCCAATTTTGGATAAAGTATTAGTTAATGGTAAAAATGAGCATCCATTGTTTACTTATTTAAAAGCGGAACAACCGGGTCTATTTGGCTCTCAAATTAAATGGAATTTCACAAAATTTGTTATAGATAGACAAGGTAATGTAGTTAAACGCTTTTTACCAATGGATGATCCGTTAGAAATGACGTCGTTTATTGAATCACTACTATAATATAGATATTTAAAATAATATGGTTTATCAGTTAAACATCTTTTTTATCCATGATGACCATTGATGTGAAGCATATTGAAGCAAAGGATATATCCCCTTTACTTCAGTATGCTTTTTATTATGGTTCTCTGTTTTTCAGGACTGGTAAATAAAAAGTGAATAGTTTAAAAAATAATTATGTATCAGTCCAATTTGGGAGAGAATCTCTATTATTTAGTGATATTCAAAATAGGCCATGCGACCTATTTTACTCAATCTGAAATTTGGTACATAATGACAATAGAGAGAAAATGAATATTAAAGTCATTGACGTTAATCATAATCAACTATATAGAAATTAATCTTGGACTAGATGTAGTAGACCTTAATGCTGTCATATTATTGACGAGCACTGTAAAAAGAAAATGATAGTTACAATTTAATAGAGGTGAGTAAGATTGAAATTAAATGCTAGTAATAGTCCTTTTACAGCTTCACAAGCTGATGAATTGAATACATTGATACAGTCATTATCTAGTGAACAAAAACATTGGTTAAGTGGCTATTTATTAAACGAGCAAATAATGGAGGGTGATGGTCAGTCTTCTACGTCAACTGATGAAGGAGAGTTATCCAATAACGTAACACCATTGAATAGCCAACAGCAAAGTGCAATACAATCAGAAACAGCGCATATGTTAGAAAAGAAAGAGCCTCACATTAAAGCAAATGGTAGTCATATTACAGTTTTATACGGTACAGAATCTGGTAATGCAATGAACTTAGCAGAAATTTTTACTGATCGTTTAATTGATATTGGTCATCAAGTGACGTTAAATGCGATGGATGATTTTGATACAACGAAAGTAGCACAAGTCGAAAATTTATTTATTATTACCTCAACACACGGTGAAGGAGATCCACCAGACAATGCGTGGGATTTTTATGACTTTTTAGAGAGTAAACAAGCACCGCGTTTAGATCATGTCAGTTTTTCTGTTTTAGCTTTAGGAGATCAAACTTATGAATTCTTTTGCCAAGCAGGAAAAGATGCAGATACAGCACTTGAAAAGTTAGGTGCACAACGACTTTATCCTCGTGTGGATTGTGATATTGATTATGAAGAAAATGCTGAAAAGTGGATGGCTAATGTCATTAATACGATAGATAATACTGCAAATAACGTACAAAGCGAACCTATTATAAGTGAATCGATTAAGTCAGCGAAAGAAAAGAAATATTCTAAGTCTAACCCATACTATGCAGAAGTATTAGCAAATGATAACCTCAATGGTGAAGGTTCCAATAAAGAAACGAGACATGTAGAGTTACTACTTGATAACTTTGGAGAATCATATGATCCTGGTGATTGTATTGGCGTCTTACCCAAAAATGATCCACAAATGGTCGACTTACTAATAAGTATGTTAGGTTGGGACCCAGAAACACAAATACCAATCAATGCAAATGGTGATACTTTAAGTGTGGAAGAGGCTTTAACCACTCATTTTGAAATTACGCGCTTGACATTGCCGTTATTAATCAGTGCTGAACTTTATTTCGATAATGATGAGTTGACTGAACAAATGGAAGAAGAGAATTGGGCTAAAGAATATGTAGTTGGTAGAGACTTCATTGATTTATTAACAGATTTTCCAACTACAGAATTACAACCTGAAAATTTAACCGATATATTAAGAAAACTGCCTCCTAGAGAGTATTCAATTTCAAGTAGCTTTATGGCAACACCTGATGAGGTACACTTAACTGTAGGAACAGTTCGTTATCAATCACATCAACGTCAAAGAAAAGGCGTATGTTCGGTACAATTTGCTGAAAGAGTCAAACCTGGAGATATGGTACCTATTTATTTGAAGAGAAATGCAAATTTTAAATTTCCTACTAGCGAAGATATACCAGTGATTATGATTGGTCCAGGTACGGGTATTGCACCATTTAGATCTTACTTACAAGAACGTGAAGAATTAGGATTAACTGGCCAAACTTGGTTATTCTTTGGTGAACAACACCGACATACAGACTTTTTATATGAAGATGAGTTACAACAATGGCTTGACAATGGTAATCTATCTCGCTTGGATTTAGCCTTTTCAAGAGATAGTGAACAGAAAGAATATGTACAACATAAAATATTAGAACAAAGTCATTTATTTAATGAATGGTTAGAACAAGGTGCCGCTATTTATATTTGTGGTGATGAAAAGTGTATGGCCAAAGATGTCCATCAAGCTATTAAAGATGTATTGGTTAAAGAGCGTCATATTTCACAAGAGGAAGCGGAAACAGTACTAAGACAAATGAAGCAACAGCATCGTTATCAACGAGATGTTTATTAAAATGACGATATAGCTATAAGTGTTGGAAGATGAGTTAATGGAGGTTAGATGGCTAGATGAAGATGCCCTTATTGATAGATTTAACAGATAAAGAAGTCATCATTGTTGGTGGTGGCAAGGTTGCAAGCCGTAAAGCACAAACATTAAGTAACTATAGCCAACACATTATTGTCATTAGTCCAACTATTAATGACGCTATACAAGTATTAGTTAAGCAACATAAGGTTGTTTGGAAAAGAAAGCAATTTGAAGTTGGCGATGTTGAACATGCAGACTTTGTGGTAGCAGCTACCAATCAACCTGAAGTGAATAGGCAAGTTCAACTAGCTATTCCCAAACATACGCTATTCAATCATGCTAGTGAAGCAGAGAGTGGAGATGTTAGTTTTCCGAGTACGTTTAATAGAGATAGATTATCTATTAGTGTCTCAACAGATGGTGCAAGCCCCAAACTAACTAAATACATTATAGAGCAATTAAAAGTGTTATATCCGTCATCTTATGCGCCATTTATTCAATTTTTATATACGAGTAGACAAATAATAAAATGCCTTAATATGTCTCACGAACAAAAACAACGTTTATTAACACAAATAACGGAGTTAGAGTATCTAGATATAGCAAAGCAACAACAGTTTCTAGAGTGGCTAAAAACCTTAAAGTAAAGGAATAGATAGTGCATTGTAGAAGTATAACTAAATATATAAAAAGCCGACTAAGTTTTGATAGTAAGTATCAACTTAGTCGGCTTTTTAGTAATAGCTATTGTCATCCAATTAAATTTAAAAATTGTCTGATGAATTGGAATGGCAAGCGTAATAGTGTTAAACCTCAGTTTGTATATTATATTAAAATTTTAAGTTGTATAAGTTATATCTGTTAGTTGGAATTATGCAGTTGCCTGTGAAGCTATCATATATCCTAATGCAAAACCGATTAAAGCAAAAACGATTGCAGCGACAATAATAATGATACCATGTGTTTTTTTACCTTTACTAATCGTTAAGGCACCAAAAACAACCCCTGCAGGTCCGAATACGATAGGTAAGAAAAGTAATGATAAAACTGAAAATACCCAACCAAGGATGATAAATACTAAAGTGTTATTATCTTTTTGTTGTTCAGCCATATTGCATCCTCCTTTATTTTTATTTATTTCAAATATATACTATTTTGATGTTTTTGTTAATAAAAAATAATATTTATGATATTAAAAAAACAAAAACATTAGAATATTATACTAATAATACTAAAAAGTATAAGCTAGAGTACTTAATAATAGCTTTTCGGTAATTTAATTGAAGATTATTGATTCTATTGTTTCTCTTGAACATATATTCACTTAATCACATACAAACAAGAAAACGCTTCCACACAACACCCTTTCTTTGTTACAATGGTGTAAATAATTTCATAATATTATGTAAATTTCATAGGTTAAACGTTATAGGGGGGCACGAATTATGCACGGGGATCATTTATGGTTAACAATCATGGGGCTTATTATCATTATTTCTATTGTAGGACTACTCATCGCCCAAAAAATTAGTCCAATAGTTGGTATGACACTTATTCCTTGTCTTGGAGCAATGATATTAGGTTATAGTGTCTCTGACTTAGTTTCTTTCTTTTCTAAAGGATTAGATCAAGTCATGAGTGTAGTTATTATGTTCATTTTTGCCATTATCTTCTTTGGCATAATGACAGATAGTGGTTTGTTTAAACCACTTGTCAAAAGATTAATACTTATGACACGTGGTAACGTTATTATTGTATGTGTTATGACAGCTTTAATTGGTACGTTGGCACAATTAGATGGTGCTGGAGCAGTCACATTTTTACTATCTATACCAGCATTATTACCATTATATAAAGCCTTAAATATGAATAAATACCTATTGATATTGTTATTAGCTCTAAGTGCGGCAATTATGAATATGGTGCCTTGGGGTGGTCCAATGGCACGTGTGGCAACAGTACTAAAAGCTAAAAGTGTTAATGAATTATGGTATGGTTTGATACCCATTCAAATTATAGGTTTCGTCTTAGTTATGTTGTTTGCTGCTTATTTAGGATATAGAGAAAAACAACGTATTAAAAAGGCAATTGCTAGAGGAGAATTAAGTGAAACACAAGATATTGATATACATAAATTAGTGCAAATTTACGAACGAGATCAAGAAATTAAGTTTCCTGTTAGAGGAAGAGCAAAATATAATCCATATATTAAATGGATCAATGTAGTATTAACATTATTAGTTATTATCGCAATGTTGGTGAATATCGCACCTCCGGAATTTGCATTTATGATAGGTGTGTCGTTAGCTCTAATTATTAACTTTAAATCAGTAGACGAACAAATGGATCGTTTAAAAGCACATGCGCCTAATGCATTGATGATGGCAACAGTTATTATTGCTGCAGGTATGTTTTTAGGTGTGCTAAATGAAACAGGTATGTTGAAATCGATTGCTACAGACTTTATTAAAATCATTCCAGCTGAAGTTGGACCATATATACACGTCATTGTTGGGCTATTCGGTGTGCCTTTGGATCTATTAACAAGTACGGATGCATATTATTTTGCAGTATTACCAATTGTTGAACAGACAGCGAGTCAATTTGGGGTACCTGCAGTATCAACTGCTTATGCCATGGTCATTGGTAACATTATTGGAACTTTTGTCAGTCCGTTCTCACCTGCGTTATGGCTTGCTATTGGATTGGCCGAAGCCAATATGGGAACATATATTAAATATGCCTTTTTCTGGATTTGGGGATTTGCAATCGTCATGTTGGTTATCGCCATGTTAATGGGAGTTGTAGCTATTTAAAGCTGTCATTAACTGTTTAGACTACTGAATAATTAGAATTTAAAAAGCATCATACAACAAACCTATGATATTGAATTTAACTATGACTTTAAAATATTGTGTTCTACAATTAAGTCACCAATTGTTAATAACTTTTTGACGTTTTGGTTAACTGGTCGAATCTCATTTGAAATACTATATATTGTGTTCTATTTTGGATATAGACACCATATATAGAAAGAAGTGATAAATTTGAATCAAATCGAAGAAGCGTTAACTGGTTTGATTTCTAAAGATCCAACTATTGTTAATGAAAATGCCAATAAAGATAGTGACACATTTTCAACAATGAGAGACTTAACTGCAGGAATTGTTTCCAAATCATATGCTCTAAACTATTTGTTACCTAAACATGTTGCCCAAGCACATCAAAATGGTGACATACATTTTCATGATTTAGATTACCATCCATTTCAACCGCTCACTAATTGTTGTTTAATAGATGCACAAGATATGTTGCAGAATGGATTTAACATAGGAAATGCCAATGTAACATCACCTAAATCTATACAGACAGCATCAGCACAACTCGTGCAAATTATTGCCAATGTCTCAAGTAGTCAATATGGTGGATGTACAGTTGATCGGGTTGATGAACTATTAAGTACATACGCCAAGTATAATGAACAAAGACATAGACAAGTAGCTAAACAATTTGTTAAAGAAACTGAAATAGAATTATATGTTGAACAACAAGTGACGCAAGATATTAATGATGCTATTGAAAGTTTGGAGTATGAAATTAATACGTTATATACATCGAATGGTCAAACGCCATTTGTTACATTAGGATTTGGGTTAGGTACTGATAAACTTAGTCGTAAAATACAGCAAGCGATATTACATACACGTATTAAAGGTTTAGGCAAAGATCGTACGACAGCAATTTTTCCGAAGTTAGTTTTTTCAATCAAAAAAGGGATTAACTTTAGTGCGCAAGATCCTAATTATGATATTAAGCAATTAGCATTAGAATGTGCGACTAAAAGAATGTACCCAGACATTTTAAACTACGATACGTTAGTAGATATTTTAGGTGATTTTAAAGCGCCAATGGGTTGTCGCTCATTTTTACCAAGTTGGAAAGATGACAAAGGTCAGTTTGAAAATAGTGGACGTTGTAATCTTGGTGTAGTAACACTAAACATACCGAGAATAGCGATAGAATCAAAAGGTGATATGACACGCTTTTGGGAAATTTTTTATGAACGTATGGAAGTATTACATGATGCATTACTTTATCGTATTCAACGACTTAAAGATGCAGTCCCTAATAATGCACCTATTTTGTATAAAAGTGGGGCATTTAAATATAAATTGTCAGAAGATGACAGCGTGTCGAGATTATTTGACAATCAACGCGCAACGATTTCAATGGGGTATATTGGTTTATATGAAGCAGCAACAGTCTTTTATGGACCCGACTGGGAAACGTCTAAAGAAGCTAAAGATTTCACGTTAGAAATTTTAAAAGAAATGAAACGATATCAGTTGATGTGGACGTCACGTTATGATGTATGGTTTAGTGTTTATAGCACACCAAGTGAGTCTTTAACTGATCGCTTTTGTCGTTTAGATCAGCAGCGATTTGGAGATATTCCAGACATTACTGACAAAGGTTATTATCAAAATTCATTTCATTATGATGTACGGAAAGATGTAACACCATTTGAAAAATTAGATTTTGAAAAAGAATATCCATATTATGCCAGTGGTGGTTTTATTCATTATTGTGAGTATCCTAAACTGAACCATAACTTGAAAGCGCTAGAAGCGGTATGGGATTATTCATATGATAAAGTGGGTTATTTAGGTACTAATATTCCAATAGATCATTGTTATGAGTGTGGTTTTGATGGAGACTTTGATACCACAGCACAAGGTTATCAATGTCCACATTGTGGCAATCATAATCCTAAAACAGTTGATGTCGTTAAGCGTACTTGCGGCTATTTGGGCAATCCAGTGCAACGTCCTGTAATCAAAGGAAGATATCAAGAAATGTGTGCACGTGTTAAACACATGAAGGCACCGAAATAATGTCGATATTAGATATTAAAACTGGACAAGGCTATATTGCTAAAATAGAAACGCATAGCTTTGTAGATGGTGAAGGTGTACGTTGTAGTGTATATGTATCGGGATGCCCTTTTAACTGTTTAGGATGCTATAACAAAGCTGCACAAAAATTTACATATGGAGAGCCATTTTCACCAGCAATATTGGAAGAAATATTAGATTATTGTGATCAATCGTACATTTCAGGATTGAGTATACTTGGTGGCGAACCATTTTGTAATTTGGATATTAGTTTGAAACTTGTTCAAGCATTTAGACAACGTTTTGGATATTCTAAAACGATTTGGGTTTGGACAGGATTCTTATACGAATATTTAGTACGAGATTACGATCAGCGATATGATATGTTGAGCTTAATAGATGTGTTAATAGATGGCTTATTTATACAACATTTATATCAACCTAACTTACCTTACAAAGGTTCGTTAAATCAACGCATCATTGATGTTCAACAGTCATTAATGTCTGACAAGATGGTTGAGTATATTGTTAGTTAATCGATCACATTAGAAGGCGTAGTATGAAAACTTTTTACTTATTATGCTGCGTTGGCAATAACTGTCTAACTTATAAAACATTAAATAATACAACGTTTTATCACCATATTAAGTCTTGTTGGGATGGAATGACACAATAATTTCCAGAAAAATTATTGTCATTCCGTCTCATTTTTTATTGTTGTGCATTTCCTATTCAAAATGTGGTTATAAAATCAAAGCAAAAATCAGTCAAATAAGATTATGTTGTTCCAATATTAGTGTAAATTATGCCGAGATAAATTAAGAAATTACTTTTAATAAATAATGTAAATAAGTTATCAAAAAATCAATTAAGTGAGAGGGAAGACTGTCCTATCATTACTCACTAAAAATAAATAAAAATAATTTATTTGTGTATAAATATACAAATTACGACAATAGAAAAATATATTAAATACGTTAAATCCAAACTTTACACAACTGTATTAGAGCTAAAAAAATTTCTTAAATACCCCTTAAAATTATATAAATATTCAATAAAGACGATTTTAAAACTGTATGTAATTTGCATTATTATTTAATATTCGTTATTGTCAATTTTGTGAATCATGATAATTATTACATAGTGGAAGCAATCAACGACAGATTCATCAAATTTAATAATTAGGGGGAGCACAATTGAAAAAAAAGAGAGTTATGGACTGGACGACCTTCATAGGTACAGTTGCTGTACTTCTTTTTGCAGTTATTCCTATGATGGCATTTCCTAAAGCAAGTGAAGATATAATTACTGGAATTAATAGTGCCATTTCTAATTCAATTGGTTCGATATATTTATTTATGGGACTGGCGATCTTCTGTTTTGTGATGTATATCGCATTTGGAAAATATGGTAATGTAACGCTTGGTAAAGCTACTGATACTCCTGAATTTAATACATTTACATGGGCAGCAATGTTATTTTGTGCTGGTATTGGTTCGGATATTCTGTACTGGGGCGTGATAGAGTGGGCTTTCTATTATCAAGTTCCACCCAACGGTGCTAAAAGTATGAGTGATGAAGCATTACAATTTGCTACACAATACGGTATGTTCCATTGGGGACCTATTGCCTGGGCAATATATGTGTTACCTGCATTACCGATTGGTTACTTAGTATTTGTAAAGAAACAACCTGTATACAAAATAAGTCAGGCTTGTCGACCAATTTTAAAAGGACAAACTGATAAATTGTTAGGTAAAGTTGTAGATATATTATTTATTTTCGGCTTGCTAGGCGGTGCGGCAACATCGCTTGCGTTAGGTGTACCACTCATTTCTGCTGGTATTGAACGTTTAACAGGTTTAGATGGTAGTAACATGATTTTACGTTCGGCAATTTTATTAACTATTACGGTTATTTTCGCCATTAGTTCATATACTGGCCTAAAAAAAGGTATTCAAAAGCTAAGTGACGTCAATGTTTGGTTATCGTTTATTTTATTAGCTTTTGTTTTTATTGTAGGACCAACTGTGTTCATAATGGAGACGACTGTTACTGGTTTCGGTAATATGTTAAGAGACTTTTTCCATATGGCCACTTGGTTAGAACCTTTCGGAGGTATTAATGGGCGTAAAGAGACAAATTTCCCACAAGATTGGACGATATTCTATTGGTCTTGGTGGCTTGTTTATGCACCATTTATCGGCTTATTTATTGCTCGAATCTCTAAAGGTCGACGTTTGAAAGAAGTCATACTAGGAACAATTATCTATGGGACATTAGGTTGTGTCTTGTTCTTCGGTATCTTCGGTAACTATGCCGTATATTTACAAATTTCTGGACAATTTAATGTGACAGGTTATTTAAATACGCACGGTACCGAAGCCACAATTATTGAAGTAGTACATCATTTACCGTTCCCATCACTAATGATTGTCTTATTTTTAATATCTGCTTTTCTATTTTTAGCAACAACTTTTGATTCTGGATCATATATTTTGGCAGCTGCTTCACAGAAAAAAGTAGTTGGAGAGCCATTAAGAGCTAATAGACTATTTTGGGCATTTGCGTTATGTTTATTACCATTTTCATTAATGTTAGTTGGTGGAGAACGTGCACTAGAGGTATTGAAGACTGCGTCTGTGTTAGCTAGTGTGCCTCTGATAGTTATATTTATCTTTATGATGATATCGTTCTTAATTATTTTAGGTCGCGATAGAATTAAATTGGAAACACGTGCAGAAAAATTAAAAGAAGTAGAACGTCGATCATTAAGAATTATTCAAGTTTCTGAAAAAGAACAAGACGATAATTTATAAGATAAAAAGCGAGAAGTTGGTCAGTCTGCCTGTCCCAATTTCTCGCTTTTATTATTTATTATCACTTTGTGAATTGGCCTCTGGTATTGGAAAATATTTGAAAATATCTCCACTTTCAATGGCTGTTGTTAATTGTTCTAACCAGTCATAATAAATTTGTGTATGATCAAGTTGTGCTTTGATATTTTGTGCTTCTGCTATTTCGGAATCAGTTAAATCTTCACGATGTAGCAGAGGGTTAATAATTGCTTGTGCATCTTGAACGGCTTCAACATTAATATCAATTTCACGTTGAAATTTTTTAGCAAAAAAGTTTCTAAAAAAGATGAAGAAATCTTTCTCAGCTATAAAATGTTGCTTACGACTACCACGTGTAAATTGTTGTCTAACGATATCAAATTCCTGCAATTTCTTTACACCCGCACTCATACTGGGTTTACTCATTTGCAATTGATGACGCATTTCATCAAGCGTCATACTACCTTCGAAGACCATTGTACCGTATAAATTTCCTACACTTCTATTAGTACCGTATAAATCCATTGTTTGACCAATAGAATTTATGACAATATCTTTTGCTTGTTCTAATTGCTGTTGGTTGTTATTTGAACGAGTCATCATTGCACCTACCTAACATCATTTTGTGTCATATTATAGCAAATATTAATACATTATAAGACTTTTTACTTAAAAAGACAGTATAAATAATTATAATTTTCATAATAAAATTTTCAGGAAAATAAATATTGCAAATTAAGAAAAGCATCAACATAAAAATGTTTTGTAAATTGACACAATTTATAATTCTATGCTAACATAACTTTGAAAAATTCGTTAAATATAAATTTAACAAACTTAACGGAGGTTGTTGAATGGAACTTGTAAAACAATTATCTCAACGTCAATTTATAGATGGAGAGTGGGTTGACAGCTCTAATAACAACACGAGAGATATCATCAATCCTTATAATCAAGAAGTGATATTTCAAGTTGCAGAGGGCACTAAAGAAGATGCTGAACGTGCAATTTTAGCAGCTAGATGTGCTTTTGAGTCTGGAGAGTGGTCGCAACAGACAGCTGAAACTCGAGGTAATAAAGTAAGAGCCGTCGCTGATAAGATTAAAGAACATCGTGAAGAACTAGCGCAACTGGAAACGTTAGATACTGGTAAAACACTTGAGGAATCCTATGCAGATATGGATGATATTCATAACGTCTTTATGTATTTTGCTGGATTGGCAGATAAAGAAGGGGGAGAAATCATTGATTCTCCAATTGCCAATACAGAAAGTAAAGTGGTGAAAGAACCTGTAGGTGTAGTGACGCAAATCACACCTTGGAACTACCCTTTGTTACAGGCTTCATGGAAGATAGCGCCAGCGTTAGCAACAGGATGTTCATTAGTAATGAAACCTAGCGAAATCACACCATTAACAACGATTCGAGTTTTTGAATTAATGGAGGAAGTTGGTTTCCCTAAAGGTAGTATTAACTTGATTTTAGGTGCTGGTTCCGAAGTAGGCGATGTATTATCAGGTCATCAAGAAGTAGATCTCGTATCATTCACTGGTGGTATTGAAACTGGTAAACATATTATGAAGAATGCAGCTAACAATGTTACAAACGTAGCTTTAGAACTCGGCGGTAAAAATCCTAATATTATTTTTGAAGATGCAGATTTTGAGTTAGCAGTCGACCAAGCATTAAATGGCGGTTATTTCCACGCAGGACAAGTATGCTCAGCAGGTTCAAGAATTATAGTGCACAATAGTATAAAAGAACAATTTGAACAAGCATTGATTGAGCGAGTAAAAAAAATAAAACTGGGTAATGGGTTCGACAAAGATACTGAAATGGGGCCAGTGATTTCAACTGAGCATCGTCAAAAGATTGAAAATTACATGGATATCGCTAAACGAGAGGGTGCCACAATTGCAATAGGAGGTAAACGTCCTGATAGAGAAGATTTACAAGCAGGATTGTTCTTTGAACCTACTGTCATTACTAATTGCGACACATCTATGAGAATTGTTCAAGAAGAAGTATTTGGTCCAGTCGTAACGATTGAAGGATTTGAAGATGAACAACAAGCAGTTCAGTTAGCAAATGATTCAATTTATGGACTTGCTGGTGCTGTTTTTTCACAAGATATTGGCAAAGCACAACGCGTGGCTAATAAATTGAAATTGGGTACAGTATGGATTAATGATTTCCATCCTTATTTTGCTCAAGCACCTTGGGGTGGTTATAAACAATCAGGTATTGGTCGCGAATTAGGAAAAGAAGGATTAGAAGAGTACTTGGTGTCTAAACATATTTTAACTAACACTAATCCACAAGTGATTCATTGGTTCGGTCAATAAAGAAAAAACTAGATAAAGTGAGTGCCATTGTAACAATAACAAGACACTCACTTTATTATGTCTTACCTTATTTTATGTCTGAAATATAGATCGTTATAGGAGTGTAACAACGCTCGCTTATTAAATATAAACTTTGGAGGTCATAACTATGAGTAATAACAATAAATCATATGATTATGTCATCATTGGTGGCGGAAGTGCAGGGTCAGTGCTAGGCAATCGACTAAGTGAAGACAAAGATAAAGAAGTATTAGTTTTAGAAGCTGGGCGTAGTGATTACTTTTGGGATTTATTTATACAAATGCCTGCAGCATTAATGTTTCCTTCAGGTAATAAATTTTATGATTGGATTTATTCAACTGATGAAGAACCACATATGGGAGGACGTAAAGTAGCTCATGCTAGAGGTAAGGTACTTGGTGGATCAAGTTCAATCAATGGTATGATATATCAACGAGGTAATCCTATGGATTATGAAGGATGGGCTGAACCTGAAGGTATGGAAACGTGGGACTTTGCACACTGTCTTCCATATTTTAAAAAATTGGAAACGACTTATGGTGCGGCACCGTATGATAAGTATAGAGGTCATGATGGTCCGATTAAATTAAAACGTGGTCCTGCCACAAATCCTTTGTTCCAAGCATTCTTTGATGCAGGTGTCGAAGCAGGTTATCATAAGACGCCAGATGTTAATGGTTTCAGGCAGGAAGGTTTTGGGCCATTTGACAGTCAAGTTCATCGTGGTCGTCGTATGTCGGCTTCGCGTGCCTACTTGCATCCAGCAATGAAGCGTAAAAATTTAACAGTGGAAACACGTGCTTTTGTCACACAAATTAATTATGAAGGACGAAGAGCAACAGGCGTTACATATAAGAAAAACGGTAAATTACACACTGTTAATGCTAAAGAAGTAATATTGTCAGGTGGTGCTTTTAACACACCACAATTATTACAACTATCAGGTATTGGTGATTCAGAATTTTTAAAATCGAAAGGTATTGAACCACGCGTGCATTTACCTGGTGTTGGTGAGAATTTTGAAGATCATCTAGAAGTATATATTCAGCATCAATGTAAACAGCCAGTGTCTTTACAACCGAGTTTAGATGTCAAACGTATGCCATTGATAGGGTTACAGTGGATATTCACTCGCACAGGTGCAGCAGCATCTAACCATTTTGAAGGTGGCGGATTTGTGAGATCGAATAATGATGTTGCTTATCCAAACTTAATGTTCCACTTTTTACCTATAGCAGTTAGATATGATGGACAAAAAGCACCTGTTGCTCATGGCTATCAAGTACATGTTGGTCCAATGTATTCTAACTCTAGAGGTAGTTTGAAAATTAAATCTAAAGATCCATTTGAAAAACCAAGTATCCGTTTTAACTATCTATCTACAGAGGAAGATAAACGTGAATGGGTTGAAGCAATTAAAGTAGCTAGAAATATTTTAAATCAACCCGCCTTGGATCCATTTAATGGTGGAGAAATTTCACCAGGACCTGAAGTTCAAACAGATGAAGAAATATTGGATTGGGTACGTCGCGATGGCGAAACAGCATTACATCCATCATGTAGTGCTAAAATGGGCCCAGCATCAGATCCAATGGCTGTAGTTGACCCATTAACAATGAAAGTGCATGGTATGGAAAATTTACGTGTCGTTGATGCTTCGGCAATGCCGCGTACAACGAATGGTAATATACATGCGCCAGTATTAATGTTAGCTGAAAAAGCAGCAGACATTATTCGTGGTAGAAAACCATTAGCACCACAATATGTCGATTATTATAAGCATGGTGTTCATGATGAACATGAAGGTGCGCTAGACAATAAACCTTATGCATAATAAATAGTAATATAACATCACAAGGGAGCCTATGTTTAAATGGTGACGTGAACCTCAAAAGATAGACCTAAAATCTAACTTTTGGGATACACTTCATGGTTGAATAAACTTAGGCTCTCTTTTTCTTATTTTAGTCAAATTCAATGATTATTAAACCGTTAGAATATGTAGTGAAAAAAGCTCAACATTGATGGAAATGAATGCTTAGTGCAATGTATCTTGAAGTTGGAAAATATTGTGCGTGAAAAACATTCAATAATTTGTCAAAATTTGATGTTTTATAGTCTTTTTCATGTTAGGATTGAATGAGCAATAAGCTAGAGAGAAGGAATATGATGACTTTTTATGAATATATACTGGGCTTTGTTAATGATAAGACCCCATTAGGTGATTTAGCAACTTGGGTGAAGCAAGATGACAAGTTTCCTAAACAAGAGAAAATAGCGGAAAATATTTTATCTTATTTTCATCAAATGACAAATCTAGATCATAGTTTTTTAGAAATAGTAAAACGTTCTCTCTCTTTATATGATGAAATTAAATAACTTGATTTATAATTATAAATAAATGAACAGATAGAAGTAGCAACGTATGAGACACATTATCACCATTTAATGTTCGTCGTATGATTGCTATTTTTTAAATTCGGGAATAATACAGTATTAAAGCATGATATCTTACAATGAAATGAAGGAATGAATGATGAAAATATATGATAAGTTTAAAGCATATGTTATTGAGGAATTTGATGACTACATAACGATAAATAAAAATAATGATATACAATATTATGAAATACTTGAAAGTATAGACACGTTATCGAATGATACGTTTTGTGTGTTAAATCATTTATATGTAAATAGTGGTACAGAGGAAGTTTTTGAACAAAAATTCTTGCAGAGAAATAAACATTTACAAGATGTTGAAGGATTTAGAGCACTAAGATTTTTAAGACCTAAAGAAGCGGGAAGACATTATATTATTGTGACATTATGGCAAGACCGACAAGCATTTTACAACTGGCAAAATTCTGCTGAATATGCTGAAACACATAAAAATAGGGGAACTAAAAAAGGCGTTGACTTTAAAGTTGTTAATCGCGAATTATCATATAATGTTAGAATAGAACTTGCAGATTTAGAATTGTATCACCAACATTAACATCAAAGTAAGCGTTATGATGATATTAATAAAGATTTAACTTAGTTGATTTGAGACATTACAATTAATAGATATTAGCTTTGAGGTTGAAATGGCATAGCTAAATTTAAACAAAAGAACAGCAATCATCTTAAGTGATAAATATTATTACTTAAGAGATTGCTGTTTTTAAATTAATTTGCCTAATTTAATAACTTGTAGATAGTGTTTTTTAACCTATTTAATTGAAAATTCTGCAAAACTAGGCGTATGATAGACATAATTCATCTATAATGATTTAATTATAGAATTAAGTGAACGTATGAAAGGAAGTTAAAAATGCAAAAAGCAGATTTATTTGCACCTGAACAATATAATATTGTCTCAGAAATTGAAAAATATAGTAATAACCCTACTAAAAAGGCAATTTTATATCATAATACAGATGGTGAAGATATCACTGTAACGTATCAACAATTAATACAACAAGCTAATAAGGTTGGTAATGTCTTAAAAAGTCATGGTTTATCTAAAGGCGACAAAATTATCATTATGATGCCACGTACGATTGCTACATATGAGTTGTATATTGCAGCATTAAAATTAGGCATTGCCATTATTCCATGTTCAGAAATGTTAAGAACTAAAGATTTACAATATCGTATTACACATGGTGAAATTGATGCAGTTATGGTATATGAACCATTTACAAAAGAATTTGAAGATATTAAAGAATACAATGATTTAATTAAATTCGTAGTAGCTGGTCAAAAAAATGATTGGATTAATTTAGATGAAGAAAAAGAACAAGCTAGTGATACTTTAGAGGCAGCTAACACTTCTAGAGATGATATGGCTATTCTTTCTTATACTTCAGGAACTACTGGTAATCCTAAAGCGGTGACACATTCACATGGATGGGGATTTGCGCATTTACAAATGGCACCTAAACATTGGCTATGTATTAAAGAAGACGACTTAGTATGGGCAACTGCAGCACCAGGTTGGCAAAAATGGCTATGGAGTCCATTTTTATCAGTATTAGGTTCAGGAGCTACGGCTTTTGTCTTTAATGGTAGATTTAGTCCGGAAACCTACTTAACATTGTTACAACGTTATGAAATTAATGTTTTATGTTGTACACCAACGGAATATCGTATGATGGCTAAACTACAAAATTTAGAGCAATATGATTTATCACACCTTCACAGTGCTGTGTCAGCAGGTGAACCTTTGAATCGTGAAGTTGTAGAACAGTTTAACAAACATTTTAATATTACAGTTAGAGATGGTTACGGTCAAACTGAAAGTACGTTATTAATAGGATTCTTAAAAGATACACCACAACGAATTGGCTCAATGGGTAAAGGTATTCCTGGAAGTTATGTTACAGTGGTTGATGATGATGGAAATGAAGTACCTGCTAATACGAAAGGAAACATTGCTGTACCACTTGATCTTCCTGCGCTATTTAAGGGCTATTATAAAGAACCTGAACGTACAGCTAAAGCTCAAGCAGGAACATATTATATCACAGGAGATTTAGCTCATATCGATGAAGATGGCTATTTCTGGTTTGAAGGTCGCCGTGATGACATCATTATTAGCTCTGGTTATACTATAGGGCCTTTTGAAGTTGAAGATGCTCTAACTAACCATCCTGCAGTTAAAGAGTGTGCTGTTGTGGCTAAACCACATGATATTCGAGGTAATATTGTGAAAGCATTTGTTATTTTACAACCAGGATACACTGCAGAAGATACTTTAGTAAAAGAGTTACAACAATTTGTTAAAAATGAGGTAGCACCATATAAATATCCTCGTGAAATAGAATTTGTTGAAGACCTACCTAAGACTAACTCTGGTAAAATCCGTCGTGTTGAATTACGTGATGCTGAACTAGCTAAATATCAACAACAAAACAATGAACAATAATATTTAAGTAATTTTAAAGTTAACATATTACTGCTTAGTTCACTTTAAAGTAAATAATAAAATCATCTGAAGAATTAATCATATGATATCGTATTACGATAAATAAATGATTTACAATTAAGATATAAACGTAAGATTAATAACAGAAATAATATATTTTAAACCTAACGAATAATTATAATTTACATTTGCTACATCCTGATTTAACATATAGATGTAAGTACTAATAATCATATTTTGGTAGCGTATCAAAGTTATAATGAAACTATATTCAATCATTATTTAAATAAATATGTGAGTCGGATATCATTTTCATAATGATGATACACTTTTACAATTTTGGAGAGGTGAAACCAATGGCTAAGTCTAATAGTAAAGACATCGTTTTAATTGGAGCCGGTGTACTTAGCACAACGTTTGGTTCAATGTTAAAAGAAATTGAACCAGATTGGAATATTCATATGTATGAACGTTTGGATCGTCCAGCTATTGAAAGTTCAAATGAAAGAAATAATGCTGGTACAGGACATGCAGCTTTATGTGAATTAAACTATACAGTGCAACAACCTGATGGCTCAATCGACATTGAAAAAGCTAAAGAAATTAACGAAGAATTTGAAATTTCCAAACAATTTTGGGGACATTTAGTTAAAAGTGGCAGTATCGAAAATCCACGAGAATTTATTAATCCTTTACCACACATTAGTTATGTAAGAGGTAAAAACAACGTTAAATTCTTAAAAGATCGTTACGAAGCAATGAAAGCTTTCCCAATGTTTGAAGATATCGAATATACAGAAGATATCGAAGTAATGAAAAAATGGATTCCATTAATGATGAAAGGTCGCGAAAGTAATCCTGGTATTATGGCGGCTAGTAAAATTGACGAAGGTACAGATGTAAACTTCGGTGAATTAACACGTAAAATGGCTATAAGCATCGAAAAACATCCAAATGCAACAGTTCAATATAATCATGAAGTGGTTGATTTTGAACAATTATCTAATGGACAATGGGAAGTAACTGTTAAAAACCGTAATAACGGCGAAACATTTAAACAAGTGACTGATTATGTATTTATTGGTGCTGGTGGTGGAGCAATTCCATTACTACAAAAAACTGGTATCCCTGAAAGTAAACATTTAGGTGGATTCCCAATTAGTGGTCAATTCTTAGCTTGTACAAATCCACAAGTTATTGAACAACATGATGCCAAAGTTTATGGTAAAGAACCACCTGGTACACCACCAATGACTGTACCTCATTTAGATACACGTTATATTGATGGTCAAAGAACATTATTATTTGGACCATTTGCCAATGTTGGACCTAAATTCTTAAAAAATGGTTCAAACTTAGACTTGTTCAAGTCAGTTAAACCATATAACATTACAACATTATTAGCAGCAGCAGTTAAAAACTTACCTTTAATCAAATATTCATTTGATCAAGTAATTATGACTAAAGAAGGTTGCATGAATCATTTACGTACATTCTATCCAGAAGCACGTGATGAAGATTGGCAATTATACACTGCTGGTAAACGTGTTCAAGTTATTAAAGATTCACCTGAGCACGGTAAAGGGTATATCCAATTTGGTACAGAGGTAGTTAACTCACAAGACCATACTGTAATTGCTTTATTAGGTGAATCACCAGGAGCTTCAACTTCAGTATCTGTTGCGTTAGAAGTATTAGAACGTAACTTCCCTGAATATAAAGCTGAATGGGAACCAAAAATTAAGAAAATGATACCATCTTATGGTGAATCATTAATTACAGATGAAAAATTAATGAGAAAAATCCGTAAACAAACTTCAAAAGACTTAGAATTAGGTTACTATAACGACTAATTCTTCATAAATTATAAGGGTCCACACAAGCAAAGTAATACTTGTGTGGGTCTTTTTTTATTTATCTATTGGTTTATAGTAATAGCAAAGTCGTTATACTGTTCATTGAATTTATCAATCGTTACTATACATATATATAGAAAAGAGGAGATAAATTATGTCAAAGTCGATATTTAGTAGTCAATTTTGGGAAAATCAATGGCGTAATGATCCAAATACGTCACTAAAGAAAATGAAGCGTGCAGGCTTAGGTTCATATGATTCACCAGAATTTGAAAAATGGGCCATGAATTATGATTGCCAGTCATTTAGTGAAGAGGGCAAGGCGCGTACCGAACGTATTATAAAATGGATAGAGCAACAAATTCCAACGTTCAATCATATGTCCATCTTAGATGTTGGTGCAGCATCCGGTGTATTTAGTGTACCATTCGCACAGCGTGGTGCATCAGTAACTGCTGTAGAGCCTTCTCCACTATTAAGCGAATTATTAATCAAAAACGCCACAACATACGATGTAGACGTTAATGTTATGACTGCAGCTTTCGAAAATAAAACGGCAACTGAAATAGGACATCATGACTTTGTATTTGCTTCAATGTGTCCTGCTGTAATTGATTGGGAAGCAGTACAAAAAGCTTTAAAAATTGCTAATAAATATGTTTATGTCAGTTTAATGGCAGGTCCTAAAGAAAATAAATTAGTAGATGAATTAATAGAACAATTTAACTTACAAAGTGTACCCACAACAGCAGATATGTACTATCTATTACAATTGCTATATGTAAATAATTATACGTACCAAACACTAATTGAACGACATACTAAAACAACAGATATGGCTTTAAAAGATGTAATGAATCAATTACCTACATGGTTTACTGACTTTGATATTGAAGTATCTACTGCAATGTTGAATGATATTCAACATTATTTACAAGATAAGTACGGTACAACTATACCTGTTACCACAGGTGGTAAATTTGGAAAAGTACTTATACATGCTAAAGAAGGTGATCATCATGACTAATTATTATATAGTGAAATTTGTGCATACAGATTTACAAGGATGGAAAGAACATTTAGAAGCACATGTGAAATATTTATATCAACTTACGACAAAAGGTTATTTAGCAATTTCAGGACCTATTGAGAATGAGGATGAGCAACGTAAAGAAGCATATTTGATTTTAAAAGCGGATAATGAACAAAAGTTACAAACATTATTAGAAAATGACCCTTATTGGTATCAAGGATTAGTAGCAGAGTATACTGTAGAAGAGTGGAAACCAATGTTTGGCGATTTAAATAATTTAACTATCAATCGACCATTCTAAAATCAAATATAGTTGCAACAAGAGTCTGAGATAAAGTGTATGATATATATAGTGACAACTGTCTAAGTTATAAAGTATTAACAGATCAACATTTTACGATTTTGGTACGTCTTTACGAAGTAGGATGACGAAATAATTTTTAGCAATTTTATTTCAATCCTACTTCTTTTTTATGTTCTTTTCGATATATCGCTTGACTGTTTTCGATATATCGTTTATTATATCGATATATCGAAAAAGAAAAGGATGATGACAATGTTTAATAGAAGACATGATATGAGAGCACATATGATGAAACATGAAGGATTTGGATTTGGTAAAGGTTTTCAAAATTTAGATTTTGGTGAACCTAGCTCACGTAATATCAGAGATCGATTTTTCAAAAAAGGTAATTTACAATTTATTATTTTACAAATGTTGGAAGAAGAACCAAAACATGGTTATCAAATTATTAAAGATTTAGAAGGACGTTTCAAAGGATTCTATTCACCAAGCCCAGGATCAGTTTATCCAATTTTACAAATGTTAGAAGATCGTGACTTTGTTTCTATTTCACAACAAGGAAATAAAAAAGTGTATAGTATTACTCAAGAAGGTAAAGATTTCTTGGCAGATAATGTTGATAAAGATGAATTTACGCAACGTTTAGAACAATTTAAACATATGGACTTTGACAAAATGCATGAAGCTCGTGAGCAATTGCAACAAGTCTTTAAATTGATGTTCAAAGCAAGTCAACAAGCAATGAAAGATGATGATCAAAAACAACAATTTGATCACATCATCGATCAAACAACGCAACAACTAAAAGACTTCTTAGGTACAGAAGAAGACCATAAAGAAGTATAATGAATCTACAATATGTTCAGTTAGCAAGATAATTTAAAGGTTATCTTGCTAGCCAATTTATTAGAGAACTAAAAAAAGCACCAGTAAGATATATTTCTTACTGGTGCTTGTGTCATTTATATATTAGTTTTTGTTTACTGATGCATCGTAAATTGAATCAACAGCATCACTTAATGCTTTATTGAATTCAGTTTCTGATTGGCTAGCACGTAAGTCACTAGCTAAGGCACGTGAGAAACTAGCGATTAATAAATCATTGTCTTTCAATAATTTGTTTGCTTCGTCTCTGCTATAGCCACCTGATAATACAACGACACGTACAACATTTGGATGTTCTGCTAAGTCTTTGTATAAGTTTGGTTCAGTTGGGATAGTTAATTTTAACATTACTAATTGATCATCATTTAAGTTGTCTAAGCCTTTTTTAAGTTCAGCTTTTAATACTTTTTCAATTTCAGCTTTATCTTTAGCATTGATATTTACTTCAGGTTCAATAATTGGTACTAAACCTTTAGCGATAATTTTTTTAGCAATATCAAATTGTTGAGCAACAACTTCTTTAATACCTTCTTCATTTAATTCTAAAATGTTAGAACGCATTTTTGTACCGAAAATGTGACGTTTATTAGCACGATCTAATACTTCGTCTAAATTATCGATAGGTTTCATTAATTGAACACCATTTTTTTCTTCAGCTAGACCTTTGTCTACTTTTAAGAAAGGAACGATACCTTTATCAGCTAAGTAATCAGCAGTATATTTACCTTCAACTTCACGATCCATTGTTTGTTCGAAAAGAATAGCACCTAAAATTTTATCAGGTGAAAATGCAGGTGAAGTTACGACACGAGTACGCATATCATGAACAAGTTTGAACATTTCATCTTCTGTATTATATTGATCTTCGTTAACACCATATTCTTTAAGTGCTTTAGGTGTACTACCACCACTTTGGTCTAATGCAGCAATAAAACCTTTACCATGTTTCATTTTTTCTAATTGTTCTTTATTCATATAATTCACTCCTTAACTATATCATCCACTTACAGTATGATGAAAATGCTAGAATTTCTCAAGTTATTAAGCTTGTTTTTAGTGTAAAATGTAAATTAAAATTTTAGTGTTGAGGATTAAAGACACAGGAGGTGGCTAATGGCACATAAAATACTGATTGTAGGGAGTCCAGGTTCAGGAAAATCGACATTAGCAGTTCAATTACATAAAGATTGGAAGGTGACTGTATATCGTCTTGATGATATAAAGCGGATTGATGATTACCAATGAGCGATGACTTAATTGAAGATAAGCCATAAACTCTATTCATACATACCGCAATATAATTTTAAAATAAAAATATGTGTAAAATACATATTTAAGCTATTTTTAAGTAGTTATTAAGTATATAATAAAAGTATTATATAGATCATTAAGGGGATTTTAAATGAAAAAATTAGCAGCAGTCACATTAGGTTTAACAGTTTTACTTGTCGGATGTAATCAAAACAATAATCAGGAATCTTCATCAAATCAAGGTAGTAAAGAACAACATACAGATTCAACTAAGCAAACACAAAACACCAATAAAGATAAAAAACTATCTAATGATGAGCAAAGTAATAATAAACAATCGAATGAAAGCCAGTCTTCAGATCAACAAAGTGGCAAAAGCCAACAAAGTAGTAAGAGTCAACAAGATACTACGTCGGAAGATTATATTGCTAAAGTTTGGTTAACAGGCTTACCTGATTATAGAAATGGTAAAGATACACCTTTTGGCGATTTGAAGTTAGAAAATAGAGACATCTCAGGAGAAGCTATTAATCCAACGTTACCAGAGCATTCTGCGAAATATCCTGATGGTACACAAGTTATTACTGCTTCTGCTAATGCAGCAGGTCATGTTATTTATAAGAATAATAACGATGGCACAATAACGATGTATTTTGCGCCATCTCATTTTCAAGATTTAAGATGGTCGGAAGCTGATTATTCTGAGAAAGAGACGAATAACATTATTAATAACACTAAAACTGTGAAGTTGTATGATGCCAGTGAAAGTGAAATTACACAAGTTAAAAAATACTTCCAAAGTGGACAAACAACTGATAGTGATCAATCAACTAACTCAGATTCTGATAGTGATGATTCATCAACTGATACTTCAAATAATCATCAATCAAGTAAAAAGATTACACGTAGTAATGTTATTGATGCAGTTGAAGACTATGAAGGTCATCTTTTAAATACAGATAAATACACATATAAAGAACCTGAACAAATGGGTGATGGTAAATGGGGATTCTCTTATACAGATAAAAATGGTGATTTAGCGGGTTCATATATTATTGATAGTGATGGCAACGTCACAAAATATGATGAACATGGCGACGAAATATAATAGCAAAAGGAATTAGGGCGAAAATAACGTCTCTAGTTCCTTTTATTTTGCTTTTCAATCATAGAAATAGCCATCATCATTAACCACATAAATAATATATGACATACCACCCACCATAGCCATGCCAACATATTAAATTGAAAAATTGGACGTACAGCTATAACAATAAGTAATGGATATAGTACCAAAAATACGATGAACAAGAAGCCATAACATAATAAATAAAAATGTTGAACATAACGATAAATGAAGACAAATATCACATATATTGATAATCCGAGGGCTAAATGTAGAAGTACTTCAATGATATATGGTGTATCTGCAGGATTAGCAATAAAATCAATATTTAATAATAATTGATTTAGATAAAATCCTTGATTGAAACGATCGATGATTGCCGTACTCAATAGTAATACAAGACTGATAACAATTGCTGCTAAGCTATGATAAAGCCATTTTAAATACATAAAAAATGTCACCTCAATAATATATATATACTCATATTTCCCTAAATGGAGAAAAATATGTCATTATTGATGGCACGACACCTTGAGGGAATGGAACAGATATAAAATTTTTCTTTGCTGGGGTCTTACTCACCCTACAAGACTGACTAGAATTATAAAACGCTAATTTTTCAACACTTTATATTCCAGACAGTTACTGCCAAACGCATCAAATTAAGCATCAAATCCGTTTTATTCCAGGCGCTATAGTTATAAAAAAAGCTGTGAAGAAAAATCTCTTCACAGCTTTTTGTAGTATGTTTAGAATAGCATTTGATCGCTACCGTATGATTGTCCTAGTGCTTGTTGAGCAAGAACATTTAAATAATGCCATGGTCTATCATAATCAGGTTGGAAGAAGAAATCTTGAACTGCAAGCTGTTCTAAAGTAAAGCCAGCTGAAATCGCTACTGACAATGTGTTGATTGCTTGTGTGACATCTTCAGTTGACATCACTTGACCACCTAATATTCGATGACTATCTTTATCAAATATTATTTTCATATGCACTGTAGTATCATCTTGCATAAATTTAGGTCTAATACGTTCTTCAACATATTGTTGTCCTAGATGACCGTCATAATTATCAGCTTCAGTGCCATGTACACCTGTTTGACCAAATTTATAATCAAATAACTGTAGGCCAGATGTACCAGATACACGAGGCATCGTAGCAGATTTACCAACCATATTTAACGCTGCAGTAACACCCTGACGACGTGAATTTGTTGCTAAAGCAATATAGCGATCTTCTTCTATTGGCGCAAATGGTACCATTGTTGCATCGCCACCTGCGTATACATCAGGTGCTGAAGTTTGTTGATGATGATCAATAGTAATAATACCTTTAGTGCCTAAGTCAATTTTATCTTTAAGCCAACTAGTAGCAGGGGCTACACCTACTGCGAATAACACAGTGTCTGCTTGATATTCACCTTTATCAGTAATTACTGTTGTTACATCGCCATTGTCGTTACCAGTAATTTCTTTAACTGATTCACCACCAATAAATTCTAAATGATGTTGTTTTGAATTTTGTTCTAAAATATTTGTGAATTCAGGATCTAAATACGTGCTTAAAATACGCTCAGCAACATCAATAATTTTAGTTTCGATGCCAGCTTTAGCAAATGCTTCAGCAGCTTCGATACCAATATATCCACCGCCTACTACAACTGCTTTTTTAGCATGAGGCATGCGTTGCTTGATTTTATCTGCCCATTCACGACCACGCATAAAGAAGACATTATTATAATCATCAATGCCTGTAATAGGTGGTTTAACAGCACTGCCACCTGGACTTAAAAATAGTTTGTCATAACTAATATTTTCTTTAGTATCATCATGTTCTACGGTGATCGTTTTATTATCTGTATCTAAATCTACAACTGTCGTATTAACGTGAATATTAACACCTTGTTTCTCATAAGAAGCAGTCGTAGCATAATGTAATGAATCTAGTGAAGGTGATACGTCTTCTAAATAACTTTGAATACCACAAGATAAGAACGAAGGTTTATCGCCACTTTCGAAGACTTCTATTTGTGCTTGAGGGTCTTCTTTTAAAAGTGTTTCTATAACCTCATAACCTGCATGTGATGTTCCTACTACAACATATTTCATAATTTGTTACCTCCAATTTTCAATCTATAATAAAATATACCTTTAAATTAAATAGTGATATTAGTTATTTACCACATAAAATATTTATTACACAAAATAATATAGAGAATCTAATAGTTTTCAAAAAAATGTCAAAATTGAATATAAAAAATGATCTGAAATGAAAAGTAAGACAATTCACCAAGTAGTCGAATTAAACTATTATACAGTCTTATCGTAAGTGAACGCGTATTATTATTATCGGAATTTTCAGAATTAATATTGACTTTAAAATGAAGCAGTGATAGGATAAATTCAATTCAATAAATGAGACTCTTATCAAGAGAGGCTGAGGGATGTGCCCTATGAAGCCCAGCAACCGTCTTACCAAAGACATGGTGCTAAATCACAATAAAGTAGCTTACTACTTTTGAAGATGAGAGAAAGAACATGGGCTTTCTCTTAAACAGGAGGAAGCTTTTTTGTTGTATGATAAGTAACTTTCTTTATTGAGTAGTTAACAAGAAAGGTGGGCTTACATATGAAAAAAATAATGGCTATAGTCGTATTAAGTATATTAGTGATAAGTTTAGCTGCTTGTGGTGGTGGCAAATCTTCTGAAGATAAAAAGATAACAGTAGCAGCATCACCAGCACCACATGGAGATGTCTTAAAGTACGCTAAAGAACAAATGAAGAAGAAAGGCTATGACTTAGAAGTTAAAATTGTTAATGATTATAAAGTACCTAATAAATTACTAGATAAAGGAGATGTTGATGCTAATTTCTTTCAGCACGTTCCTTATTTAAAAGCTGAAAAAAGAAGTCACGGTTACGATATAGAAGAAGTAGGTAAAGTATTTACAACACCAATGGGCGTATATAGTAAGAAATATAAAGATATTAGAGACATACCACAAGGTTCAACGATTTATGTCTCTAATAATCCAGCAGAAGAAGGACGCTTTTTATCATTTTTTGTTAATAAAGGATTAATAAAATTAAAACCAGGTGTCAATATAGAAGATGCTAAATTTGAAGACATCAAAGAAAATAAAAAGAAGTTAAAATTTAATCACCAACAAGGTGCTGAGTTTCTTCCAAAGACCTATAATAGTGGGGAAGGTGCAGCAGTAATTATGAACTCTAATTATGCATTGGATAATGGTTTGATACCATCTAAAGATGCGATTGAGCTTGAAGGTGAATCGTCACCATTTGCTAATATCATCGCTGTTAAATCTGGTCATAAAAAGGACGCTAAAATTCAAGCGTTATTGGAGGTCTTACGTTCTAAAGACACACAAAACTACATTAAAAAGACATATGGCAAGGATGTTATTCCTTACCAAGCTAAATAAAGTTAATGTTATCTGGACTGGTGCTACAACACATAAGTCCAGATTTTTTTGTGAAAGTAAGAGTGTAGTATTATTCTATAAGTTATAATTGTCAGAATATATTTACAAATCAGAATTTTATTAGTATATTGAATACTATCATTAATTGAAAAATATGGGGAATTAAAACTAGTTTTTTAATAAACAAGGCAATGGGAGGATGAAGTAATATGAGTAAAGCTTATGATTTAATTGAAGAAGATGAACAATATTTTGCTAAATCAGGTCGTATTAAATATTATCCGCTAGTGATTGATCATGGTTATGGTGCAACATTAGTAGATGTTGAAGGCAAAGAGTATATTGATTTATTAGCAAGTGCAAGTTCTCAAAATGTTGGACATGCACCTAAACAAGTGAGTGAAGCTATTAAAGATCAAGTAGATAAATTTATCCATTATACACCAGCATATATGTATCACGAACCACTAGTTAAATTAGCTAAAAAACTTTGTGACATTACACCAGGTGATTTTGAAAAACGTGTAACATTTGGATTGTCAGGTTCAGATGCAAATGATGGTATTGTCAAATTTGCTAGAGGTTATACTGGTAGACCTTATGTCATTAGCTTTACTAATGCGTATCATGGTTCAACTTTTGGTGCGTTATCAATGTCATCTATTAGCTTAAATATGCGTAAAAACTATGGACCACTATTAAATGGATTCTATCATATCCCTTTTCCAGATAAGTATCGAGGCATGTATGAGCAACAGCAACCAAACACTGTGGAAGAATATTTAGCTCCTTTAAAAGAAATGTTTGCTAAGTATGTACCTGCAGATGAAGTGGCGTGTGTTGTTGTCGAAACAATTCAAGGCGATGGTGGTTTATTAGAACCAGTGCCAGGATATTTTGAAGCATTAGAAAAACTATGTCACGAACATGGTATTTTAATAGCAGTAGATGATATTCAACAAGGATTAGGACGAACAGGAACGTGGAGTTCTGTTGAACATTATAATTTCACGCCAGATTTAATTACATTTGGAAAATCATTAGCAGGTGGATTACCTATGTCTGCACTTGTAGGTCGCAAAGAAATTATGGAAAGTTTAGATGCACCAGCACATTTGTTTACTACAGGCGCCAATCCAGTTAGTTGTGAAGCGGCATTAGCGACATTACAAATGATCGAAGATGAAGAACTATTACAAGCAAGTACGGATAAAGGACATTATGTCAGACAACGCATGGATCAATGGACTAAACGATTTAGTAGCGTCGGGGATGTCAGAGGTGTTGGATTAAGCATTGGCATTGATATTGTGTCAGATAAAGCAAATAAGTCTAGAGACAACGAAGCAGCATTAAAAATCTGCAATTATTGTTTTGAACATGGCATTGTTATTATTGCTGTTGCAGGTAATGTGTTACGTTTCCAACCGCCATTAGTGATATCATATGAACAATTAGATTATGCATTAGATACATTAGAAGATGCCCTTAGTGCATTAGAACATGGAGGCTTAGAAGAATACGATATTTCTGGTCAAGGGTGGTAAGTAGTAAAATAAGAATGACACCGAATGTATTAAATTATTAATTTTAAGCATATGTTAATAATTGGCTAGATTGTATAATATTGAAAAATAAATGTTTTTATAATACAATCAGATATAGGCGCAATCCCTCTCTTTCTATAGTTGTGGTGACTTAAATGATAGGGTATTGTTCCCTTTTTTTTCAAAAAAACGATTGAGGCTAGGACAAAAAGCATTTTACACTTAAAATTAAGCATTTAGCAGTAACTGTCTGGTTTGTGAAATGGTGATTTATCAACATTTCACAAACCTAGTCAGTCTTGCCGGGGTGGGATTACGAAATAATTTCTTTGAAATAATTATTTCTGTCCCACTCCTAACCTAATTTATTATAGAGACAACATAAAAAGCATTTCCACATTGTAAAAACCGTGTGGAAATGCTTTTTATGTTTATCATATTATTATTTTGGTGGTGTATATTCTTTTTCGACATTTTTCTTAGAATGTCTTAAACCATAAGATAAGTAAAGAATAATTCCTACTACAAACCAAATTAACGTATATAATTTAGCTTCAAATCCTAATCCCCAGAATACAAGCAATACTAGAATAAAGGTAACAGCAGGTAACACTGGGTATAATGGTAATTTGAATGCTGGGATAGGCAAGTCTTTACCTTCACGCTTTCTTAAACGATACATAGCAATTGATACAAACATAAATGCAACAAGTGTACCGGCTGAGATTAATTGTGCTAAGAATGCGAATGGGAACATTGAACCAATAACAACACCGATAATTGTTAACACGATTAACGCACGATTTGGTAAATGTTTATTATTTAATTTACCTAACCAAGAAGGTAGTAGACCATCTCGACCAAATGAGTAAAGTAAACGTGAACCAGCTAACATCATACCGATTAGTGCTGTAAACATACCAATAACTGAGATAGCTTGAACAATTGCAGCAATGATGCCATGTCCACTTTGACGTAAAGCCCAACCAACAGGTTCAGCATTGTCAGCATATTCTGAGTAATGGAACATTCCAACTAAGACAAGTGCCACTGCAACGAATAATACAATAGCAATAATTAATGAACCTAAAATACCTCTAGGCATTGTTTTTTGTGGATTGATAGCTTCTGCTGAGTTGGCTGCAATTGAGTCAAAACCGATATAAGCTAAGAAAATCATTGAGACACCGGCATAGATACCTTGCCAACCACCAAAGTCACCAGCGTCTGTCACCTTATGTTCTGGAATGAATGGAACATAGTTTGCAAAGTTAAGTGCAGTTAAACCAACAACTACAAATAAAATAATGGCTAATACTTTAAGGACAACTAAAATATTTTCCATACGTGCAGCTTGTGTCATACCACGTGATAGCAGCAAAGCAGTTAAAATGATGACAATCGCTGCGACAATATCGATGACACCACCCTTAGTACCAAATGAATTAGATAGTGCGGCTGGTAATTCAACACCTATTGGTTTAAACAATCCACGCAAATTGGCTGAAAAACCGGAAGCAACAAAGGCTACAGCGATAAAGTATTCTGCTAATAAAGCCCAACCGGCAACCCATCCGAAAAATTCTCCAAATAAAACATTAATCCAAGAATATGCAGAGCCGGCAAATGGCATGGCAGAAGCCATTTCAGCATAAGTAAAAGCAACTAAACCAGCAACGATGGCTGCAAGTAAAAATGATAAAGCAACAGCAGGACCTGCATGCTGTGCAGCAACGACACCTGGTAAAGTAAAGATAGATGTAGATACAATTGTTCCAACACCTAAAGCAAGAAAATCACGTACACGTAACGTACGTTTCAAATGTCCATCCTTATTTTGATAAACAGTTGGATCTTCTTTTCTAACTATTCTATGAAAAAAACTAGCCATAGATTTACCTCCAATAAATTATAGTAACATTAGTTCCTATTTGTTGTTTTTAATAAGTTATATATTATCATAAATGGAATGACTTTTGTCTAAAAATTCTGAAAAATCACAACTTTATATGGCTCCCAAATTTAATGTTGAGAAATCAACCTTTTTTGAAATGATAAAATCGATTATAACAGAAATTATAGAAATAAGTACTGTTTCTTTCTAATTTTCTAACTATTGGTAGATATTTATGAAAATGACATAGTGAAATAGCTAGATATTGTAATTTTAGTACCTCTCAATAAATGATCAAAGTCATTTTATTTAAATATAAGTGCTTAAAATTGTCACAAATAGAGCGTAGTAAAAAACTATTGATATATCAACAGTTAACAACTAAAAACACGAAAATACTATATTACACTGCGCATTTTTTAATTGTAAATTTTTATCATAATATTATAATTAAATAAAAATATTAACCTTTAACTTTGTAATAGATATGATGCGTGAATACACGTATAACATAAATTTAAAATGTTAGGAGATAGAATTATGAAATCATTTGGTAAAAAAGTAGTATTAATTGGGGATGGCTCTGTAGGATCTAGTTATGCTTTTGCAATGGTAACTCAAGGTGTAGCAGATGAATTTGTCATTATTGATATTGCTAAAGACAAAGTGAAAGCAGATGTCCAAGACTTGAATCACGGTACAGTTCATTGTCCTTCACCTGTAGATGTTAAAGCAGGGGAATATGAAGATTGTAAAGATGCTGATTTAGTTGTTATTACTGCTGGTGCACCTCAAAAGCCAGGTGAAACGAGATTACAATTGGTAGAAAAAAATACTAAAATCATGAAAAGTATTGTTAGTAGTGTCATGAATAGTGGATTTGATGGTTATTTCTTAATCGCTGCGAATCCTGTAGATATTTTAACTCGTTTTGTTAAAGAATATACAGGACTACCATCAGAACGTGTGATTGGTTCTGGTACAGTATTGGATAGCGCACGATTACAATATTTAATTAGCCAAGAATTTGATGTTGCACCTTCAAGTGTTAATGCAAGCATTATCGGTGAACATGGTGATACAGAATTAGCAGTCTGGTCACAAGCCAATATTGCCGGTATACCAGTGTTTGAAGCATTAAAAGAACAAACTGGTAGTGAAGCGAAAGCAGAAGAAATTTATGTGAATACACGTGATGCAGCATACGACATTATTCAAGCTAAAGGTTCTACGTATTATGGTATTGCATTAGCTTTAATGCGAATTTCAAAAGCCATTTTAAATAATGAAAATAATGTCTTAAATGTATCAACACGTTTGGATGGTCAATATGGTGGACATAAAGGGGTTTACTTAGGTGTGCCAACTTTAGTCAATGAGAATGGTGCAGTTAAGATTTATGAAACACCACTAAGTGATACAGAACAACAATTATTTGATCAATCTGTTAAAACGTTAGAAGAAACATTTAACTCTATTAAATATCTACTAGAAGATTAAGCATGAACAGTCATATTTAACGATAGCATTGCCTGATTGAAACAGAGACCAAATATCGCTATTTTTAGCGTATTGGTCTCTTTTACTATAGTATTCAAAGTATCTCAGTATCTGTACATTGATTGGAATAACTATTTTAGCGTAAAATAAGTATTGAACAATTCATATTTTAATAGCACGTTAAAATATGATACTAACTCAAATAATAACTAAAGATGAAAATATAGTTAACAATGATGAATAGATATGGGAGTGAATGATGACATGACAAATGTCTTATATCAACATGGCACATTAGGTACTTTAATGGCTGGATTATTAGAAGGAACTGCGACAATTAATGAATTATTAGAACATGGTAATTTGGGTATTGCAACTTTAACTGGTTCAAATGGGGAAGTTATTTTTCTAGATGGCAAAGCTTATCATGCAAATGAATATAAAGAGTTTGTAGAACTTACTGGTGATGAAAAGACACCTTATGCAACGATTACGAACTTTAGAGCTGACAAGCAATTTGATGTGCAGAATCAAACTCAAGAGCAAGTATTTAATGACATCAAATCACAAATGTTAAGTGAAAATTTATTTTCTGCGGTAAAAATAGCTGGAACATTTAAATATATGCATGTCAGAATGATGCCAGCACAACAACCTCCTTATACACGTTTAATCGATTCGGCACGTAGACAACCTGAAGAAACTAGACACCATATCGAAGGTGCTGTAGTAGGATTTTTCACACCAGAATTATTTCATGGTATAGGTTCAGCAGGATTTCATTTGCATTTTGCAGACGATGAACGACAATATGGTGGTCATGTTCTAGATTTTGAGGTAGAAAATGCCACTATAGAAATTCAAAACTTTGAAACATTTGAACAGCATTTCCCAGTAAATAACGAGACGTTTATTAAGTCAGATATTGATTATAAAAATATAGCAGATGATATTAGAGAAGCTGAATAATTAGTACCTTTAAAATTTTTGTTACTTGATCTATATAAATAAAATGCTCAACAAGCTAACGATTTTAAGGATTACTTTTAGGTTTTGCATTCCTATACACTATAATGTTATAATTTAACTAACAAGGATCTAGCATATATGCACCTAGTCCCCTCACTATTTGCGGTAGTGAGGGGACTTTTTGGTGTGACTATAGTCGCCTATTTATCATTGCGATTACGTAGCCAATGCGTAAATAGTGCAATAATACAACCACTGATAACTGTGGTAGCGGTGTTGACAAGGGTTTCTAGCATAGGTTAGCACCTCCTCTCTGCGCCTATATTGACGCCTGAGAGATAGGCGACTTTTATATTATACACCTGTCATTCTGTTGATTAAATATTTTATTTAAAAATAATTTTATTAATTAAAAATAACTACATAATTACTACTACACATCACCAAACTGCTGCTGATAAGCATGTAAGAAACTATAAACACTATCTAAGTAAGGTGTACTGAGTTGATGTTGGCGAGCAAGTTGATGAATATATCCTTGAATTGCTTCGACTTCAAGAGGCTGGTTATTCACTATATCGTAATACATACTTGTACCCATTTCATCAGGATAACCTTGATATATAGTTAAAATGTCATCTATGATAGTATCACTTAAAACGATTCCCTCTGCTTCTGCAACATGGCAACCTTCTACCAACAATTGACGACACACTGTAGCTATTTCTGGTGTATGTAATATGCTGACAGTTTGTCTACCTACAGCTGTGATTGAATTGATACCTAAATTAACTAATAATTTATACCAAATTGCATCATTAATTTGAGGTACTAATGTAATATCAATGTTACTTTGTTTCATTAATTGTTGTAATTGGCGAGTTTCAGCACAATATTGTAACTGTAGTTGATAGTCACGAAAATGTGTTACTATATCGTCTTTTTTTTGACCACTAATATAAACAACGGCTTGAAATGTATTACTATAAGGTATGTGTGCTAATTGACCAGCACCATTTTGAGCTAAAATGATGATTGTATCATCGTGAGTGATTTGAGATAGCTGTTTAATAACTTGATTAAGTTGATGTGTTTTAACCGCGATAATGATGTAATCAAATTTAATAGTCACTTGATGATATGCGCTAACAACAATAGACGCAGGGTTACTCTTAGGACTTGAATAATAAGTTAAAGTTTTTGCTGTACGGCCAATAAGTTGTGTATGAGGTAAGACGTTTTTAAGTTCATAAGCAAGTGTTGTACCAATAGCACCGTCTCCGATAATTGCGATAGATGACATATTATTCTTTCCTTTCAGTTAAAGTTTAATTATACTGTTTCTAATAATACTGTAAAAAGAGGATGAATAACATTGAAAACGGTAAGTCAATTATTAGATATGAAACAACAAAAAGAAAAGATTTCTATGGTTACAGCGTATGATTTTCCGAGTGCGAAACAAGTTGAGCAAGCTAACATTGATATGATACTTGTTGGCGATTCATTAGGAATGACAGTATTAGGTTATGAGAGTACCGTCCAAGTGACGTTAGACGATATGATACATCACGGACGAGCAGTTCGTCGTGGTGCACCAAATACATTTGTAGTTGTAGATATGCCTATAGGAGCAGTGGGTATAGATCAAGCTCAAGATTTAAACAATGCATTAACGTTGTATCAACAAACGAATGCGAATGCCATTAAAGCAGAAGGGGCACACATTGCTGATTTTATTGTAGCAGCAACACGTATTGGTATACCTGTTGTAGCACATTTAGGATTAACGCCACAAAGTGTCGGTGTTATAGGTTATAAACTGCAAGGTAGTACTAAAGCAGCAGCACAACAATTAATTAAAGATGCTAGAAATGTAGAACAAGCAGGTGCAATAGCGTTAGTATTAGAGGCCATACCATCAGACTTAGCCCAAACAATAAGTGAACAATTAACTATTCCAGTTATCGGTATTGGTGCTGGTAAAGCTACTGATGGTCAGGTATTGGTTTATCATGATATGTTAAATTACGGTGTTGAACATCAAGCTAAATTTGTAAAACAATTTGCAGATTTTAGTGAGGGCGTTAGAGGACTGCAACAATACAATGAAGAAGTTAAATCAGGTGTATTTCCATCAGAAACTCATACATATAAAAAGAAAATTATGAATGAGGTTGAAGCTCATGACTAAAGTTGTTACTTCAATACAGGACATGCAGACAATTGTTAAAGATGCCAAGAAAGCACAGCAAACCATCGGATTTATTCCAACAATGGGTGCATTGCATGATGGTCATTTAACAATGGTTAGACAATCAGTTAAAGATAATGATATTACCGTAGTCAGTATTTTTGTAAATCCATTACAATTTGGACCGAATGAAGACTTTGATGCTTATCCAAGACAAATAGAACAAGATACTACTTTAGTTTCAGCAGCAAAAGCAGATTATATTTTTTATCCATCTGTCGAAGAAATGTATCCACAATCTTTAGGTGTTGAACTTAAAGTTGGACCATTGGCTCAAGTATTAGAGGGCGCACAGCGTCCAGGACATTTTGATGGCGTAGTGACAGTAGTTAATAAATTATTTAACATTGTGATGCCAGATTATGCATATTTTGGGAAAAAAGATGCACAACAACTAGCAATCATTCAAAAATTAGTGGCAGATTTTAATCATCCAATAGAAATTATAGGTGTAGATATTGTTAGAGAACATGATGGTTTAGCTAAAAGCTCTCGTAATGTTTATTTAACAGACAACGAAAGAATAGAAGCGGTTCATTTATATAAAAGTCTACAATTAGCACAAGCGTTATATCATAATGGGGAACGTCAAAGTGCTATCATTATCGATGCCATAAAACATTATTTACAACAACATGTAAATGGCAGTATTGAAGAAGTTGCTATTTATAGCTACCCACAACTGGTTGAACAAACAGAAATAACTGGACAAATATTCATATCATTAGCAGTTAAGTTTTCACAAGCACGTTTGATAGATAATATAATAATTGGAGCTGAACAATAGTGAATAGAACAATGATGAATGCTAAGATTCATAGAGCACGAGTGACGGAATCAAATTTAAATTATGTAGGCAGTATTACAATTGATAGTGATATCTTAGAAGCTGTAGATATCCTGCCCAATGAAAAAGTAGCTATTGTAAATAATAATAATGGTGCACGTTTTGAAACGTATGTTATTGCTGGAGAAAAAGGTAGTGGTAAAATTTGTTTGAACGGTGCAGCCTCAAGATTAGTGGAAGTTGGAGATATTGTCATTATTATGACATATGCAGAGCTTAATGAAGAAGAAATTAAACATCATGCACCAAAAGTTGCCGTGATGAATGAAGACAATGTCATTATTGATATGATTCACGAAAAAGAAAATACTATAGTCCTATAAATATAATTCATCTATTCAACAGTTCGTTAATCTATTCAGGTTAATGGGCTGTTTTTTAATAGGTTAAAGTGTTAGTTTGAAAATTTAAAATCCAATGTTTCAGTTTGAACACATCATCATGATTGCTATTCGAACTTTAACATTGGATTGTCTAATATTATTGCATTTGTGTGTAATCTTGACCGTGTAGCATCCAACGAACACCATATTTATCAGTGAAAGCACCCATTTTACCACCCCAGAATTGGTCAGCTAATGGCATTTCAACCTCAATTGAATCATGATCTTTAATTTGATTGTAGAATGCTTCAACTGCATCTGCATCTTCTTGATTATTCACGTCATAGTCGACTAATAAGGAGATACCATTATTTATTTTGTCCGCTCTGCCAAATGAATCAGAACATAGTACTTTAATGCCAAGGATTTCGAATTCAGCATGCATCGTTGCTTCTTGTGCTTGTTCTTTAGACATACCAAAATGCGCTGCTTGCTCTTCGCCAACATCTAAGCGATTAATGTTAGTTGCTCCAAATACCTCTTCGTAATATGCAATGGCTTCTTTAGAATTTTCAAAAGCTAAATAAGGAAATAATGTTGTCATAGATAGACACCTCAATATATAAATTTTTATTGCTTAACAACATCGTACTGCAAAAATGACAAAAAGTATAATTTTAAGATAAATTGCATTCAATTCATTACTTAACTTTCAATATAATAAATTTTCAAAAGTTATTTTAAGCGAAGTTATCTTGAATTATTATAAAGAATTCGATATGTTGATCATAATAGGACATCAAAAAGGAGAGACTTAAGATGTTAAAGAAGCTATTGGCAAACACCTTTAAATTGAGCAAAGAGACACAACAGCAATATTTTGACAAGTTAAGTGAAACACTATTATGGATGTATCTAGCTTTAGGTATCTTAACTGTTGCAACAGTTATTGTGGATATGATTCGTGATCATGCGTCCATCGTAAACATTATCATGTTGTTGCTATTTGCGGCGTTAAATTTTTATATCCTATTCGCTACAAAACAACATCGCAAATTTGAAATCACAGCTAAAGATGAAGCACATTATCGTCAATTGAAAAGACTAAGTTTGCTAGCAATCATTGTAATGATGGTATGCTTTCTAGCACTTAATCTTTGTCTAGGTTTAAGTTTCGATATGTTACAAGGAAAAGAAGGACATATTATAAATCGAGTTATGACAACATTAATCTCGACACTATTTTTCGGGCTAATTATGTACGCGATATTTAAAATTAGGATAGGCAAATCATATTAAAATATTTTTAAAAACCGTTCACAATTTATGAAAATTTTATATAATAACAAGTAGAAAAAGTATGTGGAGGAAACCTAGTGATCAATGCAGAACCAATTATTAACAAAATGAAAAACCAAAAAATTAATTATGATAAAGTATTAAAAAAATTGATAGGGCAGTGGGAGAGACAAGCGCTACGTCCTAAGATTTTATTGCATAGTTGTTGCGCCCCTTGTAGTACGTATACTTTAGAGTTTTTAACACAATATGCAGATATTGCAATCTACTTTGCTAATTCTAATATTCATCCTAAAAATGAATATCTACGTCGTGCTAAAGTTCAAGAACAATTTGTGAAGGATTTTAATCAGAAGACGGGTGCTCATGTTAAATATATCGAAGCACCATATGAACCACATAAATTTATGAAAATGGTTAAAGACAAAGAATTAGCTGACGAAAAAGAAGGTGGTTTGCGTTGCACAGCCTGTTTTGAAATGCGCCTAGATATCGTTGCCAAAGCAGCTGTTGAATATGGTTATGATTACTTTGGAAGTGCGATTACACTATCACCTAAAAAGAATGCCCAGCTAATTAATGAGCTAGGCATGGATGTACAAAAAATATATAATGTCAATTATTTACCTAGTGACTTTAAGAAAAGTAAAGGTTATGAACGCTCAATAGAAATGTGTAATGATTATAATATTTTCAGACAATGTTATTGTGGTTGTGTCTTTGCAGCGATGCAACAAGGGATTGACTTTAAAACTGTTAATAAAGAAGCTAAAGCATTTTTGGAACAGTTACCAAAATAGAGTGCCTCTAATGTAAAAATAAAAGGTCATGCAACCGATAATGCATGACCTTTTACTGTAAGATTACGAGTTATTTTGTCCTACTTAGATTATTGGTGACAAGGTGTTGACCGTCCCTTGCCCAGCTTGCATGGCCGGAAGCATCTCTTTATGAGATGCTCTATGCTGGGTCCCTACATCATTTTATGAACGAATCTCATGATAGCTAGAGTAGCGATAACAATGGTTGTAATTAAAGAAAAGAGCTTAAATTTTTTATATTCTTTTTCGGTATTATGTTCACCTTTATCCATCATGTCGCGTAGTTCTTGTTCAATTTCCAAGTCTAAATCGGTTTTGCGATAGCCATTCAGTCCCTGACGTTCGTCTTCAGTTGTAGTATCGTGCTGGGCTATATCGTGCTTACTTTGTTGTGTAGCTTGTTCGTTGTCTTTTATCTCTTTAGACATTATCCATGCCCCCATTATTCATGAAATATCATACTCATTTGAATTGTTTATGAAAATTGTAGTTGTATTCTAATTTGAAATATTACTTTTTAACGTCTAAACCAATTATTTCACTTACATTTTTATAATGATGGTCCTGTAAGTAACGTGCAATACCCTTATTTATTTTCTTAACGATACCGGGTCCTTCAATAACCATTGAAGAATAAATTTGAAGGAGTGAAGCACCATTACGCATCATAGCGATAGCATCTTCGGCACTGAATATCCCACCAGTACCAATAATCAAGAACTTGCCATTTGTTTGTTGATAAGCATAGTTAATTAATTTTAAGTTGCGTTCAAATAATGGTCTACCGCTTAATCCGCCTTCTTCAATTTTATTATCAGAACTTAGACCGTCACGTTGGCGTGTTGTATTTGCTAACATGACACCATCAAATGTTGCTGTAATAGCAGGCAACAGTGTTTTTAAACTATCCAATGTCATATCAGATGTTAATTTTAAATAAATAGGTACATTAACTTCTTGTTCATCTTTAAATGTTGTTAATGCTTGGCATAACATTGAAAATTCATCTTTATCATGGAAATTTTGTAAATTTTCTGTATTAGGTGAACTAATATTAACAGTAAAGAATGTTACGTCATTTTTAAATGTATTTAATACTTTAATGTAATCTTGATAACGCTCAGCATAAGGTGTAGCTTTATTAACACCAACATTTATTCCAACAGGTATGTTGTATGCGTGACGTCTTAGATTGCTTAAAGCTTTATTCATACCAATATTATTAAAGCCCATACGATTAATTAAAGCATCATCTTCTAATAAGCGGAACATACGAGGTTGAGGGTTACCAGGTTGTGGTTTAGGTGTAATACCTCCTAATTCAATCGCACCAAAACCAATATGTTCTAATGCTTTAGGAACCTCACAAGATTTGTCGAATCCTGCAGCTAAGCCAACTGGATTGTCATAATGAACTTCTTGAATGGTTTGCGCTAATATAGGATTACGATAAGTAAATAATTGATCGACAACAGGATACAACATAGGAAATTTCTGTAATGTTTTTAAAGCGTCGATCGTTAATCCGTGTGCTTTTTCAGGTTCGATTTTAAAGAGTAAAGGTTTAATTAATTTATACATGTTTATGCTCCTATTTCATTATATTTGAGGCTTACTATCCTCAACTTAATATATGTGAAATATATTCTTTTAATAGACTAGCATGTAAGATGTTAATTTCCTAGTTAAAAGATAAAAGTTTTAAAAATTGACGCAAGTTTGATTCACATCTTTTGGATTAAAAGATTAATTTTAGGAAATATAATATAAGTAACTATTTATTTAGGAAGGTGTTTGTATGGATAAACAGTGGCTACAACATTTGCCATTGGAAGATGTGAAGGATATTATTCCAGTAAGTGGTGGAGATGTTAACGAAGCTTACCGAGTTGAGACTAATGATGAGACGTTTTTCTTGTTAGTTCAACGTCAACGACAAGAATCATTTTATGCCGCAGAAATAGCAGGCTTAAATGAATTTGAACGTGCGAATATTACAGCACCTAGAGTGATTGCCAGTGGTGAAGTAAACGGAGATGCTTATTTAGTATTAAGTTATCTTGAAGAAGGTACAACAGGTAGTCAGCGTCAATTAGGTCAGTTAGTAGCTAAAATGCATAGCGAACAACAAGAGGAAGGGCGCTTTGGTTTCTCTTTACCTTATGAAGGTGGAGATATTTCATTTGATAATCATTGGCAAAATAGTTGGAGTGACTTATTTGTCAACCAACGTATGGATCATTTGAGAGATGAGCTAATGACTAAAGGATTATGGAATGAAGAAGACAATAAAGTATATAAACAAGTTAGAGCTGCGATTGTCACAGCATTAGCCAATCATCGTAGTAAACCGTCACTCTTGCACGGTGATTTATGGGGTGGGAATTATATGTTTTTAACAGATGGTAGCCCAGCTTTATTTGATCCAGCACCATTATATGGAGATAGAGAATTTGATATTGGTATTACTACAGTGTTTGGCGGCTTTACTAACGACTTTTATGATGAATATAACAAGCATTATCCATTAGCAAAAGGCTCGGAATATCGTTTAGAATTTTACCGTTTATATTTATTAATGGTTCATTTATTAAAATTAGGAGATATGTATCGTTCAAGTGTAGAACGTTCAATGGCTACAATTTTACAACAAGCATGACTGGATATGAAATAAGTGAATGTAAATCTTAGCTCATGTACGCTTGTTGTAACTTATAAAGATGATAAAATAGTAAACACCCTTGAAAGTATGCTTATAAAGCATCACTACAAGGGTGTTTATTTATAGTTGCTAAAAGTTTAGTTATAATATGGTCAACCTCAGACTAATCACTAAATTATTGCTGCTAGAGTTTGAAATAGCATCATTTTATAGTGACAATGTTACAACATGATTATTAATTTAAATGAGATAATAATGCTAAGGCATTATTATAAAGCATATTGTGCGCCCGGCATGGGTAATTACTAGACGGTGAAAGTCCGTTACAGGCTTGGTAGTAGGAACTGTTAGCGAAAGACAAGGGTGTCCATTGTGAAATGGAATCTGAAGGAAGTCGGACGCAAACACTCGCACTGACGAACAGAAATATCATACAAGGCTATGTGGAATGGATGAATCTGCAATACAAGATAAAGTCCGATACTACCCGAGTTCTATATAGTAAATGATGCAGTGGAATGAGTGGAAAGTGGTTACTCTTACCCGGGGAGGTCTCATCAGCGATAAAAAAAATCGTAGTAATAACGAATGATGAGAAGTCAGCAGAGGTCATAGTAGGTAGAAATACTGAAGGACTGAACAATATTCATACAAAGTAAAGAATGGAGGTTAGAGATTTACAACGTACAGAATACAATTAATGATTGGCAACTCATAGAAAGATAAGTAGTGGAACGAAAAAGGATATATGAGTGCGTACAGTAAATCTTAGGTGAAATGAAAGAAATGTATCGTGAGTCTCCATCTATGATGGAGCTTGTTGTAAGAGAGAATAATATACAAAAAGCAATTAAGAAAGTGAAGAAAAACAACGGTGCACCTGGCATCGATGGCATGCGAGTAAGTGAATTAACATCACATTTCGCAAAATACTTTCCACAAATTAAACAAAAACTGCTTGATGGCACGTATAAGCCACAAGCAGTAAGAAAGGTTGAAATACCTAAATCAAATGGGAAAAAGCGCGTGCTTGGAATCCCTGTCGCAAGAGACAGAGTTATCCAACAAGCCATTAAACAAGTCATTGAACCTAGTATCGACCGTACTTTCTCAAAACACAGTCATGGCTTTAGACCGAATCGTAGTACAGGAACTGCACTTAAAGAATGTGCAACATACTATGAAGAAGGTTACTTAGTTGCAGTTGATTGTGATTTAAAACAGTGCTTTGATATGTTGAACCATGATAAATTAATGTATCTATTTGAACGACATGTTCAAGATAAAGCCATTTCTAAATTTATTCGTAGAAGCCTACAGGTTGGTGCAATCGACCTCAATGGTAATTATCGAAGTAGAGAAATAGGTGCACCGCAAGGTGGTGTTATTTCCCCGTTACTTTGTAATATTTATCTTCACGAATTAGATAATGAATTGGAGAAACGTGGTCATCGCTTTGTTCGTTATGCAGATGACTTCGTCATCTTTGTACGTACAAAACGAGCGGGTCAACGTGTCATGGAAAGTGTGACAAAGTTTATCGAAAAAGACCTTAAACTTATTGTAAATAGTGAAAAGAGCAAGGTAGGTTCTATCACACGTTTAAAGTTCTTGAGTTGTCTAATGACCAAAGTAAATGGCACTTATCGTTTCAGACCGACTATGGAAGCAAGAAGAAATTTAAAACGCACCTTAAGACGTCTAACGAAACGAAATAGACCAGGTACCTTTAAAGAGATTATATCAGAAATTAATCAAGTAACACGAGGGTGGATAAATTACTTTGGTAAAGGATTTATTACAGGTTTTGTAACGAAGTTACAATCATGGTTAAACCGACGCATTAGACAACTAATCCTCAAAAGATGGAAAAGAATAAAAACCAAATATAAGATGTTACGTAAGTATGGACTTGACCATAAGAGTGCAATGAAAATTGCCAATTCAAGAAAGAAATACTGGCGCTTATCATCAACGCATGAAGTTCATCGTGCACTTACAACAAAACGTCTCTACAAGTGGGGGTTAGAACCATTAACCCAACTCGCAGAGACGGCTTACGCAAGATATTGAACCGCCGAGTACGGAACCGTACGCTCGGTGGTGTGAGAGGACGGATAATCAAATAATGGTTATCCTCCTACTCGATTTCCTTCATAGCATCATCAACCATATCTGTTTGTTCAAGTTCATTAGCTAACATCGTCACAACTTGATCTGTCGTATAAGGTGCATCGGAGCCATAAACAATTTTGTTAGGATCGACACATTGTAAAATATTTTGTAGTTGATAAGGAATGACTTTACCAGCTAAATCAAAATATAAACTATGCATGACTTGTTCGATATCATCTGGTTGTTTACCAACAGCGAACATTTTATTTCCTAGGTTAATACGTTGTGCAATGACAGGTAATAGCGCACCACCATGAGGTACAATCCATTTAATATTAGGATATTTACTAAACACATTTTTTTGGCTCATATAAATAATGGTACGTGTTGTATCAAAAATGAATTCCATTAATGGTGGTAGTATTTCCTCGGACATCACTTTAATATTAGGCTTTGGTTCATTCGGATGTATTGCAACAACAGCATGACGTTCATTTAATTTGTGAATCACAGCGTCTAATTGATCTTCACCAAGATAAATGCCACGTGCATTAGTGGGTAACGTAAAGCCGATAGCATGCTGATGATCTAGCGCATCATCTATCATTGCTATACTTTCGTCAACTAATGGTAGTGGTAACGTAGCAAAAAAGCCAATTTTATCAGCATGTTGTTGCGCAATATCAGCAGCATAATGGTTCACTTCGTCAGCTAACTCAAGCATTTCTTTATCAGGTGCTGCACTAATATGAGGACTAGAGATAGATAAAACACCATAATCAATATCTAATTTGTCCATTAAAGCTAAATAATCTTGTGGTGAAAATGGTGGTGTAGCTACACCGTCTCCTTTACCATCAAAATAATCGTCTAAGAATTTATTAAATCCTGGAGATAAGTAGTGTGCATGTAAATCAATTTTTTTCATTAGTAAAATCTTCTTTCTTTATCAATATTGTCATTATAACAACTCATCATTTGTTAGTTGTAAGCTTATCATTACGATGCTGTTAACCAGTCATTAAGCTCGTTGTAATAAGCATTCACTTCGTCAGGACGATCAATGCCTTGTAAGTCATGATTAACGCTATAGCCAATTGAGTTTAATATATAAGATAAGCAAGCATAACTTGAACGATATTGTTGAAACTCACTATCAGGTATATCAATTTGACTAGGTGTTACAGGTACTAAACTATCTTTCTCGTAAATACATTCTAAACGTGTAATAAACCACTTGCCGTTACTATCTTTTTCAAGACAATAGGCGAGTTGAGCATCAGAGTTTAAGTCCATTAATGTATCTTTAATTGTCGTACGCATTTGAATAGAAGCTTCCATTAAAGCAACTGCTTTAGTCCCATTAATCCAAATATGTGTGCTGTGAATTTTGTGTGGTGCATAGCGGTTCATTTCTTTTGAAGCTTGGACAAATTGCGCACCATTACCTTTAAACCATGAAATATTAATATAAGAATCTTTAGCAAAACACGTTGTCATAGCATCCCATAGTGAATGATCACGACAAAAACGTTCGAATTGAATCACTTCTTCAACATTTGCTTTATCTACTAAATCTTCTGTTGCATGGAATTGGTTTCTAGTAAATAACATTATAATCATCTCCGTAATTAAATAATAAAGAGCGAGGGTAGTGCAACAAAAATATTAGTTGCGACCTCGCTTAATTTATATGTTGATTAATCCCACATTTTTAATAATACTTTAGCAAAGCCCTCAGGTTTTTGAATGTAACCTAAATGACCACCTGGAATATCTACAATAGGAATACCAGTCTGTTCATGTATATAGAAGTTAACCTCTTGAGGGAAGGAACCTTTTGAATCTGTACCATTTAATAAAGTAATTCTATCTTTATATTGACGTAAATCTTCTATAGTAATATCTGATGATGTGTATTGACTAATTTCATATTTAAACCAACCAATCATCTCTTCGTAACGTTTTTTATTGTCTGCATCGCTACTTGATTGAGCAGGTTTAGACATAGATTCTTGATCGATTGGACTAATATGCAATGCTTCTCCAAAGACTTTCATTGCTGCAGGCATACTGTCATTAACAGCAATATCAATGATCTCATTATTTTTATCTTGCCAATATTTAGCATCTGGTAAGAATGTATTAATAGGTGGCTCGTGGAATGCGATTTTTTTAACGACGTCTGGATAATCTTTTAAGACATGCATGGCTACAATAGAACCTGAACTTGAACCAAGAATATAAACGGGTTCATCAGATAAATGTTTAGCTAATTCAGCGATGTCTTTAGCATCACGTTTAACGCGATAATCATCATGTGGATCAGCAATTGATTCTGGTCGAGGTGCTGTTAAGTCGCTTGCACCATAACCACGACGGTCAACAGCTACTACTGTGAAATGTTCTTTTAATTGTTGAGCAAGAGGTACATAAATATCTCCAGTACCATTCGCTCCTGGGATTAAGATTAATACAGGACCTTGTCCGATTTTATGATAACGCAATGTTGCGCCTTGTAATTGTAATTCTTCCATAAATGATTCCTCCATTTAGACGCTAAATTTATTCTAAACCTAACAATTTAGCACCATTCTTATAACTAATTTTCTCTTTTTCGTCCTCAGTTAAACCTAAAGTATCTAAGAAAGTACCCAAATTACTTGGTTCAATATATGGATAATCTGCTGCATATAAAATACGATCAACACCAAATTCGTGTTTAACTAAGTCGAATTGTGGTTTTGTTAACATACCACTCGGTGTGACATAGAAATTATTTTTGAAGTAATAACTAATAGGATGTTTTAAATGATCTGCAAACAGAATGTCATCCATACGTTCTAAGAAGAATGGCACAAATTCTCCCCAGTGACCGAGAATAATATTTAGCTTTGGATAGCGATCTAAGATACCGGCTAATACGAGATGTATAGCATGAATACCAGTATCTATATGCCAACCATAACCGAAACAGGCAAATGTTGCTGCTGTCACATCAGGATAGTTACCTTTGTAATAAGCTTGATAAACATCACTAGTGACAGGTGATGGATGTAAATAAATTGGTGCATTAAGTGCTTCAGCTGTTTTAAATAATTCGTCATAGTCATCTTGGTCTAAGAAACCGTTATTAGGATGCCCCATAATTAAAGCGCCTTTGAAACCTAATTCAGTCATACAACGTTTCAATTCATCAACAGCTGCTTGTGGTTCGTTGATTGGTAACGTCGCAAAGCCAACGAAACGGTCAGGATATTTTGTAATATAATCATGTAACGTATCATTGGCTTGACGACAAAGGTCAATGGCTTGTTGGCCTTTTAAGTTAGATGGTGCACCATTACCATATGATAATACTTGCATTTGAACATCTTGATCATCCATGAACTTAATACGTTTATCATGATGCGTAATGTCATCTGCATCCGTAAAACCAGATTTTTGTTCTAGACCTTCAAGCATGGTTTGCATTGGCACGCCATTAGGATCTTGTGACATATATGTCATTGTTTGTTGTTGAATGTCATTAACGACATAATGTTCTTCGAAATTAATGCTTTTCATAAAAAATCCTCCTATGAGCCTGTGAAATAAGGCGTTTCACACTTAAAATTAAAAAATTTGGCAGTAACTGTCTGGTTTTTTAAAACGTTGATTTATCAACATTTTGAAAACTTAGTCAGTCTTGTTGAGGTGGGAGGGACCCGTCATAGAAAAATATAGGGATTACAATTGGTTGCTAACGCAACAATTGCATAGGGACCCAACACAGAGAAACTGTACTTACAGTTTCTACAAACAATGCAGGTTGGGCAAGAGCTACTAAAGATTAAAATCTAAGTAGCTTTAAATGTGCAAGACGGGCATATACGAAATAAATTTTATTTCTATCCCACTCCCTTGCAGTTTAATTGAATGAAATTTGCATATAAATATTTAGAAAGATACTAAATATTGTTGCTATTATTGCATCATTTTGTACAGTGAGTATCAACTACTAACAAATTACCAAGGCATCTTACCGTTACCATCAATGAATGTACCTGTTGGCCCATGTTCATCAATCGTTGCAAGTTCAATAATAGGCTTAATACCCTCAGACGCTGGTTTAGCATTATTACTGAAATCACCGACTAAGTCAGTATTAGTTGAACCTGGATCAGCAGCATTAATTTGCATGTTTGGTAAACCTTTAGCATACTGTAACGTTAACATTGTTACTGCTGATTTAGATGAGCAATATGCCAGAGAATTCACTTGTGATTCAGCGGTCTCAGGGTTAGTAACCATACCAAAGGAACCTAAGCCACTACTTACATTAACCACGACAGGTTGTTCAGATTTTTCTAATAGTGGAATGAAAGTGTTCATCATACGCACAATACCGAAGACGTTCGTATTATAAACTTTTTCAATATCTCTCGGTGTGATGTCGGCCGGCGCAGCAAATTGTCCTGAAATACCAGCATTATTAATTAAGATATCAAGGCGACCTTCTTTTTGGGCTATCATGTTGTAAGCATTAGTGACTGAATAATCACTTGTAACATCTAATTGAACATAGTGAACACCAAGTTCTTGTGAGGCTTGTTGTCCACGTTCGTCATTACGTGAACCAATATATACTTTATAGCCTAAGTCTTTCAGCACTTTAGCACTTTCATAGCCTAGACCTTTATTTCCACCAGTAATTAACACGATTTTAGTCATTACTTGTCACCTCATCTGTATAGTAAATTTGTAATAAAAATGCTTTGTATTGATCTATTGATAGTTTCCTATCTTCTCTTTGAAACTCAAAAATTTGAGTGGATAATGAATGAATCAGCATATCTGCTTTAAATGTTGCAAATTGAGTATCGAGTTTGTCAAAAATTGAATAATAAAAATCAAATAATTGTTGATAAAACTTACTTTGGAAAAAGCGTGTTTTATTTTTATTTTGTTCAATACAATGTAGCAATGATTGGTTGTCTACTTTGAATTGCAATAATAATGTTAATGAAGCATTTAAAATGTCGTATTCAGAGTGATATTGATCTTTAGTTTGATATAATTCAGCTAAAAAATCATCGACATCTCTTTGGATTAAGCTATAACACAAATCACCTTTATCTTTAAAATGACGATAAAGTGTCCCCATGCCAACACCTAATTGTTTAGCAATACGATTCATACTCACATTATTGACGCCTTCTTCATTGAAAAGTTGAAGGGCAGTTTCTTCTATACGTTGCCGGTTCTCTATAGCGTCTTTACGCAAAACATCACCTTCTTAAATTAGTTTAAATTGACAAACGGATAACTCTCCGTTTATTATAAAACGTGCTATAACAGATATCAATTAATATGACATAGTATAGAAGTGAACTGATTAATAGAAAGAAGTGATTGCACATGTCATTAAATAAAGAACAAATTCGTATTACCAAGGATGAGTTACAAGCACATTTTCGTGATTCTACATTAACTACTGAAGATATAGCACAACAATTAAACATTTCTTCAGCTGAAGTAGCACAAGTATTAGCAATGGAATCACCAAAAGGTATTTTCGGTAATAAACTGCAACGTTTTATTCATCTTGTCTGGGATGTCAGAGACGTTATCAACGACAATATTAAAGCACAAGGACAACAACCAGAAGAATATACGTACTTAAAGGGAAATAAAGAAGATTATTGGTTTTTAAGATAAGATGGGAAGGGATTGTATGAGAAGTATTCTAGTTATTGGAGCAACTGGTAAACAAGGGAATGCAGTTGTTAAACAATTATTGACTGACGGTTGGCATGTTAACGCATTAACGCGAGATCAACATAATGATAAATTAACAACGATTAATCACCCTGAATTAACAATTGTTGAAGGTGATTTAAGTAATGAAGATAGTTTAAAACAAGCGATGATTGGACAATATGGTCTTTATAGTGTGCAACCGATTGTTAAAGAAAATGTTGAAGAAGAAGTAAGACAAGGTAAAATGATTATTGATTTAGCCCAAGAGCAACACATTCAACATGTCGTCTATAGTACAGCTGGCGGTGTTAATCGTGATCGTACGGGACCACATTTTGAGGCTTTAGCACAAATAGAAAATATACTTAGTGAATCTTCATTAAATTACACTATAATTAAGCCATCATTTTTTATGGATAATTTCTTACGTATTATTAAAGTAGAAAATAATAGTATAACGATACCTGAATTTATAGCACCCGAAGTTAAATTTGCGATGATATCTTCTATTGATATTGCTAAGATCGCAGCAGCAGTGTTTAATCACCCTGAACAATATAATCATCAAGCGATTGAAATTGCTTCTGATGAATTAACGTTGAATGAAGTCGTTGATACTTTTAGTGAAGTAACAGGTAAAGATACACATATTAAAGGTGAGTTTGTCAGTGGAACCGCTGAAAGAAGTTGGTTGCAAGATAAAGGATATGTGGTTGATTTTGAAGTGATGTCTCACATGAATCCTCATAGACTTACTTTAGCGCAATGGATTAAAAAAGTTGGATTTTAAAAGGAGAAATGATGATGATTCAAGGAATGTGGTTTAATCTACACGTAGCAAATCTTGATGAAAGCGAAGCATTTTATCGTGAACTTGGTTTTGAAATTAAGAAGAATCCTGACATGTTGGATAAAATGTTAGGTATTGCTATCGGCGATACAACAGTGATATTAATTGAAAATAAGCACTTTGAAAATGTTAGTCAACAACATGTTGACACTATGCCAAATGAAGTGATGATTTCATTAGGTGTGAAGACGAACGAAGAAGTAGATCAATTAGTAGCTAAAGTTAAGCAAGCTGGAGGCATTGTTGTGCAAGAACCTACGGTAAGTCAAGGTTATTATGGTGCGATGTTTAAAGATTTAGACGGACATCATTATAATTTCTTGGTTTGTTAATAAAAATAACATGAGAAAAGGCTCGCAAAAAATGACTATTGTCATCATTTTGCGAGCCTTTGTATTAAGTCATAATCAATTAATGTTGGATATTACCATATTGTTCACGTAAATCGTAAACTTTATCTGGTGTAACATCTTGTCCAAGTGGATCAACAACTTTCATAGTAGAGAATGTTGTTAATACTTGTCCTCTGATCATTTTCAAGTAGTCTTGTCTCAAGTCATGTTGTTCTTGTTTTTCAGCTGATGTTAGTGGTTGTACTTTTTCTTTATTTGCTAGTGCATTAATTCTATCTAAGATTTGCATATTATTATTTCCTCCTATTTATCATGTGTTTGGAAGGACGGCACAATATATGTTCCGACTTCATCCATCATGTTTTCCAATGTTCTATTGTTATTTACAAATCGTAAAATAATATGATTTGTATTAATTGATTCGTATGCTTTTAATGTTTGTAATAAGGCGTGACGACCTAAACGATAACCATTAGGTATTGGTTTAATGCGTTCATTAGGATCAGTTGATAAATCGATGGCCAATACATTAATAAATGGTTTGAAGTGTTCTGTGCCATTATGCCATTCAGTCGCTAATTTCTTTTGATCTTGAAAATGTTGAGCATAAAACAGCCAACCATCCATATATTGTTGAATCCATGACATATCTTGTCGTGAATAGCCAGTAGCAAACATAGGGATATTATGATGTTTGGGTAATACTTGTAAACCAGCATCTTCTGTTAATTCTAAAAGAGAATTTGAAATATGTGGTGAATGCGCCTGCCATAATGCTCTCATTGAAGCAATAGCAGTTTGATAGTGTGTTGTTAATTGTTTGTCATCAATGTTAAATGCTGGGAATTCAAAAGAACGATCTCCAGTTGCCATACCTAATAGTAAACGTTCATGAGATATTAAATCTAACGAAGCAGCAGCCTTTGCTACGTGGATCGGATGACGTAATGTAGCAACAATGCTTGCAGTTCCTAAAGCTATGTTATTTGTAAAAGCACTTAGGTAACTTAAAAAGACAAATGGGTCATAATTAGGTGTGATATGGCCTAAATGTGGACTATATAATGGGTTATCACGTACAAATAGACTAGCGAAACCTAATGACTCAGCGTGTTGTGCCAAACGTGCTTGTGTTTCGAAAGACAAATCCTCATGTTGTTGATCGAATGGTATAGATAAACCTAAAGTTAATTTATTGTTATGAAATGTTCTGTTGAATCCCTCGTGCTCGGCAATGTCGCTCACGTCAATCCCTCCTTTTTAAGTATTAAACAACGCTTGTTATTTATACAACATTTGTTGTTTAGATATACTATACTACCTTTAAGACGGTTTGCCAACTAACATGCTCACAACTCATGTTGCCTAAGCAACAAAATTAACAAAATGTTGTTTAGAAATAAAAAAACAACTGACTCATAATATGAAAGGGAAATTTCTTCCAATAAATTATGAATCAGTTGCACAGTTTAGATTATTTATAAGTTTAAACTAACTAAGTAACTATAATTGTGTAATGTGATGAATTAAAAACGATAAATTATGATTGATAAAAGTTTCTGGTGTGTCTTTACTTGTATGCAAGTAATGAAGTGCTAGTCCGGCAATGCCAGCAGCTAGAAAGCTCGCACTGTTAACAATAATGTCTCGTGGTTGTTGTGGATAACTGTTTTCTAACATAATAGCAAAGATATCTTCTAATTCATTATTAATACGTTGTTGTGCTTTATGGCAAAAGATTTCACTGTTTAGTTTGCAAAATTGTTGTACATCAATCATGTATTTAGCAATTGAAATAAAGATATTACGTAATATCTCTTCATTAATAACTTCTGAAATGGTTAGATTATCATTAAGATCTTTAAGAATAGTTACAGATAAGGTGTAGTCGAGAATATCGTCTTTATCGGTAAAATGAGCATAAAATGTTGCACGATTGACAGTTGCTTCATCTGTAATATTTTTCACAGTGATTTGGGACATCTTTTTTTGTCGAGAAACCTTTTGAAAGGCATCTACAAGTAATTGCTTTGTTCTAATAATACGTGGATCAATTGTTTCACTTTCCATCATTTGTCACCTATCTAACATATGTTGATTTAATTAATAGTTAAATTATCGAATGCTTAGTAAGGAAAGTCAACATAAATGCACGACTGACTAACGTAACATACTAAACTAATGCGGAGAGGCTAGACAGTCATTAATATTGAATGATGTCACAGAAAATTAATCGTCTTTCTTCTATATTATATTGTATTTTTAGCAATTCAACATTTCTCCCTAGAGAGCAATTAAATATATTAACAATAATTAGTAGTATTATGTATTTCGTTGACACAAAATTTTTGGAAATATTATCTAAATATTCAGAATTTTGTGGTATACTATTGCTCATAGTCTTAGGTTATTTATAATGTTGCAAGCTTAAATATAACAACATCGGCATGCACATCTTAGAATTTATGCTTGTAGTGTAATAACTTAAGGCTCTTTTTTATACATACTAGATTTTTAATAGTGACATGGAGGGATGACTTATGACTTCAATCAAAACCATCACACCTAAAGACTTTGTTTTTAGAGTGTTATCAGGTGTAGCTATAGGGATTGTTGCTGGATTGGTTCCCAATGCAATTCTTGGAGAAATATTTAAATATTTTATGCATGACTATCCAATTTTTAAAACGTTGTTAGGTGTGGTTGTTGCCATTCAATTTACAGTACCAGCATTAGTTGGTGCATTAATAGCAATGAAGTTCGATTTGACACCTTTAGCGATTGCTGTTGTAGCTAGTGCAGCATATGTAGGGAGTGGTGCTGCACAATTTAAAAATGGCGTTTGGGTCATTACCGGTATTGGGGATTTAATTAACACAATGATAACTGCCGCAATTGCAGTATTAATCATATTATTGATTCAGCATCGTGTTGGTAGTATGGCATTAATTATTTATCCAACAGTTGTTGGTGGAATATCTGCCACAATAGGTGTTCTTATATTACCTTATGTAAGGTTAATCACTACTGGCATAGGTAATATGATTAATAGTTTTACAGAACTACAACCTATTTTAATGAGTATTTTAATTTCAATGGTATTTAGTTTTATTATTATTTCACCGTTGTCTACTGTGGCCATAGCGATTGCTATTGGTATCGCAGGACTAGCAGCAGGATCAGCTTCTATAGGAATTGCAGCAACTGAAGCGGTACTTATTATAGGTACGAGCAGAGTGAATCGTTTAGGTGTTCCATTATCAGTATTTTTTGGTGGCGTAAAAATGATGATGCCTAATATGGTGAAATATCCAATTATTATGCTACCTATATTAACCACAGCCATTATTTCAGGACTAATGTCAGCACTAATAGGTATTTATGGAACGAAAGAATCTGCAGGGTTTGGTTTCATAGGTATGGTAGGGCCAATCAATGCATTTAAATTTATGCATGTTGATTCTGCATGGTTAAGTTTATTACTCATCGTTATTGCATTTTTTGTAGTACCATTTGCTACTGCCTTCATAGCAGATATTGTTTACCGTAAAATTTGCCGACTTTATACCAATGATATCTTTAAATTTATGGGCTAATTTAAAAATAACTTTAAAAAGTAAGAGTGATATTAGTAATAACTTGAAAAAGTGTTTTATCTTTAATTACAAATTTAATTAACCTTGCCAAAGTGGGATGATATTAAATAAATCTTTTGATAAATGATGGTAGTTATACCTCTTTAATAAATTGTTTTCAATAAAACAGCAGTCTAAAATATCTAGATTGCTGTTTTTTGCGTATTTAATATAAAAATAACAACAAAAATCGATAATGCTAAAAGTCAGAACTATTACATTGATGTAACAAAAACACAATCTGTAATATTACATAGTTGTAAAAGTTGAGTGGTATATAGTTATTTTATTATGAAATGACAACCTTTTTAAAGAAAATAAAGCTATTTAGGTGTAATATTTGCATGTTACGATATAAAACAATTGTATTTCAACATTACAAAATGACTGTGATATTGTAATGTTTTGTAAACCAAGCGTAATTTACAAAGACTTATTTTATGATATAGTGAATACCGTTGAAAGAAATAAGAGCACATTTTAATTAAAGCACTACGACAAATTAACATTAAAAATAACAATCAAACATAAAAGATACAATTATTATTGGAGGATTTATTATTATGAAAAAGACAATTATCGCATCATCATTAGCAGTAGCATTAGGCGTAACAGGTTATGCAGCAACTTCAGGTCATCAAGCACATGCAGCGGAAACTAATGTTGACCAAGCACACTTAGTAGACTTAGCACATAACCACCCAGAACAATTAAATGCAGCTCCAATCCAAGATGGTGCATATGATATCCATTTCGTACAAGGCGGATTCCAATATAACTTTACTTCAGACGGTCATACTTGGTCTTGGAGTTATGATGTAGCTAATGGTCAAACTACAAGCTTCGCAACTACAGCAGTTCAAGGTACTACTGACTACTCAGCTTCATACAATCAAGAAGCTACAACTACTCAAGCAGTAAGTAACAATGCTCAATCAAGCAATGCTAACGTTGAAACAGTTTCAGCTCCATCAGCTAACTACACAACAAGCACTGCTTCAGCAACATCAAGCAACGTTTCTACATCAACTGCTTCAACTTCATCAAGTTCAGTTAGATTAAGTAACGGTAACACTGCAGGAGCAACTGGTTCATCAGCAGCTCAAATCATGGCTCAACGTACGGGTGTTCCAGCATCAACTTGGGAAGCAATCATAGCTCGTGAATCAAATGGTCAAGTAAATGCTTACAACCCATCAGGTGCTTCAGGTTTATTCCAAACTATGCCAGGTTGGGGAGCAACTAACACAGTTGATCAACAAATCAATGCAGCAGTTAAAGCATACAACGCACAAGGTTTAAGTGCTTGGGGAATGTAATTCCACTATCATATTAATTAGCAAGACAAAGTCCTTTCCAAAGAACATTGGGAAGGGCTTTTTTAGTTTAATTTTAATTCACAATATTGTACGGATGTGTATAGATAACTGTCATCTAGTTAAACTTAACGAATAAACAGTTGTCTACTATATTATTTGAAAATTAGAAAAATAATGAACATTGGTTAATTTAATTAATGAATCTAAAACATATATGTTAATTTTTAAAATATTATGATATGCTACAGATTAGATAAATAGTAAATGGAGCGTTCATATATGGATACAAAAGACTTTAAACGTTTAGAAAAAATATATGCTCCTCGATACTTACCAGGTTTAGATGGTTTGAGAGCCTTTGCAGTTATTGGAATTCTTATCTATCATTTGAATGCACAATGGTTGAGTGGAGGGTTTTTAGGTGTAGATACATTTTTTGTTATATCTGGTTACCTAATAACAAGTTTATTACTTAGTGAATATTATCGAACAGGAACGATTAATTTAATAGAGTTTTGGAAGAGACGACTAAAACGCTTAATTCCAGCAGTGCTATTCTTAATTAGTGTAGTACTTATGTTTACATTATTATTTAAACCTGAGCTCATTATACAAATGAAAAAAGATGCTATTGCAGCGATCTTTTATGTATCTAACTGGTGGTACATTGCTCAAAATGTAGACTATTTCAATCAATTTGCTATTGAACCACTAAAACACTTATGGTCCTTAGCAATTGAAGAACAATTTTATGTCTTTTTCCCGCCTATATTATTGTTATTATTACATAAATTAAAGCCAAGAAAAATTATACAAACTTTATTTATTATTTCAGTTATCTCATTAGTATTGATGATTGTCATTCATTTACTGACTGGTGATAACTCACGTGTGTATTTTGGTACCGATACTCGATTACAAACGTTATTGCTAGGTTGCATTCTAGCATTTGTTTGGCCACCATTCTCTTTGAGAAAGGATGTAGCTAAGAAATCGATTGTGTCATTAGATATAGTAGGAACGATTGGTTTTATAGCCTTACTTACATTGTTCTTTATAGTCGGCGATCAAGATCAATGGATTTACAATGGTGGATTCTATCTTATTTCAGGATTTACCTTGGTGATTATTGCTACAGCAGTGCATCCATCAAGTATCTTTGCTAAATTTTTAAGTATGAGGTTATTTATCTTTATAGGTAAACGTTCATATAGTTTATATTTATGGCATTATCCAATTATTGTCTTTATGAACAGTTATTATGTACAAGGTCAAATTCCTGTCTATGTATATCTGTTAGAAATTATACTCACATTTGCTATGGCTGAATTGTCATATCGCTTTATTGAAACACCTATACGTAAAAAAGGCTTTAAAGCATTTACAATTAAACCTAAGAACCTTAATAAATTTGTCAGGACTGTACTCGTCATTGTATTGTTAGTACCATCATTAATCGTATTAAGCGGTCAATTTGATGCGTTAGGTAAGCAACATGAAACTCAAAAGAAAGAAAAGAAAACAGAATTTAAAACAAACAAAAAGAAAGTGACTAAAAAAACGCCTGCCAAATCAGATCAAACACCAACTAAAAATGGCAAAGTAGACGTTTCTAAAATGTCTCCATTATTAATTGGGGATTCAGTGATGGTTGATATTGGTGATGTCTTTACTGATAAAGTGCCAAATGCACAAATAGATGGTAAAGTAGGTCGTCAATTAGTTGATGCTATCCCGATTATTAAGTCTCAATATCAAGACTATTCGAAAAAAGGACAAAGTGTCATTGTTGAATTAGGTACTAATGGAGAATTTACAAAGGATCAATTGAATGATTTATTAGATAGTTTTGGGAAAGCGGATGTTTATTTAGTTTCTATCAGGGTACCTAGAAATTATGAGAGTAATATCAATAAATTGATTTATGATGCTGCTAAAAAACGTTCAAACGTACATTTAGTAGATTGGTATAAAGCATCTGGTGGACACCCAGAATATTTTGCATACGATGGTATTCATTTAGAATATTCAGGAGCGAAAGCATTAACTAATTTAATCGTCAAAACGATAGAAGAACACGAAAAAACAGCAAAATAATATTACACACCAAACATTTAAAATATTACAATGCACAAGTTTTATTCTTGTAATTAGCATAGTTATTTTAAATGATTTGGTGTTTTTTAATACTTTGAAGTCTGCTGTGTGGCGTTTTTAAAATTTTTGAATATTTAGATAATGAACATTACACTGACAAAGTGATTATTAGAATCAAGTTACAATCCGATAACAAGGCACACAAGTGCTTTGTTTTTTGTTATAGTTTGTCTTGTCGAAAAAACAACGGAATATATTGTTTTGTTGTTTGATTAAATTGAAAAAATAAAATATAACATTATAAAGTCTTGAGAGACTTTCGATAATATAAACTGTTTTAAATTATTAGGAGGATATTTACTTATGAAAAAAATCGCTACAGCTACTATCGCAACAGCAGGATTCGCTACAATCGCATTTGCAGGACATGACGCACATGCAGCAGAACAAAATAACGCAGGTTATAACCCAAATGATGCACAATCATATAGCTACACTTATACAATTGATGCACAAGGGAATTATCATTATAAATGGACTGGTAACTTCGATCCAAGTCAATTAGAACAAAACAACACAAACTACTACTATAACAACTATGGTTATACTAATTACAATAATTATAATAACTATAGCTATAATTACAATAACTACAACAACTATAATAATTATTCACAAAACACTAACAACTATAATAATTATTCACAAAACACTAACAACTACAATAATTACAGCAATTATAACTATTCATACAATAATCAAGCATCTTCAAACAGTCAACGTACTGGTGGTTTAGGTGCAAGCTATAATGCAACAAGTAATAACGTTCACGTTACATCAACTTCTGCACCATCATCAAATGGTCAATCAGTATCTACTGGTAACGGCTCAGCTAACAACCTTTATACTTCAGGTCAATGTACATATTATGTATTCGACCGTGTTGGTGGTAAAATTGGTTCTACTTGGGGCAATGCTAATAACTGGGCAAACGCTGCAGCTAGATCTGGTTATACAGTAAATAATACGCCAAAAGCTGGTGCAATCATGCAAACTTCTCAAGGTACGTATGGTCACGTAGCATATGTTGAAAGCGTTAATAGTAATGGTTCAGTAAAAGTATCAGAAATGAACTATGGTCATGGTGCTGGAGTTATAACATCACGTACTATCTCAGCTAGCCAAGCTGGTTCATATAATTACATTCACTAATTCGAAATCGATAATATGATGACAACGTCAATGTTCTCTTTTCACAGAGGATGTTGGCGTTTTTTAATGTTCTCTATTTTTCAGGACTGATAAAAAGCGGCTCATTGTCAAATTCGGTTGATGTACAAATTTTGAATCGAATTTATTAAAGAACCTAAAAAGCGAATAATTTTAAATAAAAATTAATTATGTATCAGTCCGATTTGTTAGAGAACCTTTTTTAATATCTTCTAATCATGCTAGCGACGGTTTGAATAACTGTTAATTAGGGAATTAATTATAAAGTTATACGATTTAACTAAATATTAGAAAGTTGTTTGAACTAATGACAAAATCAATCAAATTAATTAAGTTAATAGTTTTACATAGTATTTATTGGTCTTCAGTACAACTCATTATTGCTAATGTTGGAACTTATATACCACGTCACTTTTTTGTTAAACATCACAATTGGTTTAGCAGTTTTAAGTTTGAACAGCAAGGAAAGTTTTGGCAAGGACGTTTCAAAGTGCATCTATGGAAGAAAATGATTCCAGAAGGTCAAAAAATTAATTCTAAAATATATAATAAGAAGCATTTAACAGCGTACGATTCGAATACTATAGAGACCATGATTATAGAAACAGAGCGTGCGGAACTCATACATTGGCTATCTATACTACCTGTAGTTATTTTTGTTTATGCACCTAAATATTTGAAAATAATTAATGTACTGTATGTGTTAATTGTTAACATACCGATTATTGTAGTACAGCGATATAATCGTCCAAGATTAAGACGTTTATTACGTTTGAGAACATTGAGGGGTGACTAAAAATGAAAAAAGTGATTGTTATTGGTGGTGGATTAGGTGGTATTTCCGCTGCAATTCGCATGGCACAAAATGGTTTTGATGTTAAATTATTTGAACAAAATAAACATATAGGTGGTAAAGTGAATCGTTTGGACAAAGATGGCTTTGGTTTTGACTTGGGACCTTCAATTTTGACAATGCCATATATTTTTGAACAACTTTTCACCTATAGTCATAAACGTATGTCAGATTACGTGGATATTCGTCGTATGCCTCTGCAATGGAGAAGTTTCTTCCCTGACGGACAAGTGATTGATTTGTATGAAGGTATTGCTAATACATTAATGCATAATAATCATTTAACTGAACAAGACGCAAGAGAACTGTCAGATTATCTAGAATATAGTCGTAAAATACATCAAGTGACAGAAAAAGGTTATTTTAATGTAGGTTTAGATAATTTGACTGAGATTATTAAATATCATGGACCATTACATGCACTAATAGAGTATGACTATTTTCATACAATGCAACAAGCGATTGATAAACGCATCAGTAATCCATATTTAAGAGAGATGTTAGGTTATTTTATTAAATATGTAGGTTCATCATCCTATGATGCACCAGCCGTCTTATCGATGTTGTTCCATATGCAACAACAACAAGGTTTATGGTATGTCGATGGTGGCCTTCATCATTTAGCCAATGCTTTAGAAAAGTTAGCACTTGAAGAAGGTGTTGATATTCATACGGGTGTGAGTGTTGATAATATTCAAACTTATCACCGACGTGTGACAGGCGTGAGGTTAAGTAACGGCAAAGTATATGATGCGGATTATATTATTTCTAATATGGAAGTCATTCCAACTTACAAATACTTATTACATCTTAATCAACATGCTATAGACAAATTAGAAATGACGTTTGAACCTGCAAGTTCAGGATTAGTATTACATTTAGGTGTTGATTGTCACTATCCACAGTTAGCACATCATAATTTCTTCTTTTCCCAAGATTCAAAATATAATTATCAGCAGGTATTTCATGATAAAGTCTTGCCTGATGATCCAACAATATATCTCGTTAATACTAATAAGACTGATCCAACACAAGCGCCAGTAGGTTATGAAAATATTAAAGTGTTACCTCATATTCCTTATATTCAAGATCAGCCAGTTGACAAAAAAGATTATTTGAAACTTAGAGATAGAGTGTTATATAAATTGGAAAAAATGGGATTAACAGACTTAAGACAACATATTGTCTTTGAGGATATGTGGCTGCCTGAAGATATTGAAGCACACTATCGTTCAAATCGTGGAGCAATATATGGTGTTGTAGCAGATAAAAAGAAAAACAAAGGGTTTAAATTTCCGAAAGAAAGCCAGTATTTTGACAATTTGTACTTTGTTGGTGGCTCAGTTAATCCTGGTGGAGGAATGCCAATGGTTACATTAAGTGGTCAACAGGTCGCGGATAAAATTATGCAAATTGAAAATAATGAGATGGTGTGACGTGGATGAAACGGATTAGTCGAATACTAACATTTTTAACTACGATATCAATCGCTTGCGGCTCAATCATTTTTAATAGAAGACATGTTATAAGTAAAGCATTTGTCAAAGATTTTAGTAAGTCTTTAACTGTTATTATCCCAGCTAGAGATGAAGCTGAGCGCATTGGTAAGCTACTCCAATCATTGCAGAAACAGACATACCCTCATGAAATCATTGTCATGGATGACGGTTCTACAGATCAGACAGTAGACATTGCTAAACATTATGGTGCAACTGTTTATTCAGTAGAAGAAGATAGCAGTGGAGAATGGTTTGGTAAATCACGTGCTTGTTATCAAGGAGCGAATTATGCACAAACAGAATTACTGACTTTTATAGATGCAGATGTGGACTTGCCATATAAAGACAGCTTAGAGCAAGTCATACAACAATATCATCAACAGCAGTCACGTGGTTTGTTGAGTGTGCAACCATTTCATCGTACTGAGACCTATGTCGAAAGTTTATCCGCCATATTTAATTTATTAACAGTCGTAGGAATGAATCAATTTTCATCGTTAACGGATAAACAACTATCCAATCAGGCGTTTGGACCTATGACAGTAACAAATAAACAAGACTATGTTATGACCAATGGCCATCAATGTGCTAAACATCAAATTATTGAAGGGTTTGCATTGGGACATGCATTTGCTAAGCATCATTTACCTGTAAATTTATACGAAGGTAAGCCTTTCATTCAGTTTCGGATGTATCAGCAGGGCTTTTCATCGTTACTTCAAGGATGGACGAAACACTTTTCTTCAGGTGCTAGTCAAACCAATCCTAAATTAATGTTAGCAATTGTTATATGGCTAGTTGGTTCAATGACGTCATTCACAGCATTATGTTTAGGGGTAGTTAGTAGAAAAGTATCTCTCACTAAGATGTTATTTGTGTATAGTATTTACACATATCAATTTATAAAAATACATAACAGAGTAGGTAAATTTTCATTGTTATTAATGATGTGCCATCCACTGTTATTTATATTTTTTGTTGCAGTTTTCCTTTTATCATGGAAGAAAACGCATGTATCTACAGCTGTTGAATGGAAAGGACGTCAATACAAGATATAACAATACCAATAGACAAGGGGGACGAAATATGCCAATGATGGATAAAAATTTTGAGTATTGTCATAAAATTATGAAGAAATATTCAAAAAGTTTTTCGTATGCCTTTGATTTACTGCCTAAAGCACAGCGTCAAGCTGTATGGGCGATATATGCTGTATGCCGTAAAATAGATGACAGCATTGATGTTTACGGGGATATTCAGTTTTTAAATCAAATAAAAGATGATATCAAAAGTATTGAAGTGAAGCCACAAGGACATCATTATTTTCAGAGTGATCGACGTATGATGTTAGCTTTGCAAGCTGTAGCACAACGTTATCCAATCAATTATCAGTCTTTTTATAACTTGATAGACACAGTATACGCTGATCAAAACTTTACACAATTTAAGACGGATGATGCATTATTAGAATATTGTTATGGGGTTGCAGGAACGGTAGGAGAAGTGTTGACACCCATTTTGAGTCATAATCCAACTGAACATACGTATGATATTGCGAGACAATTAGGTGAAGCATTACAGTTAATCAATATTTTAAGGGATGTTGGAGAAGACTTTGAAAATGGGCGCATATATTTTAGTGAGCAACGCTTAAAGCAATATAGTGTGGATATAGAGCGTCAATTTAATGATGGTGTTAATGCAAATTATATTCATTTATGGGAAGCTTATGCACGTTTAGCACAAAATGATTATCAAGACGTAATGAAAAATATAGATGTCTTTAGTAAAGAAGCACAACCTATTATAGAGTTAGCAGCTAGACTTTATCGACAAATACTTGAAGAAGTTCGATTGCAACATTATACATTACATGAACGCGTCTATGTGGATAAAAGTAAGAAGGCACAGTTATATCAACAAGTGAATCGTAAATATAAAAAGTAATAGGTGGTTAAATAATGAATATTGCAGTAATTGGAGCAGGCGTAACAGGTTTAGCGGCGGCAGCACGTTTGGCAGCACAAGGTAACAAAGTAACCATTTTCGAAAAGAATGGTCATGTTGGTGGTCGTATGAATCAATTGAAGAAAGATGGCTTTACTTTTGATATGGGGCCAACGATTGTCATGATGCCAGAAGTATACAAAGCAGTCTTTGAAGATTGTGGTAAAAAAGCTGAAGATTATATTGATATACAACAGTTACGTTATATATATGATGTCTATTTTGATCGAGATGACCGTGTCACAGTACCTACAGACCTAGCAGAATTACAGCACATGCTTGAAAGTATTGAACCGGGATCAACACACGGGTTTATGTCATTTTTAACGGATGTGTATCAAAGATATGAAATTGCGCGTAAGTATTTTCTTGAAAAGACCTATCGTAAACCTAGCGACTTTTATAATATGACGTCACTCATTCAAGGTGCCAAACTAAAAACATTGAATCATGCAGATCAGTTAATTGAACAATATATTGATAATGAAAAGATTCAAAAGTTATTAGCATTTCAAACATTATATATTGGTATAGATCCTAAGCGTGGACCATCATTATATTCTATTATTCCAATGATTGAGATGATGTTTGGTGTCCATTTTATTAAAGGTGGCATGTATGGCATGGCTAAGGGACTTGCTAAACTTAATAAAGATCTCGGTGTTGATATTGAATTAAATGCGAATATTGAACAAATCATCATAGATCCTAAATTTAAACGGGCTGATGGCATCAAAGTAAATGGTGACATTAAACATTTCGATAAGGTGTTATGTACTGCTGATTTTCCTTATGTCGCTGAACATCTAATGCCTAATGATGCACCGATTAAAAAATATCCACCTCAAAAAATTGAACGTTTAGATTATTCATGTTCTGCTTTTCTAATGTATATAGGTATTGATATCGATATAACCAATGATGTCTTACTACATAATGTCATTTTCTCTGAGGATTTCCGTAATAATATTGAAGAGATTTTTGGAGGTCGTTTGTCACAAGACCCATCTATTTATGTCTATGTACCAGCTGTAGCAGATCCATCATTAGCACCTCAAGGTCAAACAGGGTTATATATATTAATGCCCACACCAGAACTGAAAACGGGTACTATAGATTGGAATAATGAAGAACTTATTAAGCAAGTAAAAGATATTATCTATCATAAAGTAGCAACGATTAAAGCTTTAGAGAATATTACTGAACATGTTATTTCAGAAACCATATTTACACCTAATGACTTTGTAACAACATATCATGCTAAATTTGGTGCGGCTTTTGGTTTGATGCCAACATTAGCACAGAGTAATTATTATCGACCAGCCAATGTATCTAGAGACTATAAAGATTTATATTTTGCGGGAGCTAGTACCCATCCAGGTGCTGGTGTTCCCATTGTATTAACAAGTGCTAAAATAACAGTCGATGAAATGGTTAAAGATATTAATAGTGGTATTTAGTTTTAAGTATAAGCGTTATGGTAATGACATAAATGAGATCTTAGTACGAACGTGCAGAGAATAATATTGAATAACATTGCTTGCAATCCCTATTGTCGATATGACGCTAGGGATTGTTGTCTGTTAGAGGTGTATTAAGGTAATAAATAATTCGAGTCACATTTTGATGTTAGAATATTGTGAATATTGACAATATTACTAGGGATACATACAATAATAATTAATTTACTGAAGAGAAAGCTAAATAAATAGATTGATTTGATTTAATTTATCATTAATCGTAATGATGCAATATCAAAGGAGGGGACTTATGATGATTTCTAAGAAACTTGCCGATATCCCGGAAAGTTATTTTGGTAAAACGATGGGACGTCAAATTGAACATGGGCCACTACCATTAATTAATATGGCTGTTGGTATACCAGATGGTCAAACACCACAAGGTATTATTGACCATTTTACACAAGCGTTACAACTTCCTGAAAACCAAAAATATGGAGCGTTCCATGGAAAAGAGAGTTTCAAACAAGCGATAGTAGACTTTTATCAACGTCAATATAATGTAACTTTAGATAAAGACGATGAAGTTTGCATTTTATATGGTACAAAAAATGGGTTAGTAGCTTTACCAACATGTATTGTTAATCCAGGAGACTATGTCATGTTACCAGATCCTGGATATACAGATTACTTAGCGGGGGTCTTATTAGCAGGTGCCAAGCCTATACCTTTAAATTTAGAACCACCACATTATTTACCTGACTGGTCGACAGTGAATAGAGAGACGTTACTAAAGACCAAATTAATTTATTTAACATATCCGAATAATCCAACCGGGTCTACAGCCACACAGCATGTGTTTGATGAAGCAATTAATAATATTTATGGTACCAACACTAAAATTGTTCATGACTTTGCATACGGTGCCTTTGGTTTCGATGCTAAAAATCCAAGTATCTTAGCATCAAAGCATGGTAAAGATGTGGCGATTGAAATCTATTCATTATCTAAAGGATATAATATGTCAGGTTTTCGAGTAGGCTTTGCAGTAGGGAATAAGGACATAATTCAAGCATTGAAAAAATATCAGACACATACGAATGCAGGGATGTTTGGCGCACTCCAAGATGCAGCAACTTATGCTTTAAATCATTATGATGACTTTTTAATACAACAAAGTGAAGCATTTAGACAACGCAGGAATTATTTTGAAGCTCAATTAGCACAAGCTGGACTACCATATGTGCATTCTAAAGGTGGCATTTATTCGTGGTTGCAAACACCACCTGGCTTTGATAGTGAGCGTTTCGAACAATTTTTAGTAACAGAGAAATCCATTTTAGTTGCACCAGGAATACCTTTTGGGAACAATGGTAAACACTATGTCAGAATTTCATTAGCTTTAGATGAAGAACAACTATCAGAAGCAGCACAACGATTAAGCGACATTGCATATTTATACCAGAAATAGCAATTTAAGGGGATGAAGAGAATGACAAAAATTAAAATTATGAGTGTACGTGATGAAGACAGACAATATATTGATAAATGGGCAAAGGAACATCACGTAGTAGTTGAGTTAACTACAGAACCTTTGACCGAAGATAATATAGATACAGTGGCAGGTTTTGATGGTTTATCACTGTCTCAGCAGCTACCATTAACTGAAAACATGTACAGCAAACTACAACAATTTGGAATCAAACAAATTGCACAACGTAGTGCGGGATTTGATACCTATGATCTTGATTTAGCAAACAAATATCAGTTAATCGTATCTAATGTACCTTCATATTCACCAAGCTCAATTGCTGAATTTGCAGTAACTCAAGCAATTAATATGGTGAGAAATTTTAATGATATTCAACAAAAAGTAATAGCGCATGACTTTAGATGGGAACCATCTATTCTATCTCAATCGATTAAAGATTTAAAAGTAGCAGTGATTGGTACAGGAAGAATTGGTAGTGTGGTAGCTAGAATATTTGCTGAAGGATATCAAAGTGAAGTCGTTGCTTACGATCCATTCCCCAATGAACATGTTGCACAATTTGTTGATTATAAAGCATCTTTAGAGGAAGCTGTTAGAGAAGCGGATATTGTGACTTTGCATGTTCCAGCAACAAAATATAATTATTATTTATTCGATGACCATATCTTTGCGCAGTTTAAAAAAGGGGCAATATTTGTTAATTGCGCACGTGGTTCGTTAGTTAATACTGAAGCATTACTATCATCATTAGATGAAGGCATAATTAAAGGTGCAGCATTAGACACTTATGAATTCGAACGTGGTTTGTTCCCTAGTGATCAGCGTAACCACGCATTAAACGATGATTTATTGCAAACATTAATTGATAGACAAGACATTATTTTGACACCACATATTGCATTTTATACTGAAGCAGCTGTGGAAAATTTAATTGTTGATGCGTTAGATGCAACACTTGATGTATTGAACACTGGTGATACTGCATTACGAGTCAATTAAATAAAGGCATTTCATGTATTCCGTTCATTATTATTAAATGATTGGGTACATGAAATGCCTTTATTTTTTAATGAATAGCAATTTGATTAACATTGATGATTAAACAACGTCATAACCTTGATCTTCAATTGCATCTTTCATTTGTGTTGTTGATACTTGACTATCATCATATTGAACTTCAACATTACCTTGTTCTAGGTTAACTTGTGCTGAATCCACACCGTTAAGCTCAGTTAAAGCTGATTCAACAGCGCTTTTACAATGAGCACAACTCATACCTTCTACTTTTAAAATATCTTGAGCCATTTTTTTCACCTCCTAGTTTATAATGTGTTTATTACAAGAGCTATTCAAGTAATGAGTCTCAGACAACAAGTCTTCTATAGTTAATATGTTGGGCATAGGGACCCAACAGAGAAAAATTTAACAAGGATTACAGTTGACACTATTAGTGCAACTGCATAGGGACCCAACAAAGAGAATTTCATCAAGAAATTCTACGGACAATGCAAGTTGGGCAAGAACCAGTAAAGATTGTAAATCTAACTAGTTCTAAATGTGCAAGACGGGCATCTACGAAATAAATTTTATGTAAAATTTATTTCTGTCCCACTCCCTATCCTACTCCCATTACATTATCTTAGCTTTGTTTTCTTCAATCTTAACGCATTAGTGATCACACTGACAGAGCTAAGTGCCATTGCTGCACCTGCAACCCAAGGTGCAAGTAAGCCCATCGCTGCAATTGGGATACCAGCGATGTTATATCCGAAGGCCCAAAATAAGTTTTGACGTATATTTCTAATAGTTGCTTTACTGATATTAATAGCTCTTGGTATAAGGAGTAAGTCTCCACCTAATATGGTAATATCAGCTGCTTCTATCGCAACTTCAGTACCTGTACCTATGGCGATACCAATATCTGCTTTAACTAAAGCTGGAGCATCATTGACACCATCACCTACCATTGCAACATGTTTACCTTGTTGTTGCAATTTAGCGACCTGTTCAGATTTTTGTTCAGGTAAAATATCAGCAATAACTGTATCGATACCTACTTGTTTTGCAATTGCATTAGCAGTATTGCTATTGTCGCCTGTTAACATTGCTACTTCAATACCCATATGATGCAATTGGGTAATGGCTTCTTTAGCATTGGCTTTGACAGTATCAGCAACAGCAATAATACTATTAAATTGATGATTGATGGCAATTAACATTGCAGTTTTACCATCTTTCTCAAATGTTAATAGGTCACTAGTTGCCTGTTCAGGTAAAGTGATGTCATATTTAGACATTAATTTGCGGTTACCTATTAAGATATGCTGACTGTCAATGGTTGCTTCTATACCATGACCAGGAATCGCATTAAATGATGATGTTTCAATTAAAGGTAGTGACTGACCTTTAGCGTAGTTAACGATTGCGTCGGCTAAAGGGTGCTCTGAATCTTTTTCAGCACTTGCTAGTAATTTTAGTGCATCATCATCACCTGTAAAGTTAGTTACAATAGGCTGTCCATTGGTAATTGTACCAGTTTTATCTAAGACAATTGTATCAATTTGATGTGCACGTTCTACAAATTCGCCACCTTTGAAAAGGATACCATTTTCAGCAGCACGTCCTGTACCAACCATAATAGAAGTAGGTGTTGCTAATCCTAGTGCGCAAGGGCAAGCAATAACTAAGACAGAAATACCTGCAACTAAAGCGGGTTCAAAATCACCAGGTCTTACAAGTGTAATCCAAATAATGAACGTCAGTAGGGCAATACCTACAACAATGGGTACAAAGTAACCGGAAATAATATCAGCTAAACGCTGAATGGGCGCTTTAGAACTTTGGGCTTGTTCTACTACTTTGATGATGTTAGATAAGGCAGTATCTTCTCCAACTTTAGTAGCTAACATGGTAATAGTACCATTTTTATTCATAGTGGCTCCGATGACACTATCACCAATATTTTTTTCTACAGGGATAGATTCGCCAGTCAACATCGATTCATCAATGGAGGTCATACCTTTAGTAATTGTGCCATCAACAGGGATTTTCTCTCCAGGTTTGACGATGAGTGTATCATGAACGTTTACTTCATTTAATGGTATCATGATTTCTTGATCATCTCTTATAACACGAGCTTCTTTAGCTTGTAAACTTAATAATTCGCCAAGCGCGTTCGTCGTTTGTGTTTTGGCACGAGCTTCTAAATATTTACCAAATAAAATTAAAGTGATTAACACTGCACTCGTTTCAAAATATAGATGAGGGTCTGTTGTTGTGCCACTTAACCAGCGTACCATTTCATAAATACTATAGAAATAAGCAGCGCTTGTACCAACAGCGACAAGGACATCCATATTGGCAGCACCATTGCTCAAGTTTTTATAGGCACCAACATAAAATTGCCAACCGATAATGAATTGTACCGGGGTTGCAAGGACAAATTGAAACCACGGATTCATAAACAGTGTTGGAATAGACATATTAAATAAATGTACAAACATTAACATGAGTAATGGTAAAGATAGTAGTGTAGAAATAATTAGTTTAAATAATTTATGTTTAAGTTCACGTTCTTTTCGTGATTCTTGATGTTGATTATCTGCTTTCACACTGGCATTATAACCGAGCTTTTGAATACGCTGAATAATAGCATCTGTATTAGTTTCTTCGGGATAAAAATTAACGTTAGCTTGTTCTGTTGTTAAATTTACCGTTGCATCTTTAACACCACTTGTTTTGTTTAAGACCTTTTCGATACGGTTAGAGCAAGCAGCACACGTCATTCCTGTTATATCTAACTCGACAGTATCTGTAGCTACACCATAACCTAATTTATCAATTTTATTAATAAAATCTTTAACTTGATATTGTGTAGTGTCATAATCAATCGTTGCTTTTTCAGTAGTTAAATTAACTTGTGCATCGACACCGTCCATTTTATTTAGTACCTTTTCGATACGATTGGAGCAAGCGGCACACGTCATACCAGTGATACCTAATGTTATTTTATTATGATTAGCCAACATTAAAGCCTCCGTTCCTTATTGTTCACATGTCTAATATACCCCTTATAGGTATACAATTCAAGATTATCAACACATTAACAACAAAAAACAGGTTCTCTACCAAATTGGACTGATGCATAATTATTTTTTAAGCCTCGCGTTCCTAGGGTGCTGTCTCAGCCTGTAGTCTTCGACTAGCACTGCTCCCTCAGGAGTCTCGGCTTCAAAATAATTTATATTTTAAACTATAAAATTTTTATTTATCAGTCCTAAAAAACAAAGAACCAAAAAAACAGAGCTTGTAACCTAATCATGCTACAAACTCTGTATTAATCTATGATAAAAGAAGTCTTGAGTATTATTAAAGGATGTATGAATAAACGTTAAGGCATAAAATGACTTCTGGATTTGCTTTTCTAAGGTGACTTAAAAGAAATCAGATGGGTTGAATTTCGAGTCATGTAAATCTTTAAAGTTATTGAATTGGTTGACTGTATTCGAGATATTACTGTCACTCAAATGCTGATCTAACTCGTTAATAACATCGTAATCTTGGATTGTTTTTGCTAATCCTAAAATAATTAAGATAGCTACGGCACCTCTTGCTAACATTTTCATCGCTATCAAACTCCTTTATTTTTCTCTTGTATATATTGTAACGGTTTGCCATTGATAAAACATGCGTCCAGAGTATTGAAAATAAATACAACTTAAGTACGATAAATACTAATTTTATGTATAGTAAGTTGAAAGGTATATGATGATTTGTTTAACTAAATAATAGAAATTACACTTATAGACAGTAAGTAATTGATACAATAAAGTAAAGCGTCTAAGTGAGTTGTTATAACAATGAAATAAAGATTGCTATTGAAGGATTTTAAATTATAGAAATGAGGAACTGGGATGTCAGAGAAAGAAAAAATGTTAGCCCATCAGTGGTATGATGCCAACTTTGATCAAGAATTAATAGCAGACAGACAGCGAGCAAAAGAACTCTGTTTTGACTTGAACCATACACGACCAAGTAATAATGAACAAAGAAAACAATTGATTGATGAGTTGTTCCAAAGTAAAACTAACAATGTAGATATTGCGATACCATTTGATACTGATTATGGTTGGAATGTCACTTTAGGTAAAAATGTATTTGTGAATACGAATTGTTATTTTATGGATGGTGGCAGTATTACAATTGGTGATAATGTATTTATTGGGCCGAATTGTGGGTTTTATACTGCGACACACCCATTAGATTTTAAAAGACGTAATGAAGGATTAGAGTTAGCAGAGCCAATCGTCATTGGTAGTAATACGTGGTTTGGTGGACACGTTGCAGTTATGCCAGGTGTAACCATAGGACAAGGTAGTGTGATTGGAGCAAGTAGCGTTGTAACTAAAGATATCCCACCAAATAGTCTAGCAGTAGGAAATCCATGTAGAGTTATAAAGCAAATTGATAATGAAGCATAATTTAAAATAAGGAGTGAGACAGAAATGAAATTGATATTGCAATCTCACTCCGGCAAGACTGACTAGGTTCTTAAAATGTTGATTTATCAACATTTTGAAAACCAGACAGTTACTGCCAAATGCTTAATTTTGACAGTACAATGCTTTCTGTCGCACTTCTTATTTGTTCAATGTTAAATAACTGTATTAAGCTTTAATCTATTTGTTTATTTAGATAACTTTTGTAAACATCTTCGTACTTAATTTTCCCTATACTACCTACTACAAATTTGCCGAATTTAAATAAATTAAGAATATAACTAAGACATATTGATAAGACTAATGTAATGATAGTATTAAAAATAATATTTTTGATAGGATGTTGACTTAACAATCCAATACGATGTACAAAAAAGAAATGAACTAAATAAATACAAAAAGAATAATTGCTTATAAAAATAATGAATTTTGGAACATATTTAAAATAAGATGATAATAAGAAAAACATGAGTATAACCATAGTTACGTAAAAAGGCATATCGTAACGTTTGGATTCAACCCAATCTGAAATATGTAAGAGATAATTTGTGAATAAAAATAAAATAGATAATAATAAGCCAATAATGATGTGCCAAGTATAATTTTTAATTTTATTCATGAATGCCTCATAGTATATACCAATATAAAATCCTAATAAGAAATAACTTAACCAACCAACAAATATCATCCAACCTTCTCTTCCCCAAATTGCTGCTAAAATAGGATTACTTGGTACAGGAATAAAAGTTCTAATCGCCCAATATAATGAAGTAATAATAATAGAATAAGTAATGATCTTAATCGGATGTAAGCCATATAAATATTTAGCGAATAACCAATGTAAAATATAAAATTGAAAAATAATGATGATGAAATAAGTTACTGCACCACCGTGAAACATTGTTTGAAAGACATATTCTAAATATTGTGTAAAACTATTAGGTCTGTGATAAAAGAAAGATAACGCTAAATTAATAATGACATAAGGTATACCTAAATATAGTAATCTACTTTTGAAAAAACCTTCTTTAATTTTCGATCCATAATTTTTAGCTAGTAAAAACTCAGAAATAAAGACAAACAATGGTGTACTAAACATCAGTGTTAATTCAAAAAGCCTTATAGGTACACCAAAATTAACGTGATGCATTTTACTAAATGTTGTAGTTATAGAATGGATGATGACAATACTTAAACAAGCAATGGCACGCATCCAAAATATAACACCCGTATAAACTTTCAAATAACCACCCTCCCTTAATAACTGTATTTATATTGTAGACTATTTACATTTATTTTTCATTGATTGTTTAAAAGTATATTGTATAAATTATTTTAAAATTATGAAAATAAGTGTAAATTAACATAAAGAACATTTGCATAGCTTATGAATCATAAAAGATAGAAACTTTTAATAATGAAAGCGATTGCAAAAACTACCTTAAACATAGTAGAATGTTATTAAATGATGATTCATCATTAAAGCAAAGGGTTAATCCACTTTCATAATTTACAGGGGGTAAGTGTACATGGTAGTAGAATTCAAGAATGAACCTGGTTACGATTTTTCAGTTCAAGACAACGTAGATATGTTTAAAGAAGAATTGAAAAAAGTTAAAGGCCAACTAGGTCAAGATATTCCGTTGGTAATTAATGGAGAGAAGATCTTCAAAGAAGACAAAATTGATTCAATCAATCCTGCAAATACATCTCAACTTATTGCTAAAGCATCAAAAGCTACAACAAGCGACGTTGAAGATGCTTTTAAAGCTGCTAAGGAAGCATATAAGTCATGGAAGACTTGGTCAGCAAATGATCGTGCAGAATTAATGCTACGTATTGCGGCTATTATCCGTCATCGTAAAGCTGAAATTGCTGCAGTGATGGTTTATGAAGCAGGCAAGCCTTGGGATGAGGCAGTAGGTGATGCAGCTGAAGGTATTGATTTTATTGAATATTATGCGCGTTCAATGATGGATTTAGCACATGGTAAGAAAGTGAATGACCGTGAAGGCGAACACAATCAATATTTCTACAAGCCTATTGGAACAGGTGTAACAATTCCGCCATGGAATTTCCCATTCGCAATTATGGCTGGTACTACATTAGCGCCAGTAGTTGCTGGTAATACAGTATTATTGAAGCCTGCTGAAGATACACCATATACAGCTTACAAATTAATGGAAATTTTAGAAGAAGCAGGATTACCTAAAGGTGTCGTTAACTTTGTCCCAGGTGATCCAAAAGAGATTGGTGACTATTTAGTTGACCATATCGATACTCACTTTGTAACATTCACCGGTTCACGCGCAACTGGTACAAGAATCTATGAACGTAGTGCTGTTGTGCATGAAGGACAGGACTTCTTAAAACGTGTTATCGCCGAAATGGGTGGTAAAGATGCGATTGTTGTTGATGAAAATGTAGATACAGACTTAGCAGCAGAAGCTATTGTAACATCAGCATTTGGTTTCTCTGGTCAAAAATGTTCAGCATGTTCACGTGCAATTGTACACAAAGATGTTTATGATGAAATTTTAGAAAAATCTGTCAAACTAACTAAAGAATTAACATTAGGTAATACCGAAGATAACACTTATATGGGTCCAGTTATCAATAAAAAGCAATTTGATAAAATTAAAAATTATATTGAAATTGGTAAAGAAGAAGGTAAATTAGAACAAGGTGGCGGAACTGATGATTCAACTGGCTACTTTGTAGAACCAACAATTTTCTCTGACTTGAAATCAAAAGATAGAATTATGCAAGAAGAAATCTTCGGTCCAGTAGTTGGTTTTGTTAAAGTAAATGACTTTGATGAAGCAATTGAAGTGGCGAATGATACAGATTATGGTTTGACGGGTGCAGTGATTACTAATAATCGTGAACACTGGATTAAAGCAGTCAATGAATATGATGTTGGTAACTTATACTTAAATAGAGGTTGTACATCAGCTGTAGTAGGTTATCATCCATTCGGTGGCTTTAAAATGTCAGGCACAGATGCTAAAACAGGTAGTCCAGATTACCTATTACATTTCTTAGAACAGAAAGTTGTATCAGAAATGTTTTAATAATATAGAAAATTAAAAGCAATGAAAGTGTTGATTGAATCAAGGCTTTCATTGCTTTTTTAATGATATTAATCTTCTATTTTTTAGGACTGATAAATAAAAAATGAATAATATAAAACGAAAATTAATTTAAAGACGAGACTCCTGGGGTGCGATGCTTGAAAATTTAATTATGTATCAGTCTGATTTGTTAGAGAACCTATTAGTCTTCTATTTTTAAAGTGATAGATTTATTAAAAATCAAATCAATATCTTGTGGTGACATTGTAATATCTTCATTTTTAATCCATGCCATAAAGCCATCTAATAAGCCACCATAAATGTAATAAATTAAATTGTCTGGAATAGTATCATCCACTTTAATACGAGAGATGTTATTTTTGATGTCTTTTTTCATCACATTAATACAGACATTTTTCAGAGCTTTATTAAATTCAGCATCTTCTTCTTGTAAATTAGCAATTTTTTGTAGTTCTTCTTTATTACTAATATTGTCATTCATAGTTTGGAATGGATGGTGCAGACGTTGTTTAATGTCAGCAGCAAAGAAACCTTTTGCCAATTCATTAAACAAGTACTCGAGTAAGTCATATTTATCATAAAAATGCTTATAAAATGTTGTGCGATGCACAAGTGCATTATCACAAATTTGATTGACTGTAATAGATTGAAATAAGCGTTGTTCTAACAGTTGATATAAACTCGAGGATAAAGCTTTTCTAGTTTTAATAACTCTTAAATCATTTTCTTTCATCTACGTTTCTCCTAATATGTAGTTTAAAATACACAATAGATTATTTATTTCTTTTAAAAAGAAGGTAAAGATATTATAATCGCACAATAATCTACACTATACAGTTAAACTATAGCGTTGAAATCAAAAGGAGGCAATACCTTGGCGAAATTTTTATATAAAATGGGAACATTTATTGCGAAACATAAATGGGCATCATTGATTGCATGGGTAATTATTCTAGCTGCAATTTTTATACCTATGTCAATGAATGCACCAAAATTCGATAATGATATAAAAATGACAGGATTAAAGTCATTAGATACAAACGATAAAATTGAAAAATATTTTAATCAAGATAGTGAAAAGGCACAAATACGTGTCGTCTTTAAGAGTCACAATGATAATGGGATTGTCAAACCAAGTATCACGAAAGATATTAAACAAACACTTAAAGACATTAAAAAGGATGATAAACATGTAGATGTTATTTCAGATCCTTATGATAATAAACAAATCAGTAAAGATAAATCTACAGCATTTGCCGATATTACATATGATGTTAGCCAAACGTCATTAAAAGATAAATCTCGTGATAATGTTAAAGATCATTTGAAAGATTTGAGAGAAGATCATAATGTACAAACTGAATTAACTGGTACAGGTATGACATCTTCAGAAATTGGGGGCAACTCTGAATTAGTAGGTATCATAGTTGCCTTTGTAGTATTACTAATTACATTTGGTTCAGTAATTGCAGCGGGATTACCAATCGTCAGTGCATTGATTGGTTTAGCATCTGGTGTCGGCATTATTAGTTTACTAACGTATGCCTTTGATATTCCTAATGTAACTTTGACACTATCTGTCATGATAGGATTGGCAGTAGGTATTGACTATGCCTTGTTTATATTATTTAGATATCGACAAGTTATGAAAACAGAAAGTGATTATATTAAAGGTATAGGACTAGCAGTAGGTACAGCAGGTAGTGCAGTTATCTTTGCTGGTGTCACAGTGGTCATCGCTGTATGTGGTCTGTCATTAGTTGGCATTGACTTCTTGGCTGTTATGGGATTCGCTTCAGCTATTAGTGTTATCTTCGCTGTCTTTAGTGCGTTGACGTTATTACCAGCATTAGTGAGTATTTTCCATAAACGTATTAAAGTCAAGACTATGAAATCAGAATTTAAAAATGATCATGATACACCGTGGTCTAAATTCGTAGTCGGCAACTCCTTAGCAGCAGTATTATTAGGTCTCATTATTTTAGTAGCAGCGGCCATTCCAATCACCCATATGAGATTAGGTATTCCAGATGATGGTGTGAAACCAGCTGATTCCACTCAGAAAAAAGCCTATGATATTATCTCTGATAAATTTGGCGAAGGATTTAATGGTCAAATCCCAATGCTAATAAATGTTAAAGATAAAAAAGATGATCCAGCTGAATTACAAAAAGATTTACAATCACTTTATAAAGATATAGATAAAAAGAAACATGTTGATATGGTTACACCACCGCAAATGAGTAAAAATAAAGATTACGCATTGATGGTTGTTATACCTGAAAAAGGTCCAAATGCAGAAAGTACAAATGACTTAGTTCATAAACTAAGAGATTATAATAAAGATGCACAAGATAAATATGGATTTAAAACAGAAATTTCTGGTCAAAGTGTTATCAACATTGATATGTCACAGAAATTAAATGAAGCCATTCCATTATTTGCAGGTGTTATTGTTGTATTAGCATTCTTCTTATTAATGATTGTATTCCGATCTATTTTAATTCCATTAAAAGCAGTACTAGGTTTTGTGTTGTCATTAATGGCAACTTTAGGATTTACAACGTTAGTTATGCAAGATGGTTTTATGAAAGGATTGTTCGGTGTTGATACGACAGGTCCAATGTTGGCCTTCTTACCAGTTATTACAATAGGGATACTCTTTGGCTTAGCAATGGATTATGAAGTATTCTTAATGTCTAGAATTCATGAAGAATATAGTAAGACGAAAGACAATGATTATTCTATTAAAGTAGGCTTGAAAGAAAGTGGCGGAGTTATTATTGCAGCTGCTTTAATCATGTTCAGTGTATTCTTCGCTTTCGTCTTCCAAGATGATGTCATGATTAAATCTATGGGTATGGCATTAGCATTTGGTGTGTTATTTGATGCCTTTATTGTAAGATTAATGGTGATTCCGGCATTAACTAAATTGTTTGGTAGAGGTTCATGGTACTTACCAGGATGGTTAAGTAGAATTATTCCTCATATTGATATTGAAGGGCATGCTTTAGAAAGTTATAAAACTAAATCGACTTCGAATACTTTCAAGTCACCAACAACATCATCACATCGTACAGAACACTATGATAAAACATTTAGTATTCATCATAGTCAGCAACAGCACAGTAACAATGAACAAAAAACTATGACACAAGCAACAAATAATATCAGACTAAATGATGAAACAATGCAATTATATCAACAAGTTAAACAACAATCAGTCAATCCTAATTTCCTATATGATGCTTTGATAGATTATCAAACTAAACATCAATTAAGCACGCATCAACAACAAACAACAGTTGAACAACTCAATAACAATATTGAGCGTTTAAATGAACTGTTAGAACAAAACTTAAAAAATAAATAATAGCGTATCAATGCTGTCGACGAAGTCAATCTTTGTCGGCAGTATTTTTTTATAACAAAAATTCTGCCTATAAAGTCACAAATTAGTCATTAAATGTAACTATATAATTAAAATATAGTATTGCAAAACATTATTTATAAAGATAATATTTAAATAAATGATAATGATAATTATTACTAATAGGAAGTGTGTAGTATTATGTTAAGTATTAAAACAGGGGAAAAGAATAAACAATATCACATTAAACATATAGATATAGATAATATTAATATGCGTTATCGCTTAAGTGCATTTGGTTTAACAGATGGCTCAACAATAAAAATTAAGCAAAAATGTCTGTTTAAAGGACCATGTATTATTGAAACAAATGGGCAACAAGTGAGTATTAGACAATGTGATGCTTGTCGTATAGCTCTTGAAGAGTAGGTGTTTGGGTATGAATAATTATTGTATATTGGGAAACCCAAATGTAGGTAAGACATCTTTGTTTAATGCACTGACTGGTTCATACGAGTATGTTGGTAACTGGAGCGGTGTAACAGTAGAAAAAAGGTAGGGAAATTAAAGAATGATTTAGGAAATTTAATAGACTTACCAGGAACATATGATTTATCACCCATTTCAAAAGATGAGACAGTTGTGACAGATTATTTATTGAATAATGATTTTACTGGCATGATTAATATCATCGATGCTAGTCAAATTAAAAGAAATATGCAATTAACAGTACAATTATTAGAATTAAATGAACCACTATACATAGGATTGAATATGATTGATGTTGCTACAAAAAGAGGCATCCATTTCGATTATCAAAAATTGATGAGAAAATTAAAAACACCAGTTTTCCCGGTAGTAGCACGTACAGGTAAAGGAACAGATAACTTACTATTTGAAATTAAGCATATGAATGAAGAGCAACATAAAAGCTTTAAGATTAATTACGGCGATACGATTGAAGCAGCAATTAATCAAATATGTCGCTTAGTAACAGCACATACTACTCATCCAGAACATCGTGCGAGATTTATAGCGATTCAATTTTTATTAGATAATCCACAAATTGAACAAGAATTAAATGAGCAAGTGTTACAAGATATGTTGACTATTCGCGAACAGTTAAGACAAACTTTATCAAATACTACTGTACGTCGTGAAATGGAACGCATTCGTAATATTTTTATTGAGCAATTGTTATGCGATGTTGTTGAATATCCAGATGTAGAGAAACAATATTTCACTTCAAAAGTAGATAAAATTTTAACGCATAAATATTTGGGTATGCCTATATTTTTAGGTATTATGTGGCTAATATTCCAAACAACGTTTACTTGGATTGGTACACCATTGTCAGACCGCATGGACGATTTCTTTAGTGGTCAGTTTACTGATTGGGTTAAAGCAGCGATGCATTTTTTAGGTGTTATGCCATTTTTACAAGATTTAATTACTGACGGTATTATTGCTGGTGTAGGTTCAGTCTTAGTATTTGTACCACAAATTGTAGTGTTGTTCTTCTTTATTTCACTGTTGGAGGATTCGGGTTATATGGCTCGTATTGCTGTGTTAATGGACCGTATTATGGAATCTTTCGGTCTAAGCGGTAAATCATTTATACCAATGATTATTGGTTTTGGTTGTAACGTACCTAGTGTGATGGCTGCACGTAGTATTGAAAATGAAAAAGAACGTTTAACTACAATATTGATTGCACCATTCATGTCTTGCTCAGCTAGATTACCTGTTTACGCATTATTTGTAGGTGTATTTTTCAAACAATATAAATCGCTTGTAGTACTAAGTTTGTATGTGTTAGGAATTTTAGTGGCATTTATCATTAGTACTATTTTGACAAAAACTGTACTCAAAAATGAAAATTCGATATTTATTGTTGAACTACCAACGTATAGAGTGCCTTCGTTTAAAACGTTATGGAGAAGTACGTGGGAGAAAGCAAAAGGTTTCGTGCGTAAGGCAGGGACATTTATTTTTGGTGGATCGGTAGTTATATGGTTCTTAAGTTATATTGGACCGCATGGTATTAATGTACCTATTAATCAAAGTTTTATGCACATTGTAGGTAGTTTCTTTGGAATGTTAGTCACACCACTTGGATTTGGTAGTTGGCAAGCTGGAGCAACACTAATACCAGGATTCTTGGCTAAAGAAGTGATTATAAGCTCTATGGCAATCATTTATTCATCAAGTGATAATGGTTTAGTTCATGTCATTCAAAATCAATTTACACCATTGTCAGCATATGCATTTATGATTTTTATTCTGTTATATATACCATGTATTTCAACTGTAGCTGCAATAAGAAATGAAACATATTCATGGAAATGGACTGCATTAGCAGTGATTTATCCATTATCTACGGCTTATATTTTAACATTTATCTTTTATCAAATTGGTCATTTATTTATATAGGAAGTGATAAACGTGTCAATTATTGTCAATGCATTAATATTTATTGCGATTTTTGGTTATGCCATTTACACGATTGTTAAATTTTTTAAACGTTCTAAACAAGGGAAATGTGGTTCATGTGATACGGGAAGTAGTTGTTGTGAATCACAGGAAATGTCAAAAGAATTATCGAAAAAATTAGGACATCACCAATAAGTGAAAAAAGGGTTAGACTGCTTACACAGTCTAACCCTTTACTATTAAAGTTTATTCACCTTTAACAACGATATCATTGTCTACTAATTCGATATTCACATGTTTAACATCTGTATGATCTAAATAGTAATCAGTAATTTTATCTCGAACTTGTTGTTCGACAACACGACGTAAAGGACGTGCACCTAATTCTTCATCATAGCCTTCTTCAATTAACCAATTTTTAGCATCGTCTGAAACTGTCATCGTAATACCTTTTTTATCAAGAGTGACCTGAACATCATCTAATAATAAATTGACGATATCTTGCAATGCTTTTTTGTCTAAATGCAAGAATTCTACTATGCCATTGAAACGGTTAAGGAACTCAGGACGGAAGAATTTTTTCAAATCTTCCATGATTTCTTTCTCTTCACTGTCATTACCGTTACCAAATCCAGCATTAGATGTACATATAATAATTGTATTTTTGAAGTTAATGACATTACCTTGTCCATCAGTTAAATTACCATCATCCATAACTTGTAATAACAATGTTAAAATTTGTGGATTTGCTTTTTCAATTTCATCAAATAATATAACTGAATAAGGATTACGACGAACTTTTTCAGTTAATGTGTTGGAATTATCATCGTAACCAACATAACCAGCAGTTGTACCAATCATTTTAGATACTGCTGTTGTATCACTATATTCACTCATATCTAAACGGATTAATGCTTCTTTATTACCAAATAAATCGATAGCCAGTTGTTTTGCTAATTCAGTTTTACCAACACCAGTAGGACCTACAAATAAGAAACTACCAATAGGACGGTGACCATCGTCAAAGCCAGCACGATTACGGCGTATAGCTCTAGAAACCATATCTACTGCTTTATCCTGCCCGATAATTTTACTTTTTAGTCTATTATTAATATTTTTTAAACGCTCAATGTCATTGTCATCCATTTGAGAAACTGGAATACCAGTTAAGCGCTCGATAGTGTCTGAAATATCTTGAACAGTAGCAACTGCTGTATGTTCACCGTTACTGTTATCCAATTTATCTTGCAGTTCTTTGATTTGTTTTTGAATATTATCTGCTTCTTTATATTCTTCAGCGCTAACAGCTTTACGTTTATCATTTTCTAATTCTGTAATGCGTTTTTCAGTTTCTACTTTATCAACCGCAGGACTTTGCGCTGATAAATGAGCTGCTGTAATGTCTAGTACATCAATAGCTTTGTCTGGTAATAAACGTTGTGGAATATATTGAATAGATAAATCTACACATGCTTTCAATACATCATCTGGAAGTTTAACTTGATGGTGCTGTTCGAATTTCTCACGAATACCTTTAAGTATTTCGACAGTATCTTCAGCACTTGGTTCATTGACAAGCACTTCATTGAAACGACGTGTTAAGGCAGCATCTTTTAGAATATTGTTACGATATTCATCTTGAGTAGTTGCACCGATAATAGAAATTTCACCACGACTTAATGCTGGTTTCAAAATGTCTGATAATCCTTTGCTTCCTGAATCGCCACCAGTAGAACCAGAACCAATGATTTGATGAATTTCATCGAAGAATAAGACAACATTTTCAGCTGATTTAACAGCATCAACTAATTTCTGAATGTTTTCTTCAAAGGCACCACGGTATTGTGTTCCTGCTTCTAAAGATGAAATATCTACTGAAATAATATCTTTATCTTTAATTGCTGCTGGGACATTACCTGCAACAATAGCTTGGGCTAAACCTTCAACTACAGCTGTTTTACCCACACCAGCTTCACCAACTAGAATAGGATTGTTTTTTGTTCTTCTACTTAGAACTTCAGCTGTCTCTTGAATTTCTTTATTACGTCCGATAACCGGATCTAATAAGCCATCACGAGCTTCTTGTGTAAGATTGCGACCGATTTGATCTAAATAACTGCCATCTGCTGATTGACCTTGTTGTCCAGTAGCTTGTTGGAAAGCTTGTGCACTTTGCTCAGCAGAATGATTACCACTTTGTTGTGATAATTGAGCAAGTTCTTCAGGTGAAACTTCTTTTCCGTTGATATAGTATTTCTTATTGCCACTATTACTTGAACCTTGCATGTCTTGCATCATTCTTCGTAAAATTGAGTCAAAATCACTATTGAAAAAACCGTTATTCATATACTCACCTCATTATATATTTGAACTGCTAATTGCTTGGAAATAAAATAATTCTATATAAAATATAAACTATTACTATATTAAAATTCCACTTTTTAAAATTTATAAACATACAATTATCTGTTTTTTGTGAAAATTTTGTGTTAATTTAATATGTAATATTAAATATTTTGAATAGGAGAAAAAATTATGGCATTATCTATTGTTTATCAAGATCAACATCAACATTTTAACCATGTGTATCATATTTCTGATGTGCCCAATGATGCCAAAATGGTGTGGTATGATTTTAACCAACCAACAAGTGAAGAAAAAGATTTATTGAAATCGAAATTTAATTTAGCAGATCATCGTATTGAAGAGTCCATTTATACGGTATCAAGACCTAAAGTAGCGATTAATCATACCAATATGCAAAAGTATTTAGTTTTGCATTCAATTAACTCTGAAGATTTTAGTGCAGAACCGATGAGTATTACAGTTCAAGAACATCAGTTAATCACAATACATCAAAATGACATCCAAGCGTTAAATGAAATTACTGCAGAAACATTGAAGACGACTAATGTTGAATCAATTGATTATATTGCTATTAGAATTATTGATAAAGTGACTGCAAATTACTTCAAATATATCGATGATGTAGAAGATACTGTTTTTTCTTTTGAAAATAAAAATGTTGATTCTACAAATAATCGTAGTTTGATGAAAGATGTTTTTAACATTCGCTCGTCCATTATTAAATTAAAACGTGTGCTTTTTCCAATGGAAGAACTGTTAGACGATTTTATAGAAGAAGGTGTGTATAATAATGAGCTTCAAGATAATCAATTAATGAAGCATATTCATAGTAGATTACAAAGACAATGTGACACATTAGATGCATGCGAGCATATGACAGATGATATTAGAGACAATAATGAATCATATCGTTCCAGTCGTATTAATAAAGTAATGAATGTCTTAACCATACTGTCCTCTATTTTCTTTCCTTTATCGTTATTAACAGGTTGGTATGGTATGAACTTTTCATATATGCCTGAATTACAATGGCATTATAGCTACTTTGTTTTTACAGCATTCTCATTGGTTATTGCGGTCGTATTAATTATTATTTTTAAACGCAAGCAATGGTTTTAAATATAGCTAACAAAAAAGTTGTAACTTCACTATAGTTAGACGGAAGGATGTCTAACGGTAGGTGTTACAACTTTTTTATGGTTATTTAGGATCTTTTTCTAACTTTTGAATTCTAGCTTCTTCTAGTTCTTCTTTATAACGCTTTTTATAGTAATGTGCTAATTTCATATCATGAATAAACGATATAACTGGTCTCATTGTCATTTGTATACTACCAATAACGAAGAGTACCGTACCTGTAAATACTGTCGTATCTTTAAAAAATAAGAAACTACCTATTAAGAAGATGATACCTAAGACAATATCGTTAACTTGGTATAACGCTTTGTAAAAGTTGGTGATTTGATTAGCGTGATAGTCTGTTTTTTCAGCAAAATTATTACGGTTAAAATGTAAATCAACATCGTTTTTATGTTTCATGGTTGTGTCCTCCTCATAACTTTATATATGTCTCAGTTTATGTTTTCTAATCTAAACAATTCGTAGTATGATAATGAAAAAAGGGGGTAACATTTTGGAATATAAATATTATTATGATTCACCAGTTGGCATGTTGGAACTTGTTAGTGATGGCCAGTCGTTAACAGCTATTTTATTTAGCAATCAACAAACTGAAACTACCACACGTCAAGAAAATGAACAGCTTCCTATTTTCAAACAAACAACAGCTTGGTTAGACCAATATTTTCAAGGGCATAAACCTGATGTTATCGTACCATTAAATCCGCAAGGTAGCGAGTTTCAACAACATGTTTGGTCTGAATTACAAGCTATTCCATATGGAGAATTAACAACATATGGTGATATTGCTAAAAAAGTTGGTTCATTGTTAAATAAGCCTAAAATGTCTGCTCAAGCAGTAGGTGGCGCAGTAGGAAGTAATCCATTATCTATCATTGTACCGTGTCATAGAGTAGTAGGTAAGAATGGTAGCCTAACTGGCTTTGGTGGCACAATCAAAAACAAAATTAAGTTATTAGAGATTGAAGATGTTGATATGACACATTTATATATTCCAAAATTTAGTACGAAACCCTAAAGATAATGTTACAGCAACAAACTTTTTTAACAGTGATGTCATCATTTTATCGTGGCAAGACTGACATGTTTGTCAAAAATCAATTGATGACTATTTTATAATAGGAATCGTTGCCATAAGATGTCTGTAATGAAATGTACAATGTTGATTATCTGGGACGTGATATATAATTAACTTGAAAAAATACCACATTAGGATGCACGTTAGGCACATCTTAATGTGGTATTTAATATTTAATAGGGTAAGACAGATTTATTCTGGGCTATGGTAATAGCGAATATTATCTTGAACGCTTTCTAAATAGAAGATATTACTATCATTAGCGACGCCGTCTTGAACGTTATCAAACTCTAGATTATCGAAGCGATTAAAGAATGTTTCGTAGTCTGCAACACTCACTTCAGTACGCTCCTCAAGTAATTGTTGATAAGCTTCTTTACTGATATGTTCTTGATAGCCATCGACTAACGTTGCACTGAAGAATTCGCCAACAGAACCCGAACCATAACTAAATAGTCCAATAGTTTCACCAGCAGTTAAATCATGATTTGCTAAAAGTGAAATTAAACTTAAATATAATGATCCAGTATAAATGTTACCAACATAACGGTTATAATGAACGGCATCTTCGTAGCCAGCTCTTAAACGTTCTTGTGTTGTTTCGTCAGCTTCATCAATAATTGATTCTAATGCTTTTTTACCCATTTTACTAAATGGTACATGGAAACATAAAGATGCAAAATCAGAAAGGGATTTTCCTTGGCGTTTTGCATATTCATTCCAGCTTTGTTGGAATGAACGAATGTATGCATCTTTAGACAAAGCACCGTCAACTAGAGGATATTTATGACCAGTGGGTCTCCAGAAATCATAAACATCTTCTGTATATGCTACAGCGTCATCATTAAGTGTGACAATGCTAGGGTGATGTGAAATGACCATTGCTACAGCACCTGCACCTTGTGTAGGCTCCCCGCCTGAATTTAAGCCATAACGCGCAGTGTCAGATGCGATGACTAACACTTTTTCGTTAGCACGTGTAGCTAAGTAATCTTTAGCTAATTGAATGGCAGGTGTCGCTGCATAACATGCTTCTTTCATTTCGAAACAACGTGCAAATGGTTGAATACCTAATAAACGATGAATTTGAACAGCAGCAGCTTTAGCGTTATCAGTAGCCGATTCAGTAGCTACAATAACCATAGTAATTTTCTTTTTATCTTCTTCTGTTATAATATCTTTAGCAGCGTTAGCCCCCATAGAAACAATATCTTGGTTTACTGGACTAACAGCCATTTCAGTTTGGCCAATACCAATTAAATATTTGTTTGGATCAACTTGGCGCGCTTCTGCTAATTTAGCCATATCTACATAGAATTTTGGAACGTAAAAGTTTATTTTATCAATACCTATTGTCATAAGGTTTTACATCCTTTCAAAGTTATAAAAGCAACATTAATATCATATCAGAATATGTTAAAGTTATACAAAGAAATAGACTAGCATGATGATTGTGATGCGTTATTTGTAAGCCTTTACATAAACTAATTTAATTTTATAGGCAAAGACAAAATTATTCAATTAAATGATGCGTTTTAAATTTAGATATTTTAATGAACAATAAAAAGTTATCAACATAAAGGAGCATTTATATGCAAAGTTTGGGAAAAGATTTTCGTCACTTATCAAGAGAACAAAAATTACAACAATTAACAGATTATGGTTGGTTATCTGTTGAACAACAGGAAGTACTGTTAGATTACGCAACCATAAACGAAGAAGTAGCTAATAGTTTAATTGAAAATGTTATTACGCAAGGGGCTTTGCCTGTCGGGTTATTACCCAACATTGTTGTTGATGATAAAGAATATGTCGTACCTATGATGGTAGAAGAACCTTCAGTTGTAGCGGCAGCAAGTTATGGCGCTAAATTAGTCAATCAAACAGGTGGCTTTAAAACAGTGGCGTCTGAACGTATTATGATTGGACAAATTATTTTTGATGGCGTAGAAGATACAGCTGAATTATCAGCGTCAATTAGTGAATTAGAGGCACAAATCCATCAAATAGCTGATGATGCCTACCCATCTATCAAAGCACGTGGTGGTGGATATCAGAAGATTGCCATAGATACTTTCCCACAGCACCAATTACTATCGTTAAAAGTCTTTGTTGATACTAAAGATGCAATGGGTGCAAATATGTTGAATACTATTTTAGAAGCTATTACAGCATATTTAAAAAATGAATTTCCACAAAGTGATATTTTAATGAGTATTTTATCTAATCATGCTACAGCATCTGTAGTAAAAGTTCAGGGTGAAATCGATGTTAAACACTTAGCGCGTGGAGAGCGAAGCGGTGAAGAAGTAGCAAGACGTATGGAACGTGCATCAATACTGGCTCAAGTCGATATTCATCGTGCAGCAACACATAATAAAGGTGTGATGAATGGCATTCATGCAGTTGTTCTAGCAACAGGGAATGATACCAGAGGTGCAGAGGCAAGTGCTCATGCATATGCAAGTCGCGATGGTCAATATCGAGGTATTGCTACATGGCAATATGATCAATCAAGACAACGCTTGGTAGGTACAATAGAAGTTCCGATGACATTAGCTATCGTTGGTGGGGGAACTAAAGTATTACCTATCGCTAAAGCTGCTCTTGAAATGTTGAATGTGACAAGTGCGCAAGAATTAGGACATGTTGTAGCAGCAGTAGGATTAGCTCAAAATTTTGCAGCATGCCGTGCCTTAGTATCTGAAGGCATACAACAAGGTCATATGAGTTTACAATATAAATCATTAGCGATTGTTGTTGGTGCTCAAGGTGAAGAAATTGAACAAGTAGCTAACGCATTAAAGCAAGCGCCAAGAGCTAATACTGCAACGGCTGAAGAAATATTAAGACAAATACGTCAGTAGGAGTCTTCAAGTATTTAGGGATAAAATATAAGGTTTAAAGAAAATGACATTGTACTTAATCGCCAAGGAAATGGAACAGAAATCATTTAGGCTAGAGATTATGTTGTAATCTTACCTCAACAAGATTGGTCAAGATGATCAACCGTTGTTGTACTACTATTTTATAATTCAGACAGTTACTGTTATTCACATTATATTAAGTATGACATGAGCTTATATTACTGGTGCTACAAATGACGGTAAACATACTTTGATACCGAGTAGTACAAGTAAGATAATTTGGTTCTCTATTTTTAGGACTGATAAATAAAAAGAAAATAATTATGTATCAGTCCAATTTGGGAGAGAACCGATAATTTAAATGACTGTAGTAACAATAAAAGACTTCAATTCATAGCCTTAACGACAGGATGTATGAATTGAAGTCTTTATATTATTTAATAGATATAATTGTAGCCGCGTGCAGCATTTTTACTTAAGTAGCGCGTACTGTAATTTAGAGGACGACTATAGTTATACTCTGAAACTTTAATACTACCGTTAGCATATACTTGTTCAACAACTGCAACATGACCATAATAACCAGCTGTTGATTGCATTACTGCATATTTACGTGGTGTACGACCAGTAGCATAACCAGACTTACGTGCATTTGTATACCAGTTACGTGCATTCCCCCAGCGGTTAGAAACAGGTTTGCCAAGTTTTGCGCGTCTTTCGTAAGCCCACCAAGTACACTGATGTTTACCATAATAATTCACAGCAGCATGTGATTGATGTGTTTCTTCAACAGATTGATATGCAAGGTTAGCAGTAAATAAAATTGCGACAGTAATAAGTATACGACCAAGTAGCGTTTTAAATTTCATGATAATTGTATTCTCCCCAAATGTTTATTCGATATTTAACGTTAATTATCATATGCTGAAAACGCTGTTAATACAATATGAGCAATCAATAATACAACTAACTGTAACGTTGCTGACACATATATTGTGAATTTGTAATATAAATAAACTAATTCATGAAAAATACAAGAATAATTCAAAATATTTATGAGAGGGTAGATGAATTATAAAGGTTCTCTAACAAATTGGACTGATACAAAATTAAATTTTTAAGCCTCGCTATGCCCAACCTTGCCCGTCTTGCACATTATAGTAAAAATTTTATTTTTAAAATTTTTCTATGACGGGTCCCTGCATTGCATGTTAGAGTTTCTGCTATCTTGATAGCTAGAAAATCTTATGCAGTTTATTATGAATTAATAAACTGTAAACCTATTTCAGGTTATCCAGTTTTTCTGTGTTGGGTCCCTTCCTAGGATGCTGTCTCAGCCTACCCCAACTTGCACTGTTTGTATAAACTGATTAATCAGTTTATTTATGTTGGGTCCCCGGTCTTCGACTAGCACTGCTCCCTCAGGAGTCTCGGCTTTAAAATGATTTTTATTTTAAATTATTCATTTTTGTTTATCAGTCCTAAACAATAGAGAACCATTATAAAAGGATGTAATCAATGAAGTGAGTGATGGTTTAAAAAAGGTAAAACAAAAACGCCCTTATATAAAGGCGTTATGTAAGAGATGATCATTCCATGTCATTCATGTATCAATGTACATTTGTGAATTGGTTGAAAACTGACAACGCTCTTTTAATAAGAGACATTGAAACGTTCTCAGCACATGGATTTGTTCGAAAGTATGACAATATTTCACTATGGCTCTTCACTTCTTTAGGAAAACTGTTATCTTGATTAATCCAATCAACCAATTCACCTAATGGTGTGTCATCACCAAGAAAATTTTGCATAAATTCGTAAAAGCTCAAGTCCTCACCTCGAATAATTTAATTGAGCCATCATTATCATACCATAAATTTTATTGCGAAATACATAGAATTATCATTAAGTGTCAAGGAAACGTTAGATGAATGATAAAGTGAAAGTTGTGTATAATAGAGGAAATGGATTTTAAGAATAAAGGTGATACGTATGGATATAAAACATATGAAATATTTTATAGAAGTTGTTAAACAAGGTGGCATGACGAACGCGTCCAAATCATTGTATATTGCACAACCAACAATTAGTAAAGCAATTAAAGATATTGAAAATGAAATGGCTACACCTTTATTTGATAGAAGTAAAAGGCATTTAATTTTAACGGATGCTGGTCAAATTTTTTATGATAAAAGTAAAGAAATTGTGGCGCTGTATGATAATTTACCTGTAGAGATGGATCGATTATATGATTTAGAAACAGGTCATATTAATATGGGAATGTCAGCGGTGATGAATATGAAGACGATTATTAATATCCTTGGTGCCTTTCATCAATTATATCCGCATGTGACTTATAATCTCATTGAAAATGGTGGTAAGACAATTGAACAACAAATATTAAATGATGAAGTTGATATAGGTGTGACAACATTACCTGTTGACCACCATATATTTGATTATACATCTTTAGATAAGGAAGATTTACGTTTAATAGTGAGTCGCTCTCATAAGTTAGCTCAATATGAATCAGTTAAGATGGAAGATCTAGCTGGCGAAGATTTCATTTTATTTAATGAAGATTTCTATTTGAATGACAAGATCATTGAAAATGCTAAAAATGTTGGATTTATTCCTAATATGGTTGCTCAAATTTCTCAATGGCATGTCATTGAAGATTTAGTTACGAATGAACTAGGTATTAGCATTTTACCAACAGCAATTTCTCAACAACTCAATGAAAATGTTAAATTACTACGTATTGAAGATGCACACGTACATTGGGAATTAGGTGTCGTCTGGAAAAAAGATAAACAATTGAGTCATGCAACGACGAAATGGATTGAATTTTTAAAACAACGATTATCATAACAATAAACATTTACTTATCCATATAAAGTGAGGCTACGGGAGTGGAACAGTAGTCATTCTTTGTCCTAGGCTGTCGTTGTCTCACATAAAAATAAGTGAATGTTTTTTATTTTAAATGCATTAATGACATATGTGCATATAAGTTAGCGTTTCCATAGAAAAAAGTAATATAAATCATGACAAAAGAGTATTTTTATAATGGATCGAAAATTCTTATAATAGAGCTTGTAACAAAAAATCATTTGTAACAATTTAGACATATTTTAAGAAAGGGATGGAGTCATTGCATAAAGCCCAATTTATAATCAAACTCATTTTACAGCTAGGACTCATCATAGTGATTACGTATATTGGCACAGAGGCTCAAAAGCTCTTACATCTTCCCCTTGCTGGCAGTATTGTTGGTCTATTTTTATTTTATCTACTATTACAATTCAAGATTGTTAAACTTTCATGGATTGAAGAAGGTGCAAACTTTTTATTAAAGACAATGGTCTTTTTCTTTATACCATCTGTTGTGGGTATTATGGATGTTGCTTCAGACATTACTTTAAATTACATTGTATTCTTTGCTGTCATTATTGTCGGAACTTGTTTAGTTGCGTTATCTTCAGGATTTGTTGCTGAGAAAATGTGTGTTAAGCATAAGCAACAAAAAGGATTAGATGCTTATGAATGATGTAACACAAGCATTTTTAATGATTTTATTAACGGTTATTTTATATTATGGTGCTAAAAGGTTACAGGAAAAATATCCTAATCCCTTTTTAAATCCAGCATTAATTGCTTCTTTAGGTATTATTTTTGTATTACTTATCTTTGGAATTAGTTATAACGGGTATATGAAAGGTGGCAACTGGATTAATCACATTTTAAATGCGACAGTAGTGTGCTTAGCATACCCACTTTATAAGAATCGACACAAAATAAAGAGTAATGTTTCAGTTATTTTGGCAAGTGTGTTAACTGGTGTGCTACTTAATTTTATGTTAGTATTTCTAACATTGAAAGCCTTTGGTTATTCTAAAGATATTATAGTTTCAATATTACCACGTTCAATTACAGCAGCGGTCGGTATTGAAGTATCGAATGAATTAGGTGGTACAGATACTATAACAGTTTTATTTATTATAACGACTGGCTTGATTGGTAGTATTCTGGGGTCAATGTTATTACGTTTTGGAAGATTTGAATCTTCAATTGCTAAAGGTTTGACGTATGGAAATGCGTCACATGCTTTTGGCACTGCTAAAGCATTAGAAATGGACATTGAGTCAGGTGCATTTAGCTCAATTGGAATGATTTTAACTGCAGTAATTAGTTCGGTATTATTACCGATACTAATTTTGTTGTTCTATTAATTCGGGAAAGTTACTAGGAAACAAGAAAGGGAGGCTATTAGTAATAATGGCAAAAATTAAAGCAAACGAAGCGTTAGTTAAAGCATTACAAGCATGGGATATTGATCACTTATATGGTATTCCAGGAGATTCTATCGACGCGGTAGTTGATAGTTTACGTACAGTGAGAGAACAATTAACTTTTTATCATGTTCGTCATGAAGAAGTAGCAAGTTTAGCAGCTGCAAGTTATACAAAAATGACTGGTAAAATTGGAGTAGCTCTAAGTATTGGTGGTCCAGGTTTAGTACACTTATTAAATGGTATGTACGACGCTAAAATGGATAATGTACCTCAATTGATTTTATCAGGTCAAACTAACAGTACAGCTCTAGGTACCAAAGCATTCCAAGAAACAAACTTAACAAAATTATGTGAAGATGTTGCAGTTTATAATCATCAAATTGAAAAAGGCGATAATGTCTTTGAAATTGTTAATGAAGCAATTCGTACAGCTTATGAGAAAAAAGGTGTAGCAGTTGTTGTTTGTCCAAATGATTTATTAACTGACAAAATTAAAGATACTACAAATAGAGCAGTAGATACGACTAAACCAAAAGCAGTATCACCTAAAGCTAAAGATATCAAAAAAGCTGCAAAATTAATTAACAAAAGTAAAAAACCAGTAATGATTATTGGTGTAGGAACACAACATGCTAAAGATGAATTACGTGAATTCGTTGAAGCAGCAAAAATTCCTGTTATCCATACATTACCAGCGAAAACAATTATACCTGATGACCATCCTTATAGTATTGGTAACTTAGGTAAAATAGGTACAAAAACATCTTATCAAACAATTCAAGATGCAGATTTATTAATTATGGCTGGTACAAACTACCCATATGTTGACTATCTACCTAAGAAAAATATTAAAGCAATCCAAATCGATACGAACCCACGTAATATTGGACACCGTTTCAATATTAATGTAGGCATTGTTGGAGATAGTAAAGTAGCATTCCATCAATTAACAGAAAGTATCAATCATGTTGCTGAACGTCCATTCTTAAATAAAACATTAGAACGTAAAGCAGTATGGGATAAATGGATGGAACAAGATAAAAACAATAATAGTAAACCATTACGTCCAGAACGCTTAATGGCATCTATTAATAAATTTATGAAAGACGATGCAATTGTTTCAGCTGATGTTGGTACATCAACAGTTTGGTCTACACGTTACCTTAACATGGGTGTAAATAACAAATTCATCATTTCAAGTTGGTTAGGTACAATGGGTTGTGGCCTACCTGGTGCAATGGCTGCTAAAATTGCTTATCCAAAACGCCAAGCAATTGCAATTGCTGGTGACGGTGCATTCCAAATGGTTATGCAAGACTTTGCAACTGCAGTACAATATGATTTACCATTAACTGTATTCGTATTAAATAATAAACAATTAGCATTTATTAAATATGAGCAACAAGCAGCAGGTGAATTAGAATATGCAATTGACTTCTCTGATATGGATCATGCAAAATTTGCTGAAGCAGCAGGTGGCGTAGGTTACACTGTTAAAGATCCAAGTCAATTAGACGCAGTTATTGAAGAAGCATTTGCACAAGATGTCCCAACTATCGTAGATGTACATGTTGATCCAAATGCTGCACCATTACCAGGTAAAATCGTTAATGAAGAAGCACTTGGTTATGGTAAATGGGCTTATAGATCTATTACTGAAGATAAACATTTAGATTTCGATCAAATTCCACCAATTTCAGTAGCAGCAAAACGTTTCTTATAATAAATAAAGTGACTCGGTCCATTGTGACCGAGTTATTTTTTTGAAAAAACTATTGAAAACGCTTTATTAAATATGTATAATACTTATGAAATAAAATAACTTTGCGTGTTACTGGTAAAGCAGGCATGAGCAAACAATTGAACCATGGTGACATGATATGGTCTTGTTTGTTCATGCCTGCTTTTTGTATAGCGAAAGCAATAATGAGAGGGATGTTTAAAATGTTTAAGAAATTATTTGGACAATTGCAACGTATCGGTAAAGCATTAATGTTACCAGTTGCAATTCTACCAGCTGCAGGTATATTACTAGCATTTGGTAATGCGATGCATAATGAACAATTAGTAGCCATCGCACCATGGTTACAAAATGATGTTATTGTGATGATTTCATCAATTATGGAAGCAGCAGGACAAGTTGTATTTGATAACTTGCCGTTACTATTTGCAGTCGGGACTGCACTTGGATTAGCAGGTGGAGATGGTGTTGCAGCATTAGCAGCATTTGTTGGTTATTTAATTATGAATGCCACAATGGGTAAAGTGTTGAACATAACAATTGATGATATTTTCTCATATGCTAAAGGCGCTAAAGAATTGAGCCAAGCTGCGAAAGACCCAGCTAATGCTTTAATTTTAGGTATTCCAACGTTGCAAACTGGTGTGTTCGGTGGGATTATCATGGGGGCATTGGCAGCATGGTGTTATAACAAATACTATAATATTACATTACCTGCTTTCTTAGGATTCTTTGCAGGTAAGCGTTTCGTACCAATTGTTACTTCAGCTGTAGCTATTGTAACAGGTGTGGTATTAAGTTTTGCATGGCCACCAATTCAAGAGGGGTTGAATGGTCTATCTAATTTTCTATTAAATAAAAATTTAGCATTAACAACATTTATTTTCGGTATTATTGAACGTTCATTAATTCCATTTGGATTACATCATATCTTCTATTCACCATTCTGGTTTGAATTCGGACATTATACTAACCATGCAGGAGAGTTAGTCCGTGGTGACCAACGTATCTGGATGGCACAATTAAAAGATGGTGTACCATTTACAGCAGGAGCTTTCACAACAGGTAAATATCCATTTATGATGTTCGGTTTACCAGCTGCAGCATTTGCGATTTATAAAAATGCTCGCCCAGAACGTAAGAAAATTGTTGGCGGTTTAATGTTATCAGCAGGATTAACTGCATTCTTAACTGGTATTACTGAACCATTAGAATTTTCATTCTTATTTGTAGCACCAATGCTATACGCTATACATGTGGTATTAGCTGGTACTTCATTCTTAGTGATGCATTTACTAGGCGTTAAAATAGGTATGACATTCTCTGGTGGATTTATTGATTATGTTTTATATGGTTTATTAAATTGGGATCGCACACACGCACTATTAGTTATTCCAGTTGGTATTGTTTATGCAGTGGTTTACTACTTCTTATTTGACTTTGCTATCCGTAAATTCAAATTGAAAACACCTGGTCGTGAAGATGAGGAAACAGAAATTCGTAATTCAAGTGTGGCAAAACTACCATTCGATGTTTTAGATGCTATGGGTGGTAAAGAAAATATTAAACATTTAGATGCGTGTATAACACGTTTACGTGTGGAAGTTAAAGACAAATCTGTCGTTGATGTAGCGGGATTAAAAGCTTTAGGTGCTTCCGGTGTACTAGAAGTAGGTAACAATATGCAAGCTATCTTTGGTCCCAAATCTGACCAAATTAAACATGATATGGCCAAAATTATGAATGGTGAAATTACTAAACCAAGTGAAACAACTGTTACGGAAGAAGTTTCAGACGAACCAGTACACATGGCAGAAGTTGTCACAACTGATATTTTTGCGCCAGGAACTGTACAAATCATTCCTTTAGAAGAAGTGCCAGATCAAGTTTTCGCTGGGAAAATGATGGGAGACGGTGTTGGCTTTATTCCTGAAAATGATCAAATTGTAGCGCCATTTGATGGTACAGTGAAGACGATATTCCCTACAAAACATGCGATAGGTTTAGAATCAGAAACTGGTGTGGAAGTGTTAATTCATATTGGTATCGATACTGTCAAATTAAATGGTGAAGGATTTGAAAGCTTAATTAATGTTGACGAAAAAGTTACTCAAGGTCAACCATTAATGAAAGTGAATTTGGCTTACCTTAAAGAACATGCACCAAGTATTGTTACACCAATTATTGTGACAAATCTAGAGGATAGAACATTAGATATTCAAGATATCCAAGATGTAGATCCAGGAAAACTAATTATGACAGTTAAATAATAGATAACTAACAAAGCACATCTCTGATGAGGTGTGCTTTTTTGTATACTATCATATCCTACGATAAATGATAGAAACAAATTTATAACGACAGACATTGGACATCATTAGGAAAATACTATATTATATCGGTAGACGATATATATCGGCGAACGATATAAAAGTGGGGTGCATACAATGAAAGGCAATCAAGTACTGACAGAAGCTGTGTTTTATATTTTATTATCATTACAACAACCATTACATGGTTATGGCATCATTCAATATGTTGCAGAATTATCTAATGATAGAGTTAAACTTGCACCGGGAACATTATATGGCGCATTAAATACATTGTTAAATAAACAGTGGATTAAATTAGTTAAAGAGGAACATATTAAAAGTAAAAAAGAGTACTTAATAACGGCTCAAGGAATGGAAGCATTAAAAAATGAGATGGCAAGACTTAAAGAGTTAGTTACTAATGGTGAAATGATTCTGATGGAGGAAATCTAATGAAAAAAGTTCATAAGTTATTTACTGTATTAGAGTTTGAAAAAGAAGAGTGTTGGCTTAATGAAATGGCTGATGCTGGATATGCATTAGTTAAAGTAAGACCGTTAACTTATTACTTTGAACGTACAGATAGACAATATGATATTCGTTTAGATTATTTACCAAGAAAAAGACAAGGCTACATTCAATTTTTAGTAGATATGAATATACATTACATTGGTAAAATGTTTGGTTGGGGATATTTTGCTAAAGAGAGAGGGCCAGAAGAAGAACCATTTGAACTTCACTCAGATATTAACTCTAAATTGAGTATTTGGCAGAATATTGTTTGGTTAATGACAAGTGTTATTTTAATATTATTAATTAATATCATTATATTAACGACAATAGCGCTATTTCAAAGTGCGACTAGTACGCTAACGGTATCAATATCAATGATTATAGCTTTATCATTAATTGTTATAGAAATCATTGGTCTAGGAATAATATTATTTAAAGCTTTAAAACATAGAAGGAATTTACAAAATAAAACATATTTCGAGGAGTGATTGTATGACGATTAATAAGCAACAAGATAATAAATATGATAAATCATTGTGGCAAAGAATACTTCAATTAGTCATTGTGATTTTATTAGCAATAGTCATTCAAATTCCATTATTGATTGCAATGATCTATCTTTCAGTATCGTATAAGTATAATGATGTTATTAATATATTAGTGAGTATCGGAATTATGATTACTGGTATAGGTCTATGTTGGCTATTACGCAAATACTACCGAATTAAAGGTTATCGCAAAATCCAACATAAATTTAAAGGTAAAGACGTATTAATTAATATTGGATTTGTATTCTTAGCATTTATTTCTTCAATATTAAATTCTTTGTTAATCAAAACGTTTAATCATCAAGAGAACACAAGAAATGGCGAAATGATAGCAGAAAATACTAGTATATTAGGTGATCAGGTACATTTACCACATATTAGTATTGTTATTGTGGTTGTCTTATGTATTTCAGTTATAACACCATACCTAGAAGAATTAGTTTATAGAGGTATATTAACAGAAGCAGTATTTAAACCAGGCATATTTTGGTTACCATTCATAGTATCATCTGCAATTTTTGCTATGTTCCACAATCCTAGAACAATTTTTGAATTTTCACTTTATTTCTGTATGGGAATTGTCTTTTATTTAGCATATAAACGACGAGGTAACATTAGAGATAGTATGATGGTGCATATGATAAACAATTTTACTGTAACATTACCGATTATCATTATTTATATTGGTATATTAATGAAATAGTAGACATAAGTAGGTTGAATTGCTTGTATTTTAATCGGAAAAGTAATAAAAATATATTAACGAATTGTAATAGAAATAAGGGGAATTAGCACAATGGCTGAAGAAGGAAAATTAGTAGCACAAAAAGATATTGAAGTGAATGGCTATGATATTGATGCCATGGGAATTGTAAGTAATATCGTCTATATTCGATGGTTTGAAGATTTAAGAACAGTCTTCATTAATCAACATATGAATTATTCAGAAATGATGTCACAACACATGTCACCAATTTTAATGAAGACAGAAGTGGAATATAAGACGCCGATTACGATTCATGATAAACCGATAGGTCGATGTTACTTAATTCAAGCTAGTAAAATGAAATGGATTTTCAAATTTGAAATTGTTTCTGAAGGAACAGTACATTGTATTGGCTATCAAACAGGTGGATTTCTTGATTTAGAACGTCAAAAAATTATGAAAATGCCACAAGTGTTTCAAGATATTTTGAAGTAAACAGGATAATAACATAAAGAGGTGTTCAGTATGGTTAACCAACTTAATAGTGTTGATGAATTTAAAGTATTTATACAACAGTATCCATTAACTGTTGTACATGTTATGCGCGATAATTGTAGTGTCTGTCATGCTGTATTACCTCAAATTCAAGATTTAATGTCGAATTATCCTAATGTACCTTTAGGTGTCATCAATCAAAGTCATGTTGAAGACATTGCAGGGGAGCTTAATATTTTCACTGTACCGGTAGATTTGATTTTTATGGATGGCAAAGAAATGCATCGTCAAGGACGCTTTATTGATATGCAACGATTTGAACACTACTTAAAACAAATGAATGACAGTTTGACTGAACAATAAACAAACATATAATGGAAAGGCTGATACGACGTAATTGATTGTCGTGTCAGCTTTTTTGCATAGAAATATAATTGAATCTAGCAACAATCATTGGAATAAATAATAATTAACATGATAAAGTAGAATAAAACAAGATATTGACAAAAGGAGACCATTGCTATGAAGAGAAAAAAAACAGCCTTTAGTTTAGCGTTTTTAGTTGCAGCATATGCACATATTAAAATCCGAGAAAAAAGAAGTGTTAAAAGTTTTGTCCTAGAGCAAATAATTCGTTTGGCTGGAATGAAAAAGACTTTTGCTTCGCAGCAAAAAGCCCAACAAGCTTTAGCTGATATGGCACCATTAACGAAAGGTGAATACAAAGGTACAGATTATCATTTTACGTCACCAGTTACTAAAGAAAAAATGTTTGGCTCTACAGTATATATACTTAATGATCAACATCATAAGCAACAACAAACAGTGTTATATTTACATGGTGGTGCATGGTTCCAAGATCCATTAGTTGAACATTTTGAATTTGTAGATGAAATGGCTCAAATATTGAGAGCTAAAGTAATCATGCCCATTTATCCTAAAATACCTCACCACGACTACAAAGCAACAAATGAATTAATAACAAACCTTTATCAACAAGCGTTAAAAGAGGTTGATAATCCTGAACAATTAATAGTGATGGGAGATTCAGCAGGTGGTCAAATTGCATTATCATTTGCTCAATTATTAAAACAACAGCAATTACCACAACCTGGCCACATCATTCTTATTTCACCAGTGTTAGATGCAACAATGCGTCATCCAGAAATTCCTAAATACTTGAAAAAAGATCCGATGCTTGGTGTTGAAGGTACACAATACTTAGTACGACAATGGGCTGGCGATACAGCGCTAGAAGATTATCGTATTTCACCTATAAATGGAGATGTAGATGGTTTAGGTCGCATTACTTTAACAGCCGGTACTAAAGAAATTTTATTCCCTGATGCTGTTAATTTATCTCAATTATTGAGCGCTAAAGGCATCGACCATGATTTCATTCCTGGACATTACCAATTTCACATTTATCCGGTATTTAACATTCCGGAAAGACAACGTTTTATTTACCAATTAAAGACAATTTTAAATAAATAATAGCGCTCTATTTTTTAGAACTGATAATTAACAAGTGAATAATTATGTATCAGTCCAATTTCGAGGAAACCTCAATAATGACAAAAAACTCTGATGAATACTGTCATAACAAGTGAATGTATTGTTCACGTATACTATGACCTCATCAGAGTTTTATTTAGTTTGGGGCAGTAGAAAATAGTGATATTAATATTGCTTTGACTACCGTTAGTTAGCATTCTTAACCCTAGATAGTTAATCGCTATCTGGTTTAGGTTGTCTTTTTAAAGATAGTAATAAAATGAGAACCATAATTAAAACAATACCAATAACTTGAAATGGCTTAAATGCAATATGTAGCCAGACGCTACTAGCAATAATGGCAACTACAGGTTCTATTGTGCCAAACAATGTTGTCTCTTTGGCAGAAAGATATTGTAGGCTATCAATAAACAAATAAAAAGCAAGTGCCGTTCCACCTAAGATACCAAATAATAGAAATAGTATCGTTGCAATGTTCCAGTGTGCTACATGAACTTGCCAAATTGGATGTCTTAAATTCATCATAACCCCGGAAATAAGCATCGCCCAACCAACAATTAAAATTGAACCAAAACGACTCAACAATTCCGTTGGATAAATGGTATAAAATGCTAATGCAACCCCAGCTAATATACCCCAAAATAAACTTGCAGGATTAACGACGAGATTAGATAATGAGCCATTAGTTAATAATAAAAATGTCCCAACTAAAGTCATGATGACAGCTAAAATATCAAACAACGTTAATTTAGCATGACCTCTCAAGACAAACCAAATAATGATATAAACAGGAGCAATGTATTGTAATAGAGTAGCAATTGCTGCATTGCCAGTATTGATAGACGCCATATAGGCATATTGTACGATTAACATTCCCAATAAACTATAGACTAGCAATTTAAATAACATACGAGGTTGTTGAAAGACAACGAATATTGATTGCTTAGGATTTAATATTTTAGCAATAGCCAATAAAAACACACCACTGACCATTAACCTTGCAGTGACATACCAATCTATATTGATATTTTGATATTTAAATAAATAATCGGATACAGTGCCTCCTAATCCCCACAAACAAGCACCAATAATGGCTAAAATGATGCCTTTTAGACGTAATGATGATTGATTATACATAGATATCACCTCAAATCTATTAATGATGTTTACTATTGTTAGTGCATATTAATTATTAATAATCGTTTTAGTAATATCATATCTATTTTAGTTAGGAAAAGAAATATAAAAAAGGATGATTTAGAGAGAGAAAGTCAGTCATTTTGCACAAATTTTAAAGATGCATAGATGGAAAGACACCATAGTGGATAGGACGATGTCTTGACGATGAATAATGAAATAACAACGGAATATGGCATGGCATCAAAAGCAGTTAGTCAAAAGAAATTTTAGGCAAACTTAAATGATCTTGATGCATAGATGTATGATGTTGTTGTTTACTATCTAGAACGATTTGAGAAACGTCATGACCGGACATACTTGTGATTAAAATAATTGATAAATAGACAGAAAAGCTAATGAAAATAGTTGCTAAATAAATACCAATTGCAATTTTAGATGAATGGTGCATACGCATAAGTAACGCCTCCGAATCATTTGTAATATGAATTACTTTTAGTGTAACGACCAGTTGTTAATTGAGTGTAAAGATGACATTACAAAGTGTAAAAGTTATAAAAGTAATGCCAAATATTGCAAAATAAGAAAAAATTGCAAATATCAGTGTAATAAGTTATTTTTAAATATGGCTAAATTGTTACAAAAACAAATTGTACGCGTTAAAATAGATAAGTCGTTTAAAATATGATTAATTTCCACTCATAAATCAGTCGTTTAAAAAGTAGTGCAATACATTTATGGATGAGATTAATCACAAAAAAGAAATAATTTATTTTTTGGAGTAAAAGGTTATTTATATAAATATTTAACAATTTAAGTGCAAAACCAAATAAAAGATTTTTAAAAACTTTCACAAAAATGAAACAATTATCACTATTAATTAATTTGATAACATTTAAATGTTGAAAACGTTTTCTTTAGAGTGTACGATGTTTATGGACTAGAAGAAAATTAATAGATGGAAAGAGGTTTTTGGGAAATGGATATTCTGTTAGGTGTTGGAACCTTAGTCATGGTATTGGTCATCATGACATTATTCTTAAAGTACGCACCATACGGCAAGCAAGGACTTCAAGCATTATCCGGTGCAGCTTGTGCGACATTTTTACCACAAGCATTTCTTAGTTACGCTATAGGTGGCGTATTTGATATTAAATTCCTGCAAGATATTGGAGATTTAGCAGGTAGTTTAAGTGGTATTGCTGTAGGTATTTTGACTTGTCTCAATTTAGGTGTGGCACCTGTATTTGCTGTCATCGTTGGGCTAGTATTACATGATTTTAAATTATTACCAGCATTCATTGCAGCATACGCGGTTGCTTTTGTGATTAAATGGATTGAAAAGAAAGTACCAGAAGGATTGGACTTAATTGTAGTTATTTTATTTGCACCTGCAATTGCCTTCTTACTTGCTTCAGTTATTACACCTGGTGTGATGGCAACGTTGAAACAAATTGGTAGTGCTGTTACAGCAGTTGGTGACAACAATCCATATGCATTGGCAGTTATCTTAGGACTCGTTATACCAGTAACGGGAATGACACCATTAAGTTCAATGGTACTGACAAGTTTACTTGGACTTACAGGTGTTCCAATGGCAATAGGTGCCTTAACTTGTACGGGAAGTTCATTCGTAAACTTTGTCTTATTCCGCAAGTTACACATAGGAGGACCTTCCAAAGCATTTGCTGTTGGAATTGAACCATTAACGCAAATTGATTTAATTGCGCGTTATCCATTACAACTTTATGGTACAAACGCTATTGTCGGTGTAGTAAATGCGTGTATCGTCACTTTCAGTGGTTTAGTTATAGGTGTCAAAGGTATGGCAACGCCTATAGCAGGTGCGATTGTGTTGTTCGGATTTAACGATGCAGTAAGATCAATTATTACTATAATTATCGTCATTATTGTTAGTATTTTATTAGCATATATGATTGGTACAATGATAAATAAATTTAACTTGATGAATATCAACGTTAAGACACCAAGTAAAAAGAATCATGTTAAAGGGAGTGTTTAATTTTGGCTAAAAGTTATGATTACCAAAGTGCGTTCGATATTATCGGTCCTGTTATGATGGGACCTTCAAGTTCACATACAGCAGGAGCCGTTAAGATAGGTAATGCTGCACGTGAAATATTAGGTGACATACCTAAAAAATTAGAAATACATTATTATGAGTCATTTGCCAAAACACATCAAGGGCATGGTACTGATGTAGCAATTGTAGGTGGTGCTATGGGTTACTCAACATTTGATAATCGAATTAAGTCAGCACTAGACATTGCGGCAGATGATGGCATTGATATAGATATTATTGAAGAAGAAGGAGACAGTATTGGTCAACATCCAAACTGTGCTTATTTAAAGTCAACGCGTGAAGATGGACGATATATTGAAGTCATTGGTATTTCTATTGGTGGCGGTACAATCAAAATTAAAGGTATCCATATCAATGGTTTAAGTGTCGATTTAAATAATGGCTTGCCTATTTTAGTGTTTGATGGTGCCATCACTAAATCACAAACAAATCACTTAATTAATCACATTAATGATCTTAAAATTGATTATAGAGAAGAATTAGTTAAAACAAGTGAAGATAACAGTTTAGTTGTATTACCTTTAAATAAAGCAATCTCAGAATCAACATTAGATCAATTACAAGACAAATACAGTAACTTAACCGTTTCCTATATAAATTAAAGGGGGAAAAAAGATGTTTGATTCAATCAGAGAGACAATAGATTACTCTGTAGAGCATAACATTTCATTTGCGGATATGATGATCCAAGAAGAGATGGAATTAAGTGGTAGATCGCGTGAAGAAGTACGTGAGCAAATGCATCAAAACTTAGAAGTTATGCGTGATGCTGTTGAAAAAGGGACAACAGGTGATGGTGTTGAAAGTGTTACAGGATATACTGGTCACGATGCAGCTAAATTACGTGACTATAATGAAACGCATCATGCTTTATCTGGTTATGAAATGATCGAGGCAGTAAAAGGTGCTGTAGCGACTAACGAAGTCAATGCAGCTATGGGAATTATATGTGCAACACCAACAGCAGGATCATCAGGAACAATACCTGGTGCATTATTCAAATTAGAAAAAACACATAACTTAACAGAAGATCAAATGATTGATTTCTTATTTACAGCATCATTATTTGGTAGAGTTGTAGCAAATAACGCGAGTGTTGCTGGTGCTACAGGTGGTTGCCAAGCAGAAGTTGGTTCAGCATCAGCAATGGCAGCAGCGGCAGCTGTATCAATTTTTGGAGGTACACCAGAAGCATCTGGACATGCAATGGCATTAGCAATCAGTAACTTATTAGGATTAGTTTGTGATCCTGTAGCAGGTTTAGTTGAAATACCTTGCGTGATGAGAAATGCGATTGGTTCAGGAAATGCATTAATATCAGCTGACTTAGCGTTGGCAGGTATTGAAAGTAGAATACCAGTCGATGAAGTGATTGGCGCAATGGATAGAGTAGGTAGAAATTTACCAGCTTCATTACGTGAAACAGGACTTGGTGGATTAGCCGGTACACCAACAGGTGAAGCGATTAAACGTAAAATTTTTGGTGATGCTGAAGAATTCGTTAAAAATAATTAAGCTATATGATTGATATAGTAGTAAAATACGGGATTGTCACGTAACGTAAAACAGTGACAATCCCGTATTTTTAGATTCACTATTTTTAGGGCTGATGATTAAAGAGTGAATAATGATGTATCAGTCCAATATGGGAGAGAACCATTTTTATAGTATAGAAAGATGATATGTATGGCTAAAATTCAGAGCATTATTGTATAAAGATATAAAAATATATGAAAATGACATATAAAATTAATTATCGATTGCAAATTTACCCTTATAAAATTAAAATAATTTAAAAGGGGCTGATGAAATGCTAAAATTATCAATCATTTTTATAGCATTCATCATTAACACAACGATTACTTATTGGTGCACAACTGAGGGGACATGGGTCAATCTATTATTTAAATCACTATCTTTAAGTATGATTATTGTCTTTATGTACTATTATGTTCGTTTTGTTATTGACAATAAAGAGTAGCAACATCGCAAATATATGTAAATACATATATCATAACGATTGTTGAAGTGTGATAACGTGATGTTATTTGGCTAAATCTAATTGATAAAATGCTAAGTCTAACCAACGATCAAATTTATAACCAACATGTGATAAAGTACCTGCATAATTAAAGTTGAATTTATGATGCAAATTAATACTTGCTTCATTCGATGCATCAATACCTGCAATCATCATACGATAACCTGCATCAGTAGCATATTGAATCAAGTGTTGTAATAGTTTAGTTGCAATACCTTGACCTTTAGCTGTGGGATCGACATAAATAGAATGTTCAACTGTATATTGATATGCTGGCCAATTTCTAAAAGGACCATAAGTAGCAAATCCGACAACTTGATTATTGTGTAGGTAAACGAACACAGGCTCTTTAGCCTGTGTTTTATTGTTAAACCAGGTTTGACGTTCTTCAAGTGTTTGTGCATCATATGTATAAACAGCTGTTGTATTAATAATAGCATCATTATATATATTTAATATGTATGGTAAGTCATCATTACATGCTTGTCGAATCATGGTAATACCTCCAGTTATTAATGTAATTAAACTAGTTATACTACTAAATAATTAAATGCGCAATGTAAGAAGAAAGAGATAGTTAGATTGCGTGTAATAAAATATGTAATGCGAAGATTAATATTATGATAAGTTGCATATTTAGTGCTATACTGATTAAAATATATAAATTCACAGCGACAGATATAAAAGGAGTACCCATATTATGAAAAAATGGACAAATCGATTAATTACAATTGTTGGCGTTGTACTTATCTTGATAGCGGTATATTTATTTGCTAAGCCACATATTGATAATTACTTACATGATAAAGATAATGACAAGAAAATTGAAAACTATGATAAAAAGGTATCACAAGAACAAAATAAAAAAGAGCAACCACAGATATCAAAAGATAAATCACAAATTGCAGGTTATATTGAAGTGCCTGATGCAGACATTAAAGAGCCAGTTTATCCTGGACCAGCAACACCTGAACAATTAAATCGTGGTGTAAGCTTTGCAGAGGGTGACGAGTCACTTAGTGATCAAAATATTTCTATTGCAGGACATACATTCCTTGATCGTCCACACTATCAGTTTACAAATTTAAAAGCAGCTAAAAAAGGTAGTAAAGTTTACTTTAAAGTTGGTAATGAAATGCGTAAATATAAGATGACAAGTATTAGAGATGTTGATCCAACAGATGTTAAAGTATTGGATGAACATAAAGGTGAGAAAAATCAACTAACATTAATTACATGTGATAATTACAATGAGAAAACGGGTGTTTGGGAAACACGTAAAATATTTGTCGCTAAAGAAATAAAATAAATACTTACAAGATAACAGTAAATAAAGCATTATGACGTGACGCTAGTTTCTTACGAAGAAAATTAATAATAAAGCCACTTAAGTTTTGATGATTAAATCTCAACTTAGGTGGCTTTTTTAGGTTCTCTATTTTTTTGGACTGATAAATAAAAAAATAATAATTTAAAACTCAAATTATTTTGAAGCCGAGACTCCTGAGGTAGGGACCCAACATAGAAAAATTCTAATGACAACATGACAAACTAAAAGGAGATTATTTTTAACTCATGAAAGTAATTTCATAATATGAATATAGTTTCAGTATGGTTTAGGTAACTTCATCAACTCATATCTTCCCGATATAATATAAATAAAGGATCAATATGAGGAGGCATTGTCATGATTAAGGCAATTGCAGTAGACATGGATGGCACATTTTTAGATTCCAGCAAGCAATACGATCAGAAACGTTTCGACAAGATTTACCATGAACTTCAAGAAAGAGATATATTATTTATTGCAGCAAGCGGTAATCAATATGCTAAATTAAAATCAATTTTTGGTGACCGTGATATGTATTTTATTTCTGAGAATGGGGCAGTCATTTATAAAGGAAATGAGATATATAACTATAAAAGCTTTGATAGAGATGTATTTCAGCAAGTAGTCGATTATTTAAATGTTGAGCAAGGCATCGACAATTTAGTCATTTGTGGAGTGAAAAGTGCTTATATATTAAAAGATACAGCGACGGCATTTAAAGAAGATACACAATTTTATTATCATCAATTAGAGGAAATTGAATCATTACAAGCGTTGCCTGAAGATGATTATGTCAAAATAGCATTTAATATTAATCGTCAAACACACCCAAACGTTGATGACGAGGTCAGTCAACAATTTAATGGTGACATCAAGTTAGTGTCAAGTGGTCATGATAGTGTAGATATTATTATGCCAAATATGACGAAAGGTCAAGCATTAAAGAGATTGCTAGATAGTTGGCATATGTCTGCATCTAATTTAATGGCTTTTGGTGATGCGAATAACGATAAAGACATGTTAGAATTTGCTGAACATAGTTACGTAATGGAAAATAGTCAAGATCCAACACTATTTGATATTGCAGCACATGTAGCGCCAAGTAATGATGAACAAGGCGTCTTAACAGTGATTGAACAGCAAGTACTTAAGCAATAATAATAAACACCCAAAAGATAGTATAGCTGAACGAGACTTAGAGGTTGAATATTGGCATTCAACGTACTAATTGTCACTTTAGTATGAACTAAACTTTTGGGTGTATTTTTATTTATATTAATTTCACAGTATTAAAGAGATAAGGTTATTTGTTCATTGTTAAATATAATTTATAAAATAGTGGACGAATAGGCTTAACAAAATCTCCAATGTATTCTTCGACATGGGCGTTAAATCCTTTTTTAAATTGTTGTACGCCCAGGTCTTCAGCGCTGTCACTAAAATCACCAGTTACTCCGTAGAAATTATAACGAGGGATGTCATGATCTTTAGCAAATTGGATCATATCCCATTGTAAAGCATAGGCTCCCATAAATTGATTGAATTTAGGGTTGGAACCGCTTGATAAGTAATAGACTTCATCTTTATTGAAGATATATAAAGCAGCTGCTAAATCTAATATATGTCCTTCAGTTGTCATTAATTGTTGTGTTTGGGCTATTTTTTTATTTTGGCTTGTCAGTTGGTCATTCAGTTGATTGACTTGTGTTTTGGTTTTTTTAGAATTTGGGTTTTCTAATAATTTTTCACTTAAAATTTGTAGTTGTGATGTTAAAGTTTCATATTTATCATTCAATTGCTTTAAATATTTGTTTAAATCGATGTATGCTAATTTAATCATTGAATTGTTTGGATACATACGCTGTGCTTCAATAAAAAATTGATTAGGATTTTCACGATATTTAAAATTATGACGTTCTTCGGCCATTTTAAATAATTTGTAAAAACGCTCAGTTTCTGAAATATCAAGTACAGTTGTTTGAACGCCCATTTCTATGGTCTTTTTAATATTACGACGTGTTTGATAACTCATATCTTCTAAAATTGCTTCTTTACTTTTACCTTTTATATCAAGTACGGATAGCCAGCGTATTTGACTCTTTTGATGATAACCTATTGGATAACCTTGGTGTTGGTAGCCAATCTTACTTAATTGATTGATGAGGTTAGTATTATCAAAGTTTTCAATGATGTGACCATCAGCATCCCTAATACTTTCTAAAATATAAGGATCGACAGAGACAAAAAGTGTACGCTGTTTCTTTAAATATTTAGTTAATCCTTTGAAAAAGCAATCAACAAGTGATGCATTACTGAAATCTAATACAGGTCCTTTATGAGAATAAAAATATTTAAAAAACTTTAAAGCACGTGCTTCTGATAATAAGCAAGCAGCCAGTACTTCGTTATTGTCTTTAACCCCTACAAGATGAACATCATTATTGTGTTGCTTTCTATAACGATATTGTTCAATAGATTGCGTGAAATGAGCTGGGTGATGATTAATGAAATTGTCATATTCCTGCTCAGTTAATAGTGTAAAATACATATGTGAACCCCTTTGTTTGATAATATAAGTATCGCGCTACATTCTTAAATTTATACATAAATAGTAACACGATATAATAGTTATAGTATATGAATTATTTGTGTTTATTTTGTGTAATATATAATTAAGTGGTCAGTAAACAAAATTTAAAAAAAATGGATTTATTAATATTTTATACTTTACAATTATTTTGAAACTGTGTATAATAAGAAACAGTTGAATTGTGGAGGGATACCCAAGTCTGGCTTAAGGGAAATCAACTTCGGTTGATTAGGAGCTTTATTGCTCGCGTTGGTTCAAATCCTTCTCCCTCCGTTACTTATAGATAGTTGCGTATGATCATCATACGTAGCTATCTTTTTTTATGTTTATTTTTAAAATATCATAGTTAGAATTATGTGAATTTTTAAAATTTATGATTGAAAAGGTATAATTTGTAATTCAACATTGAAGTATAATAATTACCATTTAAATTCAAGCATTTAGCAGTAACTATCTGATTTTTAAAATTTTGATTTATTAACATTTTAAAAACCTAGTTAGTATTGCCGGCGTGGGAGGGACCCGTCATAGAGAAATATAGGGATTACAATTGGTTGCTAACGCAACAATTGCATAAAAGCTACTAAAGATTAAAATCTAAGTAGCTTTAAATGTGCAAGACGGGCATATACGAAATAAATTTTATATAAAATTTATTTCTGTCCCACTCCCAATAGAATATAAAAAACGAGCCACCCAGATTAACATGGGTGGCTCGTCATATATTTAGGTTATCTATTTGTTGTATTGATGGAATGTAAGTAGAAAATATCAGTCCACTTTGTTAAAGTACTTATATTTATATGAGTTAGTTTAGACGACTATCGCAAGTACCAGTTTCAATGACTGATAATGCTGCGTTTAAACCACCTTCAACTAAGTTTTGGACAGCTTCATCTGAGAAGAAAGCGATATGTGGTGTGACTAAAATTTTATCGTTTTCAATTAATTCTACTAATGTTGGATCATCAATTTCTTTTTGAGTCCAATCATGTGTGAAGTATGGTGCTTCATTTTCATAAGTATCAATAGCTGCGCCTGCTAATGTACCATTATTTACTGTGTCAATTAAATCTGGTGTATTAATAACAGCACCACGAGCAGCATTGATTAAGATAGCACCTGGTTTTACTTTATCAAACATAGCTTTATCAAATAAATGATGGCTATCTTTATTAGCTGGGACGTGTAGTGAAATGATATCAGCGTCTTTAATTGCTTCTTCAACGCTGTCTTTATAAGTTAAAAAGTCTAAATCTTTATTAGGATAAGCATCATAAGCGGTAATTGTAGCACCAAAACCAGCATAAATCTTAGCAGTAGCAGCACCGATAAGACCAGTACCAATGATAGCAACTGTCATATTTTTAACAGGTTTAGACACAATGTCAGCTTCCCAAGTAAAGTTATTTTCTTGTACACGACGCTCAATTTGTGGGAATTTACGTACTAATTGTAAAGCGATAGATACAGAGTATTCAGCAATTGTTTCTGGTGAATAACTTGGAATATTTGAAATAATAATATCGTGTTTTTTGGCAAGATCTAAGTCATACATATCGAATCCAGCAGTACGTTGTGCAATTTGTTTAATACCATATTCTTCTAATTTAGGATAAACATCTTCTTCAAGTTTACCAAATTGCATTGTTGTTACACCGTCATAATCTTTAAGTTGGTCAACCGTATCACTAGATAAAAGTTCTGTAGAAGTCGTTACGTCGATATTGTGTTTTTTAGCCCAATTAAGTGCCATATCTTTCTCATAATCGCGTGTACCAAAGAACATAATTCTTGTCATTATTAAAAACCCCTTTTTATTAGAAAATTTAAACTTCGTTATATCTATACTGTAACATAAAAAGTTAATTGTGAAAATAATCACAATTAAAATAAATCATTAAATTGAGAAATTAATAAAAACACTATATTCCAGGCTGCTAATTTTCTAAAATCTATAGGAAAAAGTAGCCTAGTATTTGTTGAATTCTCAATTTATGATAATCTATGTATTTTTCTACAGGATAAATTACAATGTTATTAAAGCAATTGAGCACATTGTTCCATGCATAATTCCCTGAACGCTTTTATGATGAATAGGTGTAGATGATTAGTGATTAATTAACGCTGTAACTTTACGATAAATGTAGATATAGTTGTTGTTTTAACATAAATCAATGGCTTTTTTAGCAATAGAGTTTATTTTGATTCATTTTTCATCTATAATATGTCGGTTTGGGTATGTTTAAAACTTCAAGTATTATTTTGAATGCGTACGTATCCTTTAATTATTCCACAAATTCTAAAACTACTGCTGGACCCACTTATTTTCCAATTCTTTGTGTTGTTTACATTTGTTAATCATATTGTGTTATCGAATCATATAATTATTCATAATCAAATTATCTCCAATATGTAATTATTAAGGTATTAAATAAACTATTGGAACCTTATATATAATGTATTTACGTGAGTAAGTACGAGCGATATAATACGAGAAGATAGGAGATGATACACATGGCTAAAACAAATGATATAAATAAAACCAATGAACGTGTCTTTAAATCAGGCAATAGTAAAGCGCTTAGTTTAAGCAAACAAACACTCCAACTAATTCATTTTGAAATAGGAGATAAAGTTGAAGTACAACAGATGAATGATGGTATATTCATCAAGAAGAAAGAAGAAACAATTGAAGATAAAATTACCAATTTCTTTAAAAACGGTGGTAAGTATATCAAATCTGAAATTGATTTTGGCGAAAGTATCGGTAGAGAAATATGAGTGTTAAGCAATTCGACATTTTATACATCGACCTAGACCCAACAAAAGGTCGCGAAAAGCAAAAGATACAACCATGTTTAGTCATCAACAACGATATGACAATTAAAGGCACAAATTTTGTGTGGATCTTGCCAATCACAAGTCGTGAACCGAAATTTCCAACCGATATAGAAGTTAAATCTAAAAAGCGATTAGTTACAGGTGTGATTGATACTGTACAAATACGCGCGTTAAATCTAAATGCACACGAGTATAATTATAGAGACGAGTTACAAGACAGCTTGAAAAACGACGTCTTACTAGCCATCAATACTTTTCTAAAACCACAATAATAAAAATCTCTCACAATTAAAATAGTTGTTGTTATTGTATAAAATTTAAAATGACGGTTAAAACGTATGAATAGGTTATTTAATATACAATATCAAACACAAAACCAATTACTTTCGACTTTGTCAATTCTAACTTATAATTTGAATACAAATGACATGTTGGAGGGTATGTTCAATGAATAATATTAATCAAACGATTATTGATGCATTTAATTTTAGACATGCAACAAAACAATTTGATTCAAATAAAAAAATAGCTACAGAAGATTTCGATACTATTTTAGAAGCGGCAAGATTATCGCCAAGTTCACTTGGTTTAGAGCCATGGAAGTTTTTAGTTATTCAAGATCAAGTGTTACGAGATGAGTTAAAAGCGTATAGTTGGGGAGCAGCTAAGCAATTGGCGACTGCGAGCCATTTTGTGTTAATTTTAGCGCGTAAAAATGTGACTTCTAAATCTAAACATGTACAACATATGATTAGAGATATTAAACAATATGAAGCGTCGACAATTCCAGCTGTGGAACAAAAATATGATGATTTCCAAACAGGGTTTCATATCAATGATAACGAACGCACATTATATGATTGGGCAAGTAAACAGACGTATATTGCTTTAGGAAATATGATGACAACAGCTGCATTATTAGGTATTGATTCATGTCCAATGGAAGGATTTGATTTAGATAAAGTGACTGATATACTTGCTAACAAAGGTATAGTAGATACAGAACAATTCGGTCTTTCTGTTATGGTAGCATTTGGTTATAGACAAGATGATCCCCCTAAAGAAAAAACACGTCAAGCACAAGAAGACGTTATTGAGTGGATTGAATAACATAATAATGAAAAAATGGCCACTCTGCATACTCGATATTATGAGTAATGCACGGTGGCCTTGTTACTATGATTTAACTGGAACTAGATCTGTATTTGAATGAACCGTAATCGTAAATCCTTCAGGTGCATTGAAGTTGTATTCATCAACATTAGGTTTATAAATATCAATATGAGTTAAACCATAACTTGACTGATTATCTAGACGTTTTTGATTAGATTGCCACATATTGGCAGCCATATGGTGATGATAATGATTCGTAGACATAAATAAAGCACGCGGTAACACGGAAATATGTTCTAATCCTAATTGATCAATGTAAGTATGACGCGCATCATCTAAATCATGTGTTTTAAGGTGTAAATGACCTATCATAGCGCCATCGGGCATACCTTGCCAACCATCTAATGTACGTTGTTGAATCAGTGCTTCGCCATCAACTTCTAACGTATCCATTTTAACTTTATCATCTTCCCATTGCCATTCATCAGCAGGTCTATCATGATAAACTTCAATACCGTTACCTTCTGGATCATTAAAATATAAAGCTTCGCTGACAAGATGATCTCCAGCACCCATTCCCATACCTTTTTGAGCTACAAAATATAAAAAGTTAGCTAAGTCTTCAGTGGTTGGTAGTAAATATGCGATATGGAAGAGGCCGGCTTCGCGAGGAGAAGGCTCACGTCCGTCTACTAATAATTGTAAAGTGATTGTGTGACCACCACTGCCAACAGCTAATATGACTTTATTGTCATCCTGTTCTTTTATTGAGAATCCTAAAATAGTTGTATAATAGTCTGTCATCAGATTTAAGTCTTTAACATTTAAATTAATATTTGTTACTTGTGTTGCTGTTATATCATGAAAAGCCATAATAAGTCGCCTCAATTTCTTTCTCTAGTATATTTATATTATTTAATATAAAAAGTATACTACTTTGAAATATAAAAGTATAGTAAAAAATAAAAAAGGAGTGGGTCTATGAAATAAATTTTCGGAAATTTATCTCGTAGTCCCACTCCAGCAGTATCTGATTTATCATCATTTTCATCATTCAGTCAGTTACTTACAACCACACTATATTAACTATCAATGTTGTTTGTCACAGACACTTTGGTAAATGCTTATTATCCTAAATAAACATCTTGGAAAGTATCATCTTTTTCTAAAACATTTTTAGCAAATGGGCAAGTTGCAATAATTTTAAGATTATTGTCACGTGCATGTTGTACTACAGCTTTAACTAACTTCGTACCTACACCTTGGCCGCCTAATTCATCTGATACACCAGTATGATTAATATCAATTTCATTATTATCTACATATTTAAATGTGATTTCTGCTTGCGGTTGGTCTTCATTGTCACCAACGTAAAATTTATTATGACCTTGTTTAATTTCAATACTCATAATTGTATCAACTCCTTATATATATTATATATTCCCTTGTTTTTATGAACCAAACCTTGCATGTGTTTAATGATGTTAAAAATTGTTTTGAATCAGTGTTATGTAAATATGACGATTCTAATTATTTATATTGCATTTTAAAGTCAATTAACATATAGTTGAATACGGAATAATTACGCTTTGGAGGACATCTGATTGAAAAAAATAGTATTAATTGCAGCATTGTTGATCATGTCGATAAGTATAGCTGCTTGTGGTAATAATAACGAACATAACAAAGATAATATTAGTGAAAAAAATAAAATGAAAATCTTTACTACGACATTTGCATTTCAAAGTATCACGTCTCAAATTGGTGGTAAATATGCTGAAGTAAAATCAATATATCCTGCGGGTGCAGACATTCATTCTTATGAACCAACGCAAAAAGATATGTTACAAATTGCTAAGGGAGATTTATTTATTTATTCTAGTAACAAAATGGATCCAGTTGCTGGTAAAATTGCTAAGTCTATTAATAATAAAGAGATGAAATTACCTTTAGCTGAGTCATTGAAGTCTTCTCAATTATTAAAAGCTGATGAAGATGAACATTCAGAGTATGATCCTCATATTTGGCTAGATCCAGTAGTAGAACGCACTTTTGCCAAAGAAATTAAAAATAAATTAATAGCACAAGATCCTAAGCATCGTTCATATTATGAAGATAATTATAAAAAAGTGGATAAAGACCTAGAACATATTAACGAACAATTAGTAAAAGCAACTAAACATGCTAAACGTCATAAAGTAATTATTTCTCATGATTCTCTTGGATACTTAGCTAAACGTTATGACTTTGAACAAGAGGGTGTCAACGGCATGAATGATGAAGAACCTAGTCAGAAAAAAGTATTGAGCATCGTTCACGATATTAAAGATGCTAAGATGCCGTATGTATTATATGAGCAGAATATTTCATCAAAAGTTACTGATGTTATAAAGAAAGAGACGAATACAGAACCTTTAAGTTTCCATAATATGGCAACCTTAACTAAAGAAGAACAAAATCAAGATATAACATATCAATCATTAATGAAGAAAAATATTCGTTCATTACAACAAGCATTGAATGATTAAACAACATACTGACATAGCACAGTATGAATTAAACTAAACAGGGGTATCTGATGCCTCTGTTTTTATTGTTTCAGTACAATCGTTGATGTGGTAGCTTTGACGACAGCATAAGCTAAGGTGTTGACAATATAAAATACTAGGTATATAATTTATCTCGAAATCGAAATAAATAAGAAAGGCGGTGGTGAAATGGAGCGAACTAAGCAATCACTTAACACCTTTGTAGGTATGAATAGAGCATTAGATAAGCTAGAACAAATCACTAAAGAAGATGCTAAGCGATATGGTTTGAATATTACTGAGTTTGCAGTTCTAGAATTACTCTATAATAAAGGGCCGCAACCTATTCAACGTATTCGAGACCGAGTATTAATCGCAAGCAGTAGTATTTCGTATGTTGTGGCACAACTTGAAAATAAAGGATGGATCACGCGTCAGAAAGATACTACAGATAAAAGGGTTTATATGGCTTGTTTGACTGACTATGGACAACAACAAATGGCTACTATTTTTCCACAACACGCTGCAACGTTAACTGAAGCATTTGGAGTATTAACAGACGACGAATTAATGATCTTACAACAGGCTTTTAAGAAATTAAGTGCACAATCTACCAAAGTGTAAATCGTGCACTAAAAAATTAGCGAGAATTATCTCGAATTAGAAATAAATTACAAAAGAGAGAAGGCATTTATTATGACAAACAATACTCAATTATTAGGAATTCACCACGTTACTGCTATTACAGATGATGCGGAACGTAACTATAAATTTTTCACAGATGTATTAGGTATGAGATTAGTTAAAAAAACAGTAAACCAAGATGATATTTATACGTATCATACTTTCTTTGCAGATGATGTTGGTTCTGCTGGTACAGATATGACATTCTTCGATTTCCCTGATATTCCACAAGGTCATTCAGGTACAAATTCAATTTCTAGACCATCATTCCGTGTGCCTAATGATGCAGCGCTAGAATATTATGCACAACGTTTTAATGACTATGGTGTAAAACATGATGGTATTCAAGAATTATTTGGTAAAAAAGTATTGCCATTTGAGGAATCTGATGGACAAGTGTATCAACTTATTTCAGATGAAAATAATAAAGGTGTAGCGCCTGGTATTCCTTGGAAAAATGGTCCAGTACCACAAGATAAAGCTATTTATGGTTTAGGTCCTATCGAAATTACAGTAAGCTACTTCGAAGACTTTAAAAATATTTTAGAAACTGTTTATGGTATGACTACTATTGTGAGTGAAGAAGATGTTGCATTACTGGAAGTTGGCGAAGGTGGTAATGGCGGACAAGTCATATTAAGAAAAGATACTGAAAGCCCTGTAGCACGACAAGGTTATGGTGAAGTTCATCACGTATCATTTAGAGTAAGTGATCATGATGCAATTCAAGCATGGGCTGATAAATATGAAGAAATTGGCTTATCTAATTCTGGTCTAGTAGATCGTTTCTTCTTTGAAGCATTATATGCACGAGTAGGTCATATTTTAATAGAAGTATCAACTGATGGCCCTGGATTTATGGGCGATGAACCTTATGAAACATTAGGTGAAAGTTTATCATTACCACCATTTTTAGAAAGTAAAAGAGATTATATTGAATCAGAAATCAGAGCATTCGATACAACAAGACAGCATGATTAAGTATGAGAAATGACTAAAAGGATTGGAGGATAATGATATGAAACATATATTTAAACCAGGTAAACACGAGTCACCAACGCTAATTTTATTACACGGTACGGGTGGCGATGAACATGATTTATTACCTTTAGGTGAAGCGTTGAATCCTAATTACAATTTGTTAGGTATTCGAGGACAAATTTCTGAAAATGGCATGAATCGTTATTTTAAGAGATTAGGTGATGGTATTTATGATTTAGAGGATCTTGAATACCGAGGCCAAGAATTGCTGAATTTTATTAAAGAAGCGGCTGAAACGTATGATTTTGATCTTGAAAAGGCCGTACTAGTCGGATTCTCAAACGGCTCTAACATTGCTATTAATTTAATGTTACGCCCAGATGCACCTTTTAAAAAGGCATTATTATATGCACCATTATACCCATTAGATATTGCTGACAATAAAGATATGAGTGATGTGTCGGTATTGCTATCAATGGGTGAAAATGATCCAATGGTTACACTTGAAGGTAGTCAACATGTGATTGATTTATTTCAATCACGAGGTGCTAATGTGACTGAAGTATGGGTTAATAGTCATGAAATTACACAACAAGGTTTAATAGCAGGGCAACAAGTATTAGACAATTAATAAGAAAAAAGCTGGTCGTTAACGTCTTTTGTCAGACGGACGATCAGCTTTTTTTGAGTTGGAAAGGTGATTAATAACACCTTTATAAAAAATTGGAATGAGTAAAATAAATCCAAAGATGCCCATTAATGGGAATAATTTACCAATTAAAGAAATAAAGCCTATAAAAGTACAAATATAAGTTAATACGGCCATTGCAATAATCAACATAAAATAACGTGTTGAAAATGGGTGACTAAAGCGTGTAGCAAACGCATACATTAATCCTACTACAGTGTTATAGATAACGAGTATCATGATCACTGACATAATTAAGCCAATCGATGGTGAAATATGATTAGCTAATAATAAAGCTGGTAAAGGTATATGCTTAATTTGGTTAAATTGCGTCAGTAATCCTAAATTAATCATTAATAGTAGAAAAGTGATTAATAATCCACCTAGTAAACCACCATAAAAAGCAGATTGACGATGTTTAAGTCTTCCACCCATGACTGAAAGGAAACTAAAGGCAGCAGCGATTTGTAAACTAGCATAATTGATAGCATCAAACCACCAGTGAAAGGTTGCAGATTGATGTTCTGATGCATATTGGTTAGCAGACTGAATATCCATTGAGCCATTGGTGAAGTAATAGATAGCTATAATTGTGACAATTGCTACTAAAAACGGTGTGACACCCCCAAGTACTGCTATTAAACGATCAAATTTTAAAAATAAAGTAGCAGCTATACTGATGACAATGATTAGCGAACTAAGCCAATAGGGTAAATTGAAACTTTGATGTATCGTTGCAGCACCACCAGCTGTCATAATGATGGCTAATGACAGTAGAAATACCGTTAAAATAATATCAAATAATTTAGCGATGAATGGATGTAAAAAATAATGAATAGAATTTGTATGATTAGTAGATTGAAGTTGATATCCCGTTTGCATGACAATAATGCCACCAAAAGTAACGATGATACCAGTAACGATAATACCGATGATACTGTATGAACCATGGCTAGTGAAGAATTGGAAAATCTCTTGTCCAGTAGCAAAACCAGCACCTACTACGACACCTACAAATGCAAAAGCAACAATAATTGTCTCCTTGATAGAACTCATGATATACATAACCCTTCAGTAAATAAAAGTATAAAATAATATAAAAACTCAACAACACATTTTAAAGCAAATAATAGAAAAAATAAAGTTTTGGCTTTTTTAGGAGATAAGTCTATAACTCTTGTAGTAATCGAGCGTGTAGAAAAAGGAATATAATTGTTGCCAAAAGTAGCAATAGCGCTAGAGCTTCTAATTATTAAAATAGAAAAATACAGTTGTTATTGTCATACAACTGTATAGAGTCTGGGACAAAAACATGTCACACTTAAATTCAAGCATTTGGCAGTAACTGTCTGGTTTGTAAAATGTTGATAAATCAACGTTTTACAAACCTAGTCAGTCTTGCCGGGGTGGGATTACGAAATAATTTGTTATGAAACAATTATTTCTATCCCACTCCCTAAGAGCCTGGGACATTAAGTTCTTGGTGAAAGTAAAAAAGACAATTTCTATTGAAAATTGATAGAAATTGTCTTTTTCATTATTAATTTTGAAATAAACAGCTCCTTGAGCTGCTAGCTTCCTTATGTTAACTGCCATTAATACAAATCCAAGTTCACGTTTAACCTTATCGAGTCCTCGAACTGACATTCGAGTGAACCCCAAAATAGCCTTCGTGAATCCAAAAACAGGTTCTACGTCAATTTTTCTTTGACTATAGATTTTTTTCGTTTCTGGCTCAGAAAGCTTTTGATTTACTTGAGATTTAAAATACTCCCAATTATAATTCTTCATTATTTTTTTATTTGTTTTTGACTTTGATTTCATACATTGATGTTTGAGTGGACAATCTGTACAATCATCACATTCATATAATTTAAAATCTCTTTTGAATCCATATTTATCATTACGATAAGCATATCGTTTAAATCCTAATCGTTTTTGATTTGGACAAATAAATTCATCGTTGATTTCATCATAATCCCAGTTCTGAGTATTAAAAATGTCACTTTTAAATTTTTTAGTTTTATCTTTAATAAACATTCCATATGTAATCAATGGTGTTCTATTAAAATCATCGATAATAGCCATGTAATTTTGTTCACTACCATAACCAGCATCAGCGACAATATACTCAGGTAAATAACCGTAGGTTTCTTTAATTAAAGTTAAAAATGGTATTAAAGTTCTAGTATCTGTTGGATTTTGGTAGACATTATATGATAAAACAAATTGCGAATTTGTCGCTATTTGTAAATTGTATCCTGGTTTAAGTTGTCCATTTTTCATATGATCTTCTTTCATTCTCATAAAAGTAGCGTCATGGTCTGTTTTAGAATAACTATTACGGTCTTGAAGAATTGCTTTTTGTTCTTCGTACTTCGACTTTCGGTCAGAATAATCATCAAATTTCTTTTTAACTTTTTTTATTTTAGTTCTTTTTTGACGAGTTTGCTTTCTTAGTTCTGGTTGTGTTTCATTATCAATTTGTTGATTTAAATCTTCGATTTCTTTATCCAAGTGACTACCGATTAAATCAATATCTTCTTTTGATAAATCAGTATCTTTATCTTCTATAATCTCTGGTATAATTTTATCCTTTACTAATTCTTGATAGATTGTTTTTGAATTTTCGTTTATATCTGTTTCATAATTTAAAATACTTTTCTTCCATACGAACGTATATCTATTGGCATCAGCTTCGACTTTGGTTCCATCGATAAAAATAGCTTGGTCATCAATAAGATTTTGCTTTAGACACTGACTATGAAATTGGATAAATAAAGATTCAATTAAGGCATCTGTTTTAGGATTGACTCTGAATCGATTAATTGTTTTATATGAAGGTGTTTGATTTTGAGACAACCACATCATACGAAGACTATCATTGAGTAATCTTTCTATTTTTCTTCCAGAATATACAGATTGTGTGTAGGCATATAGAATAATTTTTAACATCATTTTTGGATGATATGAAGTCGCACCACGATAATGTTTGAATTCGTCGAATTCTCTATCTGGTATGCTTTCAACTATGTCATTAACGTATCTTGAAATATCATTTTGAGGAATTTTTACTGAAGTTTCCATTGGTAGTGTAAGTTGAGTCATGTTATAATCTTTATACATAAGACACCTCGTTAATTTGGTTTATTGGTATTTATTAAATTATACGAAAGTGTCTTATTTTTTTGAAGTATTTACATGTAAAATTACATAAAAAACGAAGTATTGTAGTGAAGACTCCTGAGGGAGCAGTGCTAGTCGAAGACTACAGGCTGAGACAGCACCCTAGGAACGCGAAACTACAATACGGAGTATTGAACATAAAGAAGCACAAAGACGATTTAACAATAAAATCATCTTTGTGCTATTATTGTGCGCCCGGCATGGGTAATTACTAGACGGTGAAAGTCCGTTACAGGCTTGGTAGTAGGAACTGTTAGCGAAAGACAAGGGTGTCCATTGTGAAATGGAATCTGAAGGAAGTCGGACGCAAACACTCGCACTGACGAACAGAAATATCATACAAGGCTATGTGGAATGGATGAATCTGCAATACAAGATAAAGTCCGATACTACCCGAGTTCTATATAGTAAATGATGCAGTGGAATGAGTGGAAAGTGGTTACTCTTACCCGGGGAGGTCTCATCAGCGATAAAAAAAATCGTAGTAATAACGAATGATGAGAAGTCAGCAGAGGTCATAGTAGGTAGAAATACTGAAGGACTGAACAATATTCATACAAAGTAAAGAATGGAGGTTAGAGATTTACAACGTACAGAATACAATTAATGATTGGCAACTCATAGAAAGATAAGTAGTGGAACGAAAAAGGATATATGAGTGCGTACAGTAAATCTTAGGTGAAATGAAAGAAATGTATCGTGAGTCTCCATCTATGATGGAGCTTGTTGTAAGAGAGAATAATATACAAAAAGCAATTAAGAAAGTGAAGAAAAACAACGGTGCACCTGGCATCGATGGCATGCGAGTAAGTGAATTAACATCACATTTCGCAAAATACTTTCCACAAATTAAACAAAAACTGCTTGATGGCACGTATAAGCCACAAGCAGTAAGAAAGGTTGAAATACCTAAATCAAATGGGAAAAAGCGCGTGCTTGGAATCCCTGTCGCAAGAGACAGAGTTATCCAACAAGCCATTAAACAAGTCATTGAACCTAGTATCGACCGTACTTTCTCAAAACACAGTCATGGCTTTAGACCGAATCGTAGTACAGGAACTGCACTTAAAGAATGTGCAACATACTATGAAGAAGGTTACTTAGTTGCAGTTGATTGTGATTTAAAACAGTGCTTTGATATGTTGAACCATGATAAATTAATGTATCTATTTGAACGACATGTTCAAGATAAAGCCATTTCTAAATTTATTCGTAGAAGCCTACAGGTTGGTGCAATCGACCTCAATGGTAATTATCGAAGTAGAGAAATAGGTGCACCGCAAGGTGGTGTTATTTCCCCGTTACTTTGTAATATTTATCTTCACGAATTAGATAATGAATTGGAGAAACGTGGTCATCGCTTTGTTCGTTATGCAGATGACTTCGTCATCTTTGTACGTACAAAACGAGCGGGTCAACGTGTCATGGAAAGTGTGACAAAGTTTATCGAAAAAGACCTTAAACTTATTGTAAATAGTGAAAAGAGCAAGGTAGGTTCTATCACACGTTTAAAGTTCTTGAGTTGTCTAATGACCAAAGTAAATGGCACTTATCGTTTCAGACCGACTATGGAAGCAAGAAGAAATTTAAAACGCACCTTAAGACGTCTAACGAAACGAAATAGACCAGGTACCTTTAAAGAGATTATATCAGAAATTAATCAAGTAACACGAGGGTGGATAAATTACTTTGGTAAAGGATTTATTACAGGTTTTGTAACGAAGTTACAATCATGGTTAAACCGACGCATTAGACAACTAATCCTCAAAAGATGGAAAAGAATAAAAACCAAATATAAGATGTTACGTAAGTATGGACTTGACCATAAGAGTGCAATGAAAATTGCCAATTCAAGAAAGAAATACTGGCGCTTATCATCAACGCATGAAGTTCATCGTGCACTTACAACAAAACGTCTCTACAAGTGGGGGTTAGAACCATTAACCCAACTCGCAGAGACGGCTTACGCAAGATATTGAACCGCCGAGTACGGAACCGTACGCTCGGTGGTGTGAGAGGACGGATAATCTGTAAATGTCAATAAAAGAATGTACAAAAATGATTGTTTAAGAATGTACAAAAATGTCATTCTGTCTTTTCAACTTTCACAAAATGGTCTTTTAACCGATAAGACTTCCCAGTTATTTTTATGACATTTGAGTGATGTAATATGCGATCTAAAATGGCATTAGCTATTTTAGGGTCTTCAAATATTTCATTCCATAAATTGAAATTAATATTTGTAGTAAAAATGGTACTTTTCTTCTCATATCTTAAATCAATCAGTTGGAAAAAGAGTTTGGCATCTTCACTATCAATAGGTAAATAGCCTATTTCATCAATAATTAGTAATTTATATTTACTATAGTGCTTGAGTCTATTTTCTAACCGATTCTCTAATTGAGATTTTTTCAAATTTTGTATTAAATCATGACATTTAATGAAATACGTACTTACTCTTTTTTTCGCTGCTGACATACCAATTGATGTAGCTAAATGGGTTTTACCTACACCACTTGGACCTAAAAAGACAATATTCTGATGGTTTTCTATAAATCGTAAATGAGTAAAATCTACGATTTCTTGTTTATTGACGTTAGGTTGGAATGAAAAGTCAAAGTCGCACAGTTCCTTTTTAAAAGGGAATGCTGCTACCTTAACCATTGATTCAATCATATTCTTTTCTTTAACTGCGATTTCATAATCACTCAATTTAATTAAAGTATCAATAAATGATAAATCGTTAGTGATACTAAAATCTATCACTTCATCTAAATGAGTAATCATTTGATTCATTTTTAGATATGACAGATTATCTTTTAAACGTTGGTAGTTAGTAATATTATTCATCATACATCTCTCCTATCGTTTTTAAATTATCTAAGGCCAGCTGATTAATATCATCATGGTCTCCATAGGAGACAGCTAGCGTTTCTAAATAGTGTTGTTGCTGATAATTTAATTTATGATGGGTAATAGGATGCTCAACGATTAATTTGGTGTTATAATAAACAAACAAACGTTGATCATAAACTTGAACTTCAACCGTTTTTCCATAGTATTCAGCAGGAACTGAGTACTGATTGGAGCGATATGTAATCATATTCGAACGATTGACTTTCAAATATTTATGTTCTACTTTATATGAGTTTCTTACATGGACATTGGGTAATGGCTGTAAGAAGCTCTTTTCTTTTTTTACTTCAATAATTGGTATTTTTCCTGTCCCATTATGCACTGAGTAATTCAAACGATCATTTAATTCGTCAATAAATTGTGGAATTTCATGTAAGTATAATTGTCCTTGATAGGCATGAATTTCATCTAATATTTTCATAATGGATTCAACTTTACCTTTCGTTCTAGGACGACCAGCTATACACGGCTTCACTTTAAAATTAAAATCATCAGCGAATTGTTTGAATTTAGGATTAACTTGTCCACTAAACGTTTCAGTCCTAGGTTGACTCATCACTGTTTTCATATTATCTGTAACAAGTTCCTCTGGAACACCTTCAATAGATTCAAAAGCTTGAACCATTAAATTAAGTAATACATCTAATGATTTACTCATCGTAACTTGCATAATTTTGAAGCGTGAATATGACAGGAGTAAAACACCAATATTTAAAGATACCTCTTGATGATCCTTCGTTTTAAATCTTATATCTTCCTTCCAATCAAATTGAGCTTGGCAACCTGGTTTTGTTTCAAATCTAGTTGTTCCAACAGGCGTTGACTTTTGTCGTCCTTTTTTAAAATAATTATTGAATAAATCATGTTTTCTTATATATGTTCTAAATGTGGAATACGCACAATTTAGACCATGATTATCTTTAAGGTATTGCCATAACACGCGTTTATAAAAGAATTTCTGTTCACATTCTTCAGACAACAATTCTTTTATTAAATCATAATAGGGATCAATTTTAGATTGTTTTTTTCGATTAACCGAAGGTTTAAAGCCATTTAAATATTTATCTATTGTTCTTCGATCTACATTCATTTGTCTTGCGATTTCACTTTTATTAATTTTCATGTTTAAGCTCTCCATAACAATTTTTAATTTTGGTAAATCTGAAAGAGTTGTAACTTCATAATCTGTATTTATATCTAAAGATAATTTCATTGTTATTCACCTCAATAAAATTATCTCTAAATTTTACAGATTGTACATACTTAAACAGTCAAAAGTGTACATTATTAAATTATCATTTCCAGATAATCAAATAATGGTTATCCTCCTACTCGATTTTGGGATTTATGTCCCAGCCTCTAAACATTAATCTAAATAGCGATCATGCATTAACATTTTTAATATATCGATTTGATCTTGTAGTTCTTTACCTTTGTTGGTATCTCTAATTTTTTTACGTTGTAATTCTTTGTCGACGACGCGTTTGATTGATAATTCATCAATGCCATCAGCTAATATTTTTTCTTTGGCATTGAATTCTTGATGAGCTACCAGCTGCATACCAAATGAATTATATAATAATGTATAACCAGCGATACCTGTCGTTGATTGATACGCTTTTGAAAAGCCACCATCAATAACTAACATCTTTCCTTCAGCTTTAATAGGATCTTCACCATTAATCTCTTTAACTGGTGTATGGCCGTTAATAATTCGACCCTCATCTGGATTTAAACCAAAGTCGCTCAACATTTTACGAATCATAGTGACATCTTCTCGTAAGTGATAGTATGGATTTTTCTCTTCTTTATGAGACGTTTTGTCTTCAATAAAGTAACGTTCGAATGTTGTCATCGCACGTTTGCCAAATAGTGATGAATATTTCCCAGTCCATAAATACCACACTAAATCTGTTGATAAATCATCAGTTTCTTCCTTATGATCAAAAGATTTCCTAACATGATATTCAAACACATCAATTAATTCACGACCACTGTATGATTGTCCATCAATTTCAAAAGATTCCATTTCACCATTATCATCAACTGGAATACAACCATGAATTAATAAATTACCATTATATGGAAGATATAGTGTTCCTTTACGCATTAAAAAGGACATATGGCGACGTAATTTTTCAGATTGTTGGAATGATAATAAAAGTTTATTTACGACTTCCTCTTCTTCTGGTAGTAGTTTAGCAGGATCATTAGGATCCACTGTTTGGAAACATGTATCTTTTAATGGATATGTATGGCCATAAATTGTAATGTCGTTAGTGTCATAATTCACTTTTTCTAACACGAGACGTTCGTCCATTTCGAATGTAGGACGACGTTTAATAATCGGCATTTCTAATTTGAATTGAATCATCGCTATAGCTTGATGTATTTTAGTGATTTGACTTTCTTCACGTTGTGTTAGACGTTCGTGTTTATCTGGACGTTTTTTCGGTTTAAAAGCAGGATTATCACTGTCGTAGTATTTTTCAGCTAGTGTTAATAATGGTCGTAAGTTAATACCATAAGCATCTTCGATAATATCTAAATTGTCATAGCGTGCACATATACGTAATAAATTAGCTAAACATACTTTTGAACCAGCATAAGCACCAATCCAGAGTACATCATGATTACCCCATTGAATATCTAAAGAATGATAATCAATTAACGTATCCATAATTTTGTCAGGTTCGGGACCACGATCGTAAATATCCCCAACGACATGTAGATGATCCACGACTAAACGTTGAATGGTATAGGCTAAACCAATAATTAGATCATCAGCTTGTTTTAATTCAATCACCTGATTGACTAATGTTTCATAGTAAGACTTTTTATTGTGAAATTCGTTGTTTTTATAGAGAAGTTCTTCAATAAGGTAAACAAATTGTTTTGGTAACGCACGACGTAGTTTTGAACGCGTATATTTGGAAGAACAGTATGTAATCAATTCAATAAGATGTTCGATAGTTGTGATATACCACACATGAAGATGACCAGCAGTTTGAAAGTCACTTTTAACTAACTTTAATTTATCTTCAGGATAATAAACTAAAGCTGTTAAATCGTTTAATTCTTTTGGAGTTAGCTTATCTTTGAAAATGTCTTCAATTTTAGCACGGACATTACCAGAACCATTACGTAAGACATGTTGGAATGATTCATATTCACCATGTAAATCACTAACAAAGTGTTCTGTACCTTTAGGTAATTCTAGAATAGATTCTAAATTAATAATTTCAGTGGCTAACTTTTCTGGAGAATCAAAACGTTGCGATAATAAATCGAGATACTTGTTCTTTAATTCTTTTTCAGTTATATGAGTCATAAAATAAGTCACTCCTGTTATGTATTGAAAGATAGTTTATTAATGGGCTTTGACTCAATTATCAAGAAAGCGGATACAATTTTCAATAAGAATGCTTAAAATCATCATAATAATGATCATAAGGTAATAAGAATAAGATGATACGACAATTTGACAAAATAAAAACACCTCGGCAACAATCGAGATGTTTACTGCGTTTCTCTAACAAATCAGACTGATATTGTTGAGGGTTTAAATATACATTTAAATAAACAGTCTAAAAAGTAGGGAATCTATACTTCAATATTATTTGACTTTTTTACGTTTAGTAAAGTAGCGGAAGATTAAGTATATGACAGCAATGATAATAACAACATACATAATGCGAGAATATGTATGTAATCCAGTCATTAAAGTGCCAAAGCTATCACTTAATGCACGTCCTAGCAAGATTAAACCAAAGTTCCAAATTGTAGTACCAATTAAGGAAATAACCGCAAACATAACAACGTTCATACGATTAACACCTGCTGGAATAGTAATCAACACACGTAATACTGGAATAAAACGACAAATGAATACTGCCCACATGCCATACTTTTTAAACCAATTATTGGCACGTCTCAAATCATCACTTTTCAATTTAATCCATTTACCGTGTCTATCAATAAAACGATATAAACGTTCTTCAGAAATAAGGCGACAAATATAATAGAGGATAAGCAAGCCGATAAATGATGCTATCGTTGCGATTATAAACAATGTGACAAGAGATAGATGAGATTTAACCGACATTAGTCCTGCAAAAGTTAATATAATTTCAGAAGGGACAACAGGTAATACATTTTCTAATAAGATTAAAATAAAAATAGCAGCATAGCCAAAACGACTAATAAATTCAGTAATAATTTGTTCCATTTATAATTAATATCTCCTTTAAAATTCAAACAGCTCAAAAGCAGTGTAATAATTGCAATCATTACCTCAAAACGTCTTAGACTATATTATAAGCAAAAATATAGATAAATGCTTGTAAAAAGAGAAAGTTAAGTTAAATGAGTACTTAATTATAAGCATAAAAAAGTAAGGCTATGACAAAAACCTTTTAGACTTAAATTTAAGCATTTGGCAGTCACTGTCGGGTTTATAAAATATTCCCAGATAAAGGCATTAAGCTTTATTAGAAGTTGATATCATAGGAAACTATGTGTCAAAAAGTAGCTTTTTAGTGTTTTTTAGACAAAAATTTTACGGAATTTTATAAAATATTTATATAACGTATTGTAAACGCTTACTCGGTTTGGTAAGATTATAAAAAATAACTTTGATTCATTGGTAATAGTAATAAAGGGAGAACATGAGACACGGGGCATGTTCAGTCATTTACCATTCCAGATTAAAGTGAAAAAAATAAGGGAAGTAGGAAAAAATTATGAAAGAAAAACGTACAAACGTTAGGTGGATGTTCGCGCTAGCATTCTTTATTATTGGGGTAATTGCGTATATGGATAGAGCCAATATTTCATATATCGCTCAACAAATGATGGATGATTTGGGTATGACTAAGACCCAATTTGGTCTATTAGCATCATTCTTCTCATTAGGTTATGCATTAATGCAAGTTCCTTCAGGTATGTTAGCTGAAAAATTTGGACCACGCAAAATGATTACCATTGCATTAGTATGGTGGAGTGCATTTACAATTCTAACGGGTATGATTAAGCATCATGGTTTAATTTATTTGGTTAGATTCTTATTTGGTGTTGGAGAAGCACCTATGTATCCATCTAACGCTGTGTTCAATTCATTTTGGTTTGCTAAAAATGAAAAAGGTCGTGCATCAAGTGCATTACTTGCCGGATCATATTTCGGTCCTGTGCTTGCACCTATCGTAACAATTGCCATTGTAAATACATTTAACTGGCAAGCAGTATTTTACATATTCGGTATAGTAGGTATTTTAATAGCTATTTTATGGGCAATCATTGCTAAAGACTTACCAGAACAACACAAAATGGTTAACGAAGCAGAAAAACGTTTCATTATGGAAAATCGTGACATTGTGGCAACTGAAAAATCTTTACCACCATGGAAAAATTTCTTAAGTCACTTTAGTTTTTATGCGATAGCGATTCAATATTTTGTAGTACAATTCGTTATTTCATTATTCTTAATTTGGTTACCGACATACTTAGCTGAACAATTTCACGTCAACTTCAAGAGTATGGCAATTAGTTCGTTACCATGGTTAATCATGTTCTTCTTAATTTTATCTGCAGGAGCAATTTCTGACAGTGTATTAAGATTAGGTAGTTCAAAATTTGTGGCACGTGGTGTCATTGCCATTGTTGGATTCATAGTGTTTTCAGTTTCTGTGGTTTTTGCAGTTCATACTGAAAATCTATATGTAAGTATCTTCTGGTTATCGTTATGTCTTGGTGGTGTAGGTGTTTCTATGGGTATGAGTTGGGCTGCAGCTACTGACTTAGGACGTAACTTCTCTGGTACAGTATCAGGGTGGATGAACTTATGGGGTAATGTTGGTGCTTTGCTTAGTCCATTACTAGCTGGTTTCTTTGTAGATAAATTAGGTTGGACTATGACGTTCCAATTATTAATTGTCCCAGCAGTCATTGCTATTGTAATGTGGTTCTTCATCAAACCGGATAAAGCACTGGTCGTTAGCGACGATAAAATTGCGCAAAAGTAACTCATGAAATGTATTAAATAGACAAGTCTTACCAATTTTACGTAAGGCTTGTCTATTTTTATTAAAAAAATTACAATTTAAAGTTTTTTAAAGATAGATTAATACACATAAAGTGGTATAATGAGAAACGTTGTTTCTTTAAAAAGAATAGTGACAAATTAAAATAATAGTTAGATTTACATTTTTTTAACAATTAAACTAGGAAAGGAGAAGCTGCAATGACATCTTTTTTGAAAGCGTTGATTAAATTTAACACTAAAAATATAGATGTTTATAGAGGCATTAGACAAGGCTTACTAATGGTGATTCCAGCACTTCTTGGATATTTACTCGGAAATTTCCAATTTGGTTTATTAGTAGCCACCGGAACGTTAGCGCATATTTATGTTTTCAAAGGCTCACCTAAGTCAATGTTGCGTACAGTAATATTATGTAATATTGCCTTTGCATTTTGTATGATATTAGGTACTTTGACAGCTAATGAGCCATTATTATTTGGTATTTTATTATTAATTGTAACTGTCATACCGTTTTATATTTTTACAGCATTAAAAATAGCAGGACCGTCTTCGACATTTTTTATTGTAACGTTTAGTTTGCCAATCAATCTTCCTATCGCACCAGAAGATGCATTGTTTCGTGCCTTTGGAATTTTAGTTGGTGGTGTTTTAGCGACAATTGCCGTCATCTTAACGATCATAGTTACTAAAGATAAGACTGAACAACAAGCAATTAATGATGATTTCGATTTATTAAGTCGACTATTACATAGTTATAATAACCAAAGTGAATTTGAAGAAGTAACTAAATCTGCTGTGAATGTATTTAAAGCATCAGACAAATTATTAATTACTTCTAACTCAAAAAATGGTAAATTAAGTACTAATTTTCAAAAATTATTATTACTACATACATCAGCACAAGGTATTTATTCAGAATTACTAGAGTTAAATGCCAAAAATATTAGACCCTTACCTCAAGATATTATAGAAATGATGGATTATATTATAAAAAAAGTGAAAAAAGAGGATTTAAGTGAAAATGTTTGGGGTAAAGAAATCGATGTTATACCTCAATTTGATGGATTACTACATCATATCTTAAAAATCGATGAAATGATTCATGCAGATTCACATCGTATAGAACACGAAGCAGAAATACGCACCCCTTTATATACGAAACGTATATATCAAAATTTAACATTAGATTCATTAGTATTTAGAAATACGTTGCGTTATTCAGCTATTATGATGGCAGCGATTTTTATTGCACTCATGTTTGATTTTGACAAAGCGTATTGGATTCCACTATCAGCACATACAACACTTCTTGGAACTTCTACAATCCATTCTTTAGAAAGAGGTATAGCACGTGGTCTAGGAACAGTATTAGGTGTTCTAGCATTATCAGTTATCTTATTAGTGACGTTACCTACACCGATTGCGGTTATCGCTATGGGGATAGCAGCTATGTTAACTGAAATGTTCGTTGGAGCAAACTATGCTTTTGCGGTAATATTTATTACCATTCAAGTCATTTTATTAAATGGTTTAGCTTCTCAAAATTTAACAATAAATATTGCATTTCCACGATTAATCGACGTCATTATGGGTGTTATTATCGCAATAATTGGATTGTTTATCTTAGGACAACGTACGGCATCTTCTTTATTACCAACTGTTATTGCAGAGGTGGTTCGTAAAGAGGCCATAATGTTCCAATATTTATTCTCAAGTAATGGCTATCAAAATGAACGTTATCAAAAAACAGAATCATTACATTTATCAGTGAGAATGAATAATATGACTCAAGTGTATAGTGCAGCTAACGGCGAATTATTTAGTGATAAGCAAAAGACACAAGCATATTATCCGAGTATTTATGCATTAGAAGAAATTAGTTTTATGTTAAATAGAGCAATGAATAATCGTCATAGATATACGATTGATGATCAGCAAATGGGAGAGTATTTAGTTGCTTTCGAAAATATTGCCAAATATTTTGAACTAGGTACAGATTTATCAATAACTACATTACGGGACTTACCACAATATAATTATATTCAAGCAGCTTTAATGCATATCCAACTTAATAGTAGTACGGTTAATGATTTAAATTAAAAAACAAGGAAGACTAACGTTTGTCTGAAAGAACAATGACGTCAGTCTAAAAAATATGGAAGAGAAGGTTAAAAGAAGACAATGAATCTAAATAATTACCCAAAACAATGGGAAGATTTTGAACCGATACAACGACAAAAAGCGATAACGATAGCAAACAGCATGTTAGCACAAGGGTATACAGAAAAAGACGTGATACCTATTGCTACAAAACAAGCGAAACAGTGGTACCGTATGCTAACACAAGAACAATTAGATGCCTATGAACATACAGATATTATGCAACGTGACTATGTAATAAGCTTTAATTTGGGTTAGGCGACGATTGTTCATCTACTCACACAATGATAAAAAAATTAATAATAGACGAACGCTTGAATATGAACAGGGCAGTGAGAATGATGACTTTATATCACATTTTCACTGTCTTGTTTTTTTATATTACTTCTAAAGTTGTATAGGGTATCATTATCAACTTGGTTAAATGTTAGGTACAATGTAGTTGATAAAATATCGGAGGTAATTGACATGTATGTTGAACGCAAACCATCATTATATTTAGAAGATTTACGCAATGATTTTAAGAATAGTTTGAATATGTTTCAAGATGGTGATGAAGCATTTGATACATTACTAGGGTTTGTAGAATTGGATCATATTTATTCATCAGCCCTACAAGAAATAAGTACAAAATTAAGTATTTTAGATGATAATTTTAATCATATGTATAAACACAATCCAATCCATCACATGGAACGTAGAGTCAAAGAAATGCGTAGTTTAATAGAAAAATTAAAGCGTAAAGGATTAGAAATTAGTGCAGCTAGTGCTAAAGAAAATATTATGGATATTGCCGGTATACGTGTGGTCTGTAATTATTTAGAAGATATTTATGTTGTTGAAGAAATGTTATTAAAACAAGAAGATGTTAAGTTGATGAAGCGTAAAGACTACATTAAGCATCCGAAAGACAATGGATATCGTAGTTTGCATATTGTTGTTAGTATTCCAGTATTTTTAGCAGAACGTGTAGAAATCGTCCCAGTAGAAATACAAATAAGAACGATTGGTATGGATATGTGGGCAAGTTTAGAACATAAAATACGCTATAAAAACGATGCAGAAACGGAAAACTATAAAGATTTATTGAAACAATGTGCATCAGAAATTACCGATGTAGAAAATAAAATGCAACAAATTCATTCAGAAATTAGTGACTAGCGATAAAATATGAATAAATGACTGAAAAATATTTGCTCGTGACGTTGCGTCATAAAGTACTTTGAGTGTAGGAGGTGATAGCTATGTCGACATATACTACAGGAGAGTTAGCTGATTTATGCCATGTTACAGTAAGAACTATCCAGTATTATGATCGCAAAGAACTGTTAAAACCAGCTGGTATAACAGAAGGGAATAGACGCTACTACACAGAAGAACAAGTACAACAATTGCAATTAATATTATTTTTAAAAGATGTAGGATGTTCGTTAAATGATATTAAAATGTTGATGTCAGAAGAAAGTACACTAACGACACTCAAGACGATGTTGGCTTTGAAAGAACAGCAATTATCGCAACAAATACAGCAACAACAAGAAAAAATGCAAACGATTCAACAACTAAAGCAATATGTTAGCCATCAGTCAACTTCTCCAATATCACATTTAGTGGACATAGAACAAACAATGAAACTAAACGATGACGTACAGAAAATGAGACGACATATTTGGATAAGTGCTGGCATCGTAGGCATTATAGTGGTATATTCAGTGCAATTGTTATGAAGAATAAATGGCTTTTTGTGGGTACGTTAGCAGTAGCAGTACCATATAGTTTGGCAGTAACGTATTACTATTATCGTAATGTAAAGTACATGTGCCCTAATTGCCAACATATATTCAAGCCTAATGTTTGGCAAGTAATTAAAGCACCTCATACCACTAAGACGAGACAGTTTGACTGCCCTAATTGTCATGAAAGACATTATTGTATAGAAGTATCAAGCAAAGTGCCAACAAATGAAACATCGATGACTCAATCGACTGAATAGGTGATGCGCACACATCGTCTTTTCTAATCAATGGAGCGTAAGTTAGGTTCTAATGAATAAAGGTAGCGACTATGATAGGTAGTTGCTACCTTTAATAATGATATGTTTAATTAATAATCTTTAAAGATGGGCAATGATCTATAAGGATGTGAAATTCTTTAGTAATCATTGTCTATCATTGTTTCTATCGTTTCTCTTTTTAGATATTTTTAAATCCTCTGGATCATCCTCATAAACTGTAAACGAATTCACTCGTTAGAGCGTCAATTCACAAATATAGTAGTAAAGTTAAAAACGACTATCGTTATATCATTGAAGATTGTCTAAACTTACGACATTAAGTAAGCGCTTGCAAAACGAAAATAATTATATTACTATACTTGTATACAAGTATAGCGAAATGAAATGGAGTGAAGATAATGACTTATGGCTACCCTGAAAAATGGTTAGAAGGTTTAACAACTGGAGAAGGCATCGCAGCTAATTTGAGACTGGGTATTGTCAATGGCAATATTCAACCACAATCATTGTTAACGGAAAATCAAATTGCTAAACAATTTAATGTAAGTCGTTCTCCAGTTCGTGATGCATTTAAACTATTACAACGTGATCAATTAATTCAATTGGAAAGAATGGGAGCCCAAGTCTTACCTTTTGCTGAGCAAGAGAAAAAAGAGCTTTATGACTTACGTCTAATGCTTGAGTCTTTTGCCTTCTCTCGTCTTAAAGATCAAGATCGCACAGCAATTGTCAAAGAAATGAAGAAGCAACTTGAAATGATGAAAGTGGCAGTACAATTTGAAGATGTAGAATCATTCACGAAACATGATTTTGAGTTTCACGAAGTACTTATTAAAGCTTCCCATCATCAATATTTAAAATCTTTCTGGCATCATTTGAAACCAGTGATGGAGTCGCTCATTTTAATATCGATGAGACAAAGAATGGCACATAATCCACAAGACTTTGAGCGCATCCATTATAATCATCAAGTATTTATAGATGCTGTGGAACAATATGATGCTCAAATTTTAAAAGAAGCGTTTCATTTAAACTTTGATGACGTAGGTAAAGACATTGATGGTTTTTGGTTAAATTAACAGGAAAGAAGGATGTACGATGAAATACATGATAGGTGTCGATATAGGCACAACAAGTACCAAATCTGTACTTTATGATGAACATGGCCAATTTATTATGAAGCACAACATTGGTTATGATTTACATACTCCAAATGTCGATGTGTCAGAAGAGAATCCTGATGAACTCTTTGATGCAGTATTGATGACTATTAAATATGTCGTCAGAGAAGCGGATATTGCACCTGAAGATATTAAGCTTGTATCGTTCAGTGCCCAAATGCATAGTTTGATTGCTATGAATGACGAACATAAACGTTTAACAAATAATATTACTTGGGCAGACAACCGTGCGTCTCAATATGCAACATTGTTAAACGAACAGCACCAAGGCTTTGAAATTTATCAACGTACTGGTACACCCATTCATCCTATGTCACCGTTAGCAAAAATATTTTGGATGAAACATGAATTGCAAGACATTTATGAGCAAACGGCTATGTTTGCAGATATTAAAACATATATTTTTTACCAGTTGTTTGATGAATATGTGATTGATTATTCAATGGCATCAGCTACAGGCATGTTTAATTTAGAACGCTTAGACTGGGATGACGATGTTTTAGCAATTTTAGGCATTTCTAGACAACAATTGCCGAAAGTTGTACCAACAACACACATTTTAACAGGAATGAAAAAACGTTATGCCACTTTGATGGGACTCAACGAAGATACACCATTTGTTATTGGTGCGAGTGATGGTGTGCTATCTAATCTAGGTGTTAATAGTTATAACAAAGGTGAAGTCGCTGTAACGATTGGCACATCTGGTGCGATACGTACGGTTATTGATAAACCACGTACAGACTATAAAGGACGTATCTTTTGTTATGTCTTAACAGAAGATCATTATGTCATTGGAGGTCCGGTTAATAATGGAGGTGTCGTTCTACGTTGGTTACGAGATGAATTACTTGCTAGCGAAGTCGAGACAGCTAAACGACTAGGCGTTGACCCTTATGATGTCTTGACCCAAATAGCTAGTCGTGTCAATCCAGGGGCAGATGGACTTATTTTCCATCCATATTTAGCAGGAGAAAGAGCGCCATTATGGAATGCAGATGCGCGTGGTTCGTTCTTTGGTTTAACGCTTTCTCATAAAAAGGAACATATGATACGTGCAGCTTTAGAAGGCGTATTATATAACCTTTATACAGTTTACTTAGCACTTGTCGAAGTGATGAACGAATCGCCGACAATGATTAAAGCTACGGGTGGATTTGCTAAAAGTGAAGTGTGGCGTCAAATGATGGCAGATATTTTTGATACAGAACTCATGGTGCCAGAAAGTTATGAAAGTTCTTGTCTAGGTGCCTGTGTACTAGGACTGAAAGCTATTGGTGACATTGAAGATTTGTCAATTGTAGAAAAGATGGTAGGTGCCACACATAATCATTTACCACAGGCTGACAATGTTGAAATATATCAACAACTCGTATCAATATTTATTGATTTAAGTCGCTCTTTAAAAGATAACTATAGTCAAATTGCAGATTTTCAACGTAAGTATATGTCTTAGTTTGATATCAATGATCAAGCATTTAACACTTTGACTTTTCATTTTGAGGAGTAGCTAGCGTGATTAACAACAATATAGTTACTACTAGCTAGAGTGGATGATGTGTTTGATAAGACAAATTTTAAAATAATCAGTTACTGTCTATTTTTACTTCAGCATTACGTCATGAATGACTGGTAATACAATGCCAGTGTTATCAATTATTTTATGTAAAGAAAGAAGGAGATGTCATGTTGTCAGAAATATGGCCTATTATTAGTGTTGTATTAGGTATCATAATATTACTTGGATTAATTATCGGCTTTAAATTAAATACCTTTGTGTCATTAATTATTACATCAATTATTACTGCGTTATTACTTGGTATGCCACTAACGAAAATTATGGAAACAGTGGAAAAAGGTATGGGTAGTACACTCGGACATATTGCATTAATTTTTGGATTAGGTGCAATTTTGGGTAAATTACTGGCAGATGGTGGAGGCGCCACTCGGATCGCTGACACACTCATTAATAAATTTGGTCAAAAACATGTACAATGGGCGATGTTAGTTGCTGCATTTATTGTTGGTATCGCATTATTTTTTGAAGTTGGTTTAGTCTTATTGATACCTTTAGTCTTTACGGTAGCTAAACGTGCTAATGTCTCTATTTTAAAATTAGGATTACCAATGGTTACAGCGTTATCTGTGACACACGGTTTCTTACCACCACATCCTGGTCCAGTGGTCATTGCTAAAGAATTAAAGGCTAATGTGGGGGATGTCTTATTATACGGTATTATTATTGCTATTCCTGTAACCATTATTGCTGGCCCAATCTTTAATAGAATGGCACAGAAATTAACGCCAACAGCGTATGCAAGAGAAGGCGATATTTCAGCTTTAGGTGCACAAAAATCATTTAGCGACGCTGAAATGCCGAGCTTCGGACTTAGTTTATTAACAGCAACATTGCCGGTCATCTTAATGTTAATTTCAACAATTACACAGTTAGTAACTGGACACGAACAACCAACTAATATGATAGAGTCTATTATTTATATGGTTGGTACTGCAGGAACAGCAATGCTTATTGCAGTAATCTTTGCTATTTATTCAATGGGCATTTTGAGACAACGTAAAATGGATGACATTATGGAATCTGTAACGAATGCTATTTATCCCATTGGTATGATGCTATTAATCATTGGTGGTGGTGGTACATTTAAACAAGTCCTCATCGATGGTGGCGTTGGTGATACAATTGCGAAAATGTTTGAAGGGACACATATGTCACCTATTTTATTAGCATGGATCGTTGCAGCGGTATTACGTATTGCGTTAGGATCTGCTACAGTTGCCGCAATTTCTACTACTGGAATTGTTATGCCATTATTACAAGCCTCAGATGCTAATGTAGCTTTAGTGGTCTTAGCGATAGGTGCAGGTAGTGTGATTCTGTCCCATGTTAATGATGCCGGCTTCTGGATGTTTAAAGAATATTTCGGTTTAACTGTTAAAGAAACATTCCTAACATGGTCGTTATTAGAAACGATCATTTCTGTATCAGGTATTATCTTTATTCTCTTTATTAGTTTATTCGTTTAAAAAGATGGAAAGTGACAGCACATATTAACATGTCCAATAGTGACACGATGATATGTGCTGTTAATTTTGTAGTAACATAAACAGTTTGATACTAACATGAGTAGGCTGAATGATATGACACTATGAATGCGTTTTAAATAGTGATAAAATGACGATAATATCAACTAGTAACGGACTTACAAAGGAGAGAATAGATTTGAAGCAAATCAAAAAGGCGATTATACCTGCTGCAGGACTAGGTACACGATTTTTACCAGCAACAAAAGCGATGCCTAAAGAAATGTTACCGATATTAGATAAACCAACCATACAATACATAGTAGAAGAAGCGGCTAAAGCAGGCATCGAAGATATTATTATTGTTACTGGTCGCCATAAAAGAGCTATCGAAGACCATTTTGACAGTCAAAAAGAGTTGGAAATGATTTTAACGGAAAAAAGTAAAACAGAAATGTTAGATGCAGTACAATATCCGACTAATTTGGCTAATATATTTTATGTGAGACAACGTGAACAAAAAGGCTTAGGAGATGCCATTCGAGCTGCACAACAATTTATAGGTGATGAGCCATTTGCAGTGCTGCTTGGTGACGATATTGTTGAGTCAGAAACACCAGCAATTAAACAATTAATGGATGTTTATGAACAAACAGGACATTCCGTGATTGGCGTGCAAGAAGTACCACAAGACCAAACACATCGTTACGGTATTATTGATCCTTTATCACAGCAAGGACGACGCTATGAAGTGAAGCAATTTGTTGAAAAGCCTGCACAAGGGACAGCGCCATCAAACTTAGCCATCATGGGACGCTATGTGTTAACACCAACCATTTTTGACTATTTAAAAACACAACAAGTTGGTGCAGGTAACGAAATCCAGTTAACAGATGCCATCGAACGTATGAATAATGACAGCCAAGTCTATGCCTTCGATTTCGAAGGTAAACGCTACGACGTCGGAGAAAAAATAGGCTTCGTCAAAACCACAATAGAATACGCACTCAAAGATGAGAGCATGAAAGAAGAATTAAAACAATTTATCAAAGAATTAGGACTGTAGGAAAAATTAGATAGCCAAGTGATGCTATGGGAAATGACAGCATAATGTACAGCACACTTAAACAAAGAGTAAGACATCTGAATGATCAGTATTCAGGTGTCTTTTTGGCGGAAGACAAGTAATATTTTACTTTTGGTATATAAGATATGTATAAATTTGCTAAAATAGTGATGATAATTAATTGCGAAAAGGTGGATATCATGAAAAAAATAATAAATGTAGTGGGAGCAATTATATACTCTGATAATAAAATCCTTTGTGCTCAAAGAAGTGAAAAGATGAGTTTACCATTAATGTGGGAATTTCCAGGTGGAAAAATTGAAAAAGATGAAACAGAAGAAGAAGCATTAATTAGGGAAATTAAAGAAGAAATGAAATGTGATTTAATTGTAAAGGATAAAGTCACGACAACAGAGTATGAATATGATTTTGGTATTGTGAAACTTTCAACTTATAAGTGTGAGTTAAATAAAGAACTTCCTACTTTAACTGAACACAAGCAAATAATGTGGTTACCCCTTCAACAACTTAATGAATTAACGTGGGCTCCTGCAGATATACCAGCTGTAAAAAAAATAATGTCTGAGGAATGATATGATGAATAGGCTATTAGAAGATTTTAATCAATCTTTATATAAAGGATTTATAGATAAATCTGCTTCACATAAAGGGAATTATGTACCAAAACTATTGATCAATAATAAAAATGAGAATGTTTTATCAACTATCATTGATGAACTTAAGAAATGTAATTCATTCTTTATTTCAGTAGCTTTTATAACTGAGAGTGGACTAGCTAGTTTAAAGTCTCATTTACTGGATCTTAGCCAAAAAGGGATTAATGGAAAAATATTAACATCTAATTATTTAGGGTTTAATAGTCCTAAAATGTATGGAGAATTATTGAAGCTGAACAATGTAGAAGTACGACTTACTGATATTGCAGGTTTCCATGCTAAAGGATATTTGTTTGAACATGATAATTATACTTCTATGATTATCGGAAGTTCTAATTTAACTTCTAATGCATTAAAAGTTAATTATGAACATAATATTTTGTTATCCACTATGAAAAATGGAGATTTGGTTAATAACGTCAAATCTCAATTTGATATGCTTTGGAATAATAGTATGCTTTTAACTGAAGAATGGATTGAAGATTACAAAGAGACATTTGAGTTTAAATCAATAAAAAAATTAACAGAACTAGAAGACGATAGAATAGCCTTAACAAGAAAAGTTAATAATACAGTAGAAATTGAACCAAATCTTATGCAAAGACACGCTTTGAAATCGTTACAAGAAATTAGAGCAAAGAATGAACGGAAAAGTTTGATTATATCTGCAACAGGAACTGGAAAAACAATTCTATGTGCACTTGATGTTAGACAATTTAACCCTAAAAAATTCCTGTTTATAGTGCATAATGAAGGAATATTAAATAGAGCAAAAGAAGAATTTAAAAAAGTGTTTCCATTTGAAAATGAAAATGCTTTTGGTTTGTTAACTGGGAAACACAAAGATGTAGAAGCTAAATATCTTTTCGCTACTATACAAACACTTTCTAGAGATAATAACTATGAACAATTTCCTAAAGATACTTTCGATTATATTGTTTTTGATGAAGCACATCGGTCAGCTGCTGCTTCATATCAACGTGTTTTCAATTACTTTGAACCAAAGTTTATGCTAGGTATGACAGCTACTCCAGAGCGAACTGATGATCTTAATGTATTTGCTCAATTTGATTATAATATTGCATATGAAATAAGATTACAAGAAGCACTAGAAAGTGATATATTATGTCCTTTTCATTATTTCGGTGTAACAGACTATATACATAAAGGTGTAGAACAAGAAGATGTATCACAATTAAAATATTTAACGTCATACGAAAGAGTTAATTATATTTTAGAAAAGACAAATTATTATGGTTATTCAGGGGAGAAACTTCACGGATTAATATTTGTAAGTAGTAAAAAAGAAGCATATGAATTAGCAGAAAAGTTATGTGAGAAAAAAGTACTGTCGATAGCTTTAACTGGTGATGATGGTATAAATTATCGACAACAAGTTATAGAGAAACTGAAAAAAGGTGATATTAGTTATATTATTACTGTAGATTTATTTAATGAAGGAATAGATATTCCAGAAGTAAATCAAGTAGTAATGCTAAGACCAACTGAATCAAGTATCATCTTTGTCCAACAATTAGGTAGAGGACTAAGAAAAAGTCCTAATAAAGAATACGTAACTGTGATTGATTTTATAGGGAATTATAAAACTAATTACTTAATTCCAATTGCTTTGTCAGGTGATCAATCACAAAATAAAGATAAATATAAAAAATTCTTAACCAATAATAATACATTAAATGGCGTATCTACTATTAATTTTGAAGAGGTTGCTAAAAAACAAATCTATGAATCTCTTGAAGCAGTGAGATTAAATCAACCTAAATTAATTTTACAAGCATATGAAGAAGTAGAAAGAAGACTAGGACGTATGCCATTGTTAATGGATTTTGTAAGGCAAAACTCGATAGATCCAAGTGTAATATTTTCAAAGTATAAAAATTATTATGAGTTTTTGCTTAAGCAAAAAAAGAGTGATGTAGTATTTAATGAAAATGAGTTTAAAAATTTAACATTCTTTTCAAGGCAAATTTCGCCAGGTTTAAAAAGAGTAGATATTTTAGTACTCAAAGAAATATTGACTAATGAAACAATGAATATTGATGAATTAGATAAAAAAATGCTACGGGAAAATGATGATATAACAATTGAAGATATACGAACATCGTTGAGGATTTTAGACTATAGTTTTTACGATTCAGCAATCGATAAAAGATATGGTGAACCATTAATTCAAGTTTCAAGTAGTGAAGTAGCTTTGAAAGATTCATTCAAACAATCTATGAGAAAAAGAGAATTTAAAATACTTATTGATGATTTAATACAATTAGCATTTTACAATAATGATAAATATCAGCATGGTAAAAATAGTATGATTTTATATAATAAGTATTCGCGAGAAGATTTTAGTAAGTTGTTTAATTGGGAAAAAGATGGTTCGTCAGTAATCATGGGTTATATGATAAAAGGGAATCAATTGCCAATCTTTATAACTTATGATAAGCATGAAGATATTAGTGATAGCACAAAATATGAAGATGAATTCTTGAGTCAAGATGAGTTGAAATGGTATACAAAATCAAATAGAACGTTAGCCTCTTCTGAAGTGAAAAATATTTTGACACATAAAGAAAATGATATTGAAATGCATGTGTTTGTTCAAAAGAAAGATGATGACGGTAAATACTTTTATTATTTAGGTAAAGCGGAATATATTAAAGGTTCGGAAAAACAAGATGTTATGCCAAATGGAAGTAATGTAGTTACTATGAATTTAGCAATGGAAATAGCAGTCAGAGATGACATTTATAGATATATTACAAATTAATCATGCATTGGGGAAGATAATATTGACAAATATTGAAAATATATTTGTTCAGTGTATTGAAGAAAACAAGTATAAATATTTATATAAAAATTTTTCGAAAGAATTTCGTGAAGCTATAAGTAGGAAAGAACTTAAAAAAGTGATATACAGTTATAAATCTAAAGAACATAAATTATTTTCTTCTTTTGTAAATAATGATATAAAATATTTTGTCTTTAAAAGTAATAATGATTCACAAGGAATATCATTAACAATTAATAAAGATAATAAAATAGTAGGATTATACTTAGGTCAGTTTACGCCCCAAAATAGAGATAAGTCTACTAAGTTAAGTTATTATATGCCTATAGACAAAATATGGACGATCGTATGGGGTGGAAATAATAAATTATTGAATTATCATAATGATGTATTAAGCCAACGATATGCCTTTGATCTAGTCATTACAAAAAAAGATAAGAGTTACTTTAACAAAGGTGAAACTAACGAAGATTATTATGCTTATGGAGAAAATATATTAGCTCCTCAAAAAGGAATAGTTGTTGATACAAGAAATACTATGAAAGATAATAAAATAGGTGAAACTGATACTGATCATCCTTTTGGGAATTACGTAATAATTAGACATGATGAAAATGAGTATAGTTTAATTGCTCACTTCAAACAGCAGTCAATTTTAGTTTCACCAGGTGAAAAAATAAATGAATCAACTATTCTTGGAAAATGTGGCAATTCTGGTAACTCTTCAGAACCTCATATTCATTTTCAAGTCATGGATGCATCAACCATTTTTAATGATTGTGCATCATTAAAAATTAAGTTTGTTAATCTAGAAAATCCTATACAAGGACAAAATATAGAAAGATAAAAAGTATATTCAAATTTTGAACATAGCAATAATAGTATAGATAGTTCGTAATTATTTCTAAACAATCAACATCTCGGTCGTGAAATTGATATCATGTCTGAGATGTTTTTTTGTTAACTATAATACTTAGATTGTTGATCAATCTTTAAAATTAACATTATTTCCCTCGAGGACATTTTATGACCTCTTGTTTATTTATAATGAAATTAATAGTGGGCTTTTGTTGTTTAAAGATGTAGTGTGTATCGTTTCTTAATATTAATCATTAATTCTTAACACTACCTACTTAATAACCTCAGTCTAACTAAAAATTAATTTATAAATGTTAGGGGAGTAATAATATGAAGAAATTATTAGCGTTAAGTTTATGTTTGCTTTTTGTATTAGCTGCGTGTGGCAATAAACTAGAAGGTACGTATAAAGACAAGGAAGGTGATTCAACAATAATTGTAAAAGATGATAAGGTAAAGATGACAAATAACTATATGAATGGCACTATCAAGGGTACTGTCGATAAAAATAAGAATATCATGACTTTTAAAGATGAAGAATCGAGTGACGAAGAAGTGAAAATGAAGTACAAACTTGATGGTAAAAAGTTAATTATTAATAAAGTGAAAATTGGTGACAAAGTTGAGAAAGCCAATACTGAGTTCGAAAAACAATAATAGTTTAACAAGGCTGATATAAAAAGTATTTTACATTTAAAACTAAGCATTTGGCACTAACTGTCTGATTTTCAAAAAGTTGATAAATCAACGTTGTACAAACCTAGTCAGTCTTGCCGAGCTGGGATTACAACATAAATTTTATATAAAATTTATGTCTGTCCCACTCACTTGATTGAATGAACGTGTGCATAACTGGCATTCAAGTAGTATTGATTATCTATTTTTCAGGACTGATAAATAAAAAGTGAATAATTTAAAATATAAATTATTTTGAAGCCGAGACTCCTGAGGGAGCAGTGCTAGTCGAAGACTACAGGCTGAGACAGCACCCTAGGAAAGCGAGGATAAAAAAATAATTATATATCAGTCCAAATTGGGAGAGAACCGTAGTATTGATTAATATAAATAGCGTCCTATATGTACTTAGTGTGTGAAGCACTTTGTGTCATATAGGACGCTTTTAATGTCTAAAGAACAGTATCATTTTACCATATTACGATTCGAATTAAACTTACACATAATTCATTAATGTTATAAATTTCAAAAATAGTGATAAATTTGTGAAAAACATCACAAAAACCTTTATTTATTTTATAAATCATGTAATATAAGAAATGTAGAGAGATGAGAGAGTTTATATAAAGACATTATATAAATATTGGAGTGATTGATATGAGAAAAGAAATTGAAGATTTAATTTTCTCAGATGTAAGTTGCTATGATATTTACGTTCACACTGGTATAAGTCAAGGGTTAATTGGAGATATCAAAGCAGGATATCTAACTATTGATTCTATGCCGTATATAGATGCAGAGCGTTTATATCATTATGCAATGGAACGTAAGTCCCTAGTTGCGAGCTAGGAAATTTGTCATTGATTTGACCCCTAATCACGACAAATTGTAGAAGTAAAGTTATTGTGATGTAACTTGCCCTCGTTGGTGAGCAATTGAGGGCAGACCCCTTTAATTAAGTAAACCCTAACTCCCCACAAATCTGGAACGAAATAAAGCCCACATCTGGTATAGGATGTGGGTTTTAGTATGTCCATGCATATGATGACTTAAGTTATATTTATTGAATATGACTTAGAAGCCTTCATTTTCAACTTGTTTAAAGTTACGTTTAATACCATTATATGCGTAAACGACATTATATAATTTAACTTGTGCATCATGTGCGCTAGAAAATGGCATTCTTACATCGTCCATTTTAGCAACTTCGTGACGGAATGCTTTTTCAGCTTTTTGTCTGTCAGCAATTGACATATTTAACCATTCTTCGTTAGTGAACAAATCTTCGAAACGAAATTCAAATGCTGTACGTTTACTTTCAGCTCTTAGAGCTAAAACGCGATCGTGATAAGTCAATGTTGATACCCTCCTTTTATCATATGCCCAAATAGGATACGTATATTTAACTTTATAACTAACTTTCATTTTTTACAATGATGAAGTTACACTTTTTAAATATTTTTAAAAATAAAATTAATTTATCTAAAGTAAATGACAGGAAATAATGGCTTACATATATTAAAATCACACCATTTTTCATTTTTACAGCATCATTATAATAGCTAGTTTCTATCTGACAATGCTAGATTCCTCTCTTGTCAAAGTCTGTTTAGTATAACCAACAAAATAATTATGTTACTCTAACACATAATAAAGAACTTAATTGTTCAAGTTAAAGTATAGAAACTTTTATACTTTTTAAATAAAGGAGAAGATAAATATGGCGATGTTAACAGATAAAGTAGCAGTCATTACAGGCGCAGGTAGTGGTATCGGAGAAGCAATTGCGACAATGCTTCATGAAGAAGGCGTTAAAGTAGTTATTGCAGGACGTAATGAGGATAAATTACAAAGTGTTGCTCATCAATTATCACAAGATAAAGTGAAAATTGTACCGACAGATGTTACGAATAAAGATAGTGTAGATGAATTAATTCAAATTGCTAAAGAGACGTTTGGTGGCTTGGATATTGTTGTTAATAGTGCAGGGCAAATGCTATCTTCTAAAATTACAGACTATCAAGTTGAACAGTGGGACAGTATGATTGACGTTAACATTAAAGGAACGCTATATGCGACTCAAGCGGCGTTACCTCATATGCTTGAACAATCTAGTGGTCATATTATTAATATTGCCTCTATTTCAGGGTTTGAAGTGACGAAATCAAGTGCGATTTACAGTGCGACAAAAGCAGCTATTCATACGATTACGCAAGGCTTAGAAAAAGAATTAGCCAAAACAGGCGTTAAAGCAACAAGTATTTCACCAGGTATGGTTGATACAGCAATCACTGCTGCATACAACCCAACAGATCGTAAGAAATTAGAACCACAAGATATTGCAGAAGCAGTACTTTATGCCTTAACTCAACCTAAACATGTTAATGTTAATGAAATAACAGTAAGACCAGTGTAAGGTAGTTCTATGTCAAAATTAATGGTGGTCACAAGAATGCATACTCAAACATGCCACAACAAACAAATTATGCATCATCATTTTCAATTATTAAATGGATTTTAAATCATCGATTTTCACAAACAAAATATTAAGGGGTCATTTTATGCATAATAAAGTTGTATTAGAACAAGAAGCACAAGAGTTTAGTGAAGCGAACAAGCCTCATCCAAGAATATATGAGCTAGAACCTAAGGACGGTCGCCAATTACTTGAAGAAGTCCAATCTTCAGATGTTGATAAATATGATGTTGATATAGAAAGTGAGAATTTCTCTACTGGAGAATGGGGAGATGTTACTGTACATTTTATCCGTCCAAAAGGTAATCAAGATAAACTACCTGTAATTTATTATATTCATGGTGCTGGCTGGGTATTTGGCAGTTTGAAAACACATGATAAATTAGTAAGGGAATTAGCTATAAGAACAAATTCGATAGTAGTATTTACAGAATACACCTTATCTCCAGAGGCAAAATATCCTACAGCTATTGAACAGAATTATAGTGTACTACAACAATTGCCAAGTGTTGCTGAAGAAAAGAATTTTAATCTTAATCAACTGACAGTTGCTGGTGATTCTGTAGGTGGTAATATGTCTACTGTTATGACAATCATGTCAAAACAACGCAACGGATTAAAGATTAATCAACAGTTGTTATACTATCCTGTGACAGATGCTAACTTTGATACAGAATCTTACAATGATTTTGAAGAAAATTACTATTTAACTAAAGAAGGTATGCAATGGTTCTGGGATCAATATACAACAGATGACAATGAAAGAGCTGAAATTACAGCATCACCATTGCGTGCATCAATTGATGACTTAAAAGACCTACCAAGTGCAATGATTTTGAATGCACAAGCTGATGTACTTCGTGACGAAGGTGAAGCGTATGCTAACAAACTAAGACAAGCTGGTGTGGATGTTACTCAAGTACGTTTCCAAGGTACTATTCATGATTTTGTTATGGTCAATGCTTTAGATCAAACGAATGCTACGAGAGCAGCCATGGATGTATCTGTAGATTGGATTAATAAAAAAAGAAACTGAAAATGGTACTAAAAATGAATCAACATCAGCGTGTTGGTTCACTTTTTACCAACAATAGATTGTCATTTTAAGTACACTATCAATAATATTTCAATTAATAATTATGGTTGACTGAGCGATTTGTTTTATAAATCATTATCTTTTAATCATAAGTTCGCTTTGAAGTCATATATCAATATAAGGAGGAACATATAATGCAAACTGTATTAGGAAGTAATGGACAAATAGGTCATGAAATTGCTGATGAGATTTATCGTCATTATACAAAGGATATTCGTTTAGTTGGTAGAAAGCCGAAGAAAATTCATGATACAGATGAATTAGTAGCTGCTGATTTGATGAGCTACGATGATACACTACGAGCAATCACTGGTAGTGACATCGTTTATTTTGCAGTAGGTATGCCAGCTGATTCAGCCATGTGGGAGGCACGCTTTCCAATCATGTTAGACAATGTGATTAAGGCTTGTGAAGCTACGAATAGTAAATTAGCATTTTTTGATAATACATATATGTATGATAAAAATGCTGACGCTCAGGTAGAACATAGCCGATTCCATCCAGTTGGACGTAAGTCTGTTGTACGGGCGCAAATGGCAGACATGGTTAAAGAAGCAATGGCAAAACACAAAATAGAAGCATTAATTGCTCGTGCACCTGAATTTTACGGTCCAGATAAGACACAAAGTTTTACGAATTCATTAGTTTTTAATCGTATTAAAGCAGGCAAACGTGCTTTCATTCCTGTCAGTGATAAGGTCTTACGTACATTGATATGGACACCAGATGCTAGTAGAGCAATTGTCTTATTAGCGAATACCCCAGACGCCTATGGTCAGACGTGGCATTTACCTACAGATAGAAGTGTGACGTATGAAACAATCATTACGATAGCGGAAAATAGTTTAGGAAAAACAATTAACTATACGGTGCTACCTATGTGGGTCTTTAAAATAGCTAGCCGATTTAGTCACCCAGTTAAAGAACTGATGGAATTATTACCAAGATATCGATATGACAATATATTTAAATCTAATAAATTTAAACAAAGATTCCCTGATTTTAAAGTGACAACGTTTGAAGAGGGTATAAGTAAAGTGTTGAATGATTAAAATTGATTACAAGGAGCAATGACAATGGCAAAAATAATGATTGTTAATACAAGTTATGACCATTTTGAAGGTACAACTAAGCCAACAGGTTTATGGTTAGGTGAATTAGTACATTTTTATGATCATTTTAACAATAGTGATCATCATATTGATGTCTTTAGTATTCAAGGTGGTCATACACCTATTGATCCAGTAAGCTTAGGTCGCTTGATGTTAGATAAAGTGACTAAACAATATTATCAAGATGAGCAGTTTATGAAGATGCTAGCTCATTCTAGACCATTAAGTGAAGCAGTGCCTGAACAATATGATGTTATATACTTTACTGGTGGTCACGGTGTGATGTTTGATTTCCCAGAAAATATCGCGATTCAACATGCAATTAAAACCATTTATAAACACGGTGGCATTGTATCAGCTGTTTGTCACGGGGTATCAGCATTATTAAATGTCACAATGGATAGTGGTAAATATTTTATTGATGGTAAACATGTAACTGGATTTTCAAATACTGAAGAAGTATTAGCCAATCGTAACAATATTGTGCCGTTTAAATTGGAAAGCGAATTAAAAAACCATCATGCACGTTATAGTAAGGCACTGGTGCCATTTAGACCATACGTCAAAGTAGATAACAGACTAGTTACCGGACAAAATCCACAATCACCTAAACAAGTAGCTGAAGCAGTAGAACAATTATTAAACAAATAAATCACTGACATACAAGCCAGCTATAGTAGTCAGTTATCTTCATCGTCGATAATCCCTTATAATATAAGTTGTATACCGCTTACATGCCAAGTTCGTTTTTTAAATAAATTTTATAAAAAAGTGACTAAAATGATAGAAAAAGGGGTAGAGTTAGTCATCGTAATAATTACTTTTTAAAAAAGTTTTTACAGTTTTATTAATTAATAAACACGTTCATAGATTTATAGTAACTATTACGATGTTTTAGGCTTGTAGAAAGAAACAAGGAGTGATTAAAATGACATATCATTATACAGAAGGTAATACAGAAATCATGTCAATCATGAACCAAGGTGAAGAACATATTCACCAATGTACAGTTAGTGATGAATTAGCAGCATTAATTAAATTGCTAATTTCAAAAATTAATGGCTGTAACTATTGCATTAATTTGCATAAAAAAGAGTTAAAAGAACTTGGCGTGACTCAAATGAAAATAGATGAAGTACGTAGTTATAATCATTTAGATTTATTTACAGATAAAGAACGTATCACTTTAGAATTTGCTGAAAAGCTAAATACTGTAAAAGAATTTAAAAAGTTTGATATTCTTGAATCATTAAAAGAATTTTATAGTGAAAAAGAGATCATTGAACTCGTATTTATTATTAATCAAATCAGTAGTTGGAATAGACTTAATATTATTGGTGAACAATTCTATTAAGATGTGACTATGACTTTGGAGCTACGAAATAAATTTCCGTTCCGCTCGCTCCCTAACTACTATTAGTAGATAAAATAGAGAAGTTGAATAAGGCACGACTCACTGTCATAAATTGACAATGGGGTCGTGCCTTTTAAATTATTGATGCTTAAGTGAGCCATATGTCGCTTGGATTATTGGGTTACTTTAAGCAAGGACGTTTAAGAACATCAATACAGTGGAACATGACAAGTAAGTATTAAAATAAGTAATAAATTGGAGTGTTGTTGTGTGAAACGTTTAGAAAATAAGATTGCAATTGTAACTGGTGCAAGTACTGGCATTGGACGAGCATCTGCTATGCAGTTAGCGCTTGATGGTGCGCATGTATTAGCTGTAGATATTTCAGATCAATTATCACAAACAGTTGCAGACATTAGAGAACAAGGTGGACAAGCAACAGCGTATAATGTGGATGTTTCAGATGATCAACAAGTTGAAAGCTTTGCTAATGAAGTTGAGCGTCGTTATGGTCACATCGATGTGTTATTTAATAATGCAGGTGTTGATAATGCTGCAGGTAGAATTCATGAATATCCCATTGATGTATATGACAAAATCATGAATGTAGATATGCGTGGAACATTTTTAATGACAAAATTATTATTGCCATTAATGATGACACAAGGTGGTGCTATTGTTAATACTGCTTCATTTTCAGGACAAGCAGCAGATTTAAATCGCTCTGGTTATAATGCAGCTAAAGGAGCAGTCATTAACTTCACAAAATCTATTGCCATTGAATATGGTAGAGATGGAATACGTGCGAATGCGATTGCACCTGGAACAATTGAAACACCATTAGTAGATGAATTGACAGGTACCGCTGAGGACGAAGCAGGTCGAATATTTAGAGAAAATCAAAAATGGATGACACCACTTGGTCGTTTAGGTAGACCGGAAGAAGTAGCCAAACTCGTTACATTTTTAGCGTCAGATGATAGTTCATTTATCACAGGTGAAACGATTAGAATTGATGGTGGTGTCATGGCTTATACATGGCCAGGTGAAATGTTAAGTGATGATAGTTGGAAGAAGACGATTGAGTAGATTGATTGAATAAATAATGTTTTCAAACAGATTGCGTTTTTTATAAGTAGTAAAAAGGTATACTATATATGTATTATGCATAAATAACAATTAGTCTATGATAAATGATAGTCTAATTTACGGGGGTATTGTCATGAATATTAGACATTTAAGAAATTCAACAGCTATCATTGAGTACGCAGGACAACATATTTTAGTAGATCCGATGTTGAGTGATAAAGGGACACTCGCACCATTTCCCAATTCACCACGACAAGATGAGTTTAATCCATTAGTAGCATTACCCATGTCAATCGAAGATATACTAGAACAAACAGATGTTGTGTTACTGACGCATTTACATGTTGATCATTTTGATAATAAAGCAACGGAAGTATTACCAAAAGATATTAAAATTTATACACAAAACGAACATGATGCTAAAGAAGTCGAAGAATATGGTTTCACTAATGTGTCCGTCTTTAATGAAGTAACACACTTAGGTGATGTTGAAATGTATAAGACAGAAGCGCAACATGGTCATGGTGATTTGTTGAAAATGACTGGTGATGTCCATGGCGTTGTATTGAAACATGAAGATGAACCTACGTTATATATAGCAGCAGATACGGTATGGTTTGATGGTGTGGAACAAGCACTTAAAACATATACACCAGATGTCGTTGTGTTAAATGGTGGTGCTAATCAGTTTTATGAAGGTGGACCACTGGTGATGGATGAACAAGATATTCTAAAAGTGGCACAAACATTGCCATTAGCTCAGATTGCTGTTGTGCATATGGAAGCAGTCAATCATTGGGCGCTATCTCGTAAGGATTTACGTGCTTTTTTGGATGATCACGATTTATCTAATAGAGTCGTGGCTCCTGAAGATGGTGAGTTATTAACTTACACTAAAAATGTTATTGGCAACCAATGAATTCAATAGAATGAAAAAGTAAAGTCTTCTTGTGTTTTAGGACTAATGACTAAAAAAGAAATCATTTAAGTAATTCTCCTGCAATCCAATTTGATAAAGAATCAAAAATAATGCTTATCACTACAAACACATGATGTGGAACGTAGCGATAAGCGTTTTTTAACGTTGATTATTATATTTATATAAAGTGAATGTTGATGATTGACTACTAGTGTTAATGTCTAGCTTGCATAGAATATTTGATTAGCGAAACACAATCAAAAGTAGTATTAATTTGAAAATTTCAATCGCCACTTGGTAGTAATAACTAACGATGAGATTGTAATGAGATGATATGTAAAGATATGTCGCGCCACTAGCTATAATCAACCAAGGTATGACATCGACAATTGAATCGAAATGATAGCTCTGAACGATGACTTCACAGAGTATGGACAAAGGAATCACCAGACGTAAAGGAAACTTTTTAGCTAATTCATGAATGAATATGTATCGGAAAATGAGTTGATCGAGCATCGGTTTGACAATAATGGTAGATAGACTTACGGCAAGTATTGCTAACTTAGAATGCATGATGACCGAGGTATATGATGTTGTAGATATATCAAGGATCTGTACTGGCGAGCATTGAGATAATAACTGAATGACACATAATATTGCAATCACGATGAGTGTGACTACGATAAGACGCCTCTTAGTATTGCTAATACGACTTTGCATGATTTGCTGTTGTATAAAAGATTTAACACGTGATTGATACATTTTATAAAAAATGATTAACGCAACGATTTGAGCGAGTAATATACTGACACTTAAAGTGATTGGAAATAATGAAGCATTTGGTGGTTGTTGTGTAATTGCTGCAGTTAACCCTAACGTTCCAAAAACAACAATAATTGGCACTAAGATAAGCATGGCAATATAAATTAAAACAAAAATAAACATGCGTTTATCAATACGTGAAGAAGATGATAAAGTGTGTTGATTAGAATTATAACGATGTGGCATCAGGCACCTCTTAAATTTAGTATATATATCGTTACTTTATCATGTGAAGTAGTTAATTTATATGCTTTATACATAAAAATTACTAGTAAAGAAAAATAATTAAAAAAATTTAATCGCTTTCATTGTATTTTGTTGTGTAAGGTGTATCATAGTGATGAATTGAAAATTTTGGGGGAGGGAATTGTAATGGCGTTCCTTACAGTCATGCAATTTATAGTTAACATTCTAGTTGTTGGCTTTTTACTCACTGTCATGGTTATAGGTCTAATTTGGCTTATAAAAGATAAGAGACAGTCACAACATAGTGTGCTTAGAAACTATCCATTGTTAGCACGCATTAGATATATATCAGAAAAAATAGGACCAGAATTACGTCAGTATTTATTCTCAGGAGACAATGATGGGAAACCATTTTCTCGTAATGAATATAAACATATCGTTTTAGCGGGCAAATATAATTCTCGTATGACAAGTTTTGGTACAACAATGAATTATGAAGATGGTTTTTACATACAAAATACAATGTTTCCAATGCAACGTCATGAATTAGCAATTGATAATACGACATTGATTTCAACATTTATTTATAAAATTGCGAATGAACGTTTATTTAGTCGTGAAGAGTATCGTGCACCGATGGAAGTTAATCCATTCTTCTTAAGTGATGAGCATGCTATTATTTTAGGGCCAAATTTACAACATCCATTTAAAATGAAACGCTTAGTTGGACAGTCTGGTATGAGTTATGGAGCTTTAGGTAAAAATGCTATCACAGCGTTATCTAAAGGTTTGGCCAAAGCGGGTACATGGATGAACACTGGAGAAGGTGGTTTATCAGAATATCATTTGAAAGGTAATGGGGATATTATTTTCCAAATAGGACCTGGATTATTTGGTGTTAGAGATAAAGCGGGTAACTTTAGCGATGAACTATTTGGCGAAGTAGCAAAAATGAACAATGTACGTGCGTTTGAGTTGAAACTTGCGCAAGGTGCTAAGACACGTGGTGGTCATATGGAAGCGGAAAAAGTAAATGAAGAAATTGCTAAAATCCGTAATGTTGAACCATATAAAACGATAAATTCACCTAACCGTTATGAATTTATTCATAATGCCGAAGATTTAATGAATTTCGTGGATAAGTTACAACATATTGGTCAAAAACCCGTTGGCTTTAAAATCGTGGTCAGTAAAGTGGCTGAAATTGAAACATTAGTACAAACGATGGTTAAATTAGATAAATACCCTAACTTTATTACCATAGATGGTGGTGAAGGTGGTACGGGTGCTACATTCCAAGAACTGCAAGATAGTGTTGGATTACCATTATTTACAGCATTACCTATTGTTGCAGGTATGCTTGAGAAGTATGGTGTACGCGACAAAGTTAAACTTGCGGCGTCTGGTAAATTAGTTACGCCAGACAAGATTGCGATTGCCTTAGGTTTAGGTGCTGATTTTGTTAATATTGCACGTGGCATGATGATTAGTGTTGGATGTATTATGAGTCAACAATGTCATATGAACACGTGTCCCGTAGGTGTTGCCACAACAGACCCGAAAAAAGAAAAAGCGTTAATCGTTGGTGAAAAACAATATCGTGTGACAAATTATGTGACAAGTTTACATGAAGGTTTGTTTAACATTGCTGCAGCAGTTGGTGTATCAAGCCCAACAGATATAACAGAAGATCACATTATTTATCGTAAAATGGATGGCGAATTACAAACGATTCATGATTACAAATTGAAATTAACAAGTTAACTATAACAAAGGAAGTTCTATCGCAGTAATAACTACGTTAGAACTTCCTATTTATTATGACCTGATATTAGTTTTCGTTCATATTACTTTTTTCAGTTAAGCCACTACGTTTGAGTTGTTTCTCCATTTTTTCGAAACTAATTTTACTATCGTCATCAGAAGGAGATACATAACCTAAACGTTTTTTAAGTTCTTTAATATTTGCTTCTTTAAAATCAACATCGATATGTTCTACAGCTTTATTCTTTTTATAATCAACGTTATAATCTGCACCTTTTAAATTTTTAAAAGCTTTTTCATTTTTAGCAAATAATTTTTTAGCTTTTTGTTCATCAATACCTAAGTCATCATATTTAACGGTACCAATAGTTGATTGTTTTAATAAGTCGTCACCTTTATATGTTAGGGTAGTAATCACTTGTTTACCATTAATATCCCCTTCGTATGTTTTCGTTTGTTCTTTACTACAAGCTGCTAAGGTTACAACTGATAAGATCATTATAATAAATAGCGTAGTTATTTTTTTCAAAGGAGTCGCCTTCTCTCAATAATATTCGTTAATCAAATTATATCATTTAGTTAAAGATGGTGTTATTAATATATTTTGTAAAAGTGAAAATTTTTTCATAGTTATTATTTAAAAGTGTAATTTGTTATGCAATAGAGAAATAAATGAGTAAATTAGACGACAAAATGAGCGTCAATGTTACAATAGAAACATAATGATATTGGGAGGATGACACGGTATGGATCATTCAGTGAAACTTTTAAAAGATTTAACAGATGTTAATGGTATTGCAGGATATGAAATGCAAGTTAAATCACTCATGCGTGACTATATTGAACCTGTTAGTGATAGTATAGTGGAAGATAACTTGGGTGGCATTTTCGGTAAAAGAAATGCACGAAATGGTCAACATTCTATTATGATTTCTGGTCATATGGATGAAGTCGGATTTATCGTCACTAAGATTGATAAAGATGGCTATATTTTCTTCAATACTGTTGGTGGCTGGTGGAACCAAGTAATGTTGTCTCAAAAGGTAACGATTACAACTGATGACGGTAAAGAAATTAGAGGTATTATTGGTTCTAAACCACCACATGTCTTATCTGCTGAAGAACGCAAGCAACCGATAGATATTAAGCAAATGTTCATCGATATTGGTGTTAATAGTAAAGAAGAAGCTGAAAATGCAGGTGTTGAATTAGGTAATATGATAACACCGTATAGTGAGTTTGAAGTGTTGGCCAACGATAAATACTTAACTGCTAAGGCATTTGATAATCGTTATGGTTGTGCACTTGCGATAGATGTCTTAAATCAATTGAAAGATGATCACATTGATATTGATTTATATTCTGGTGCCACTGTACAAGAAGAAGTTGGTTTAAGAGGTGCTAAAGTTGCTGCTAATACAGTGAAACCTGATTTAGCTATTGCTGTTGATGTGGGTATTGCTTATGATACACCTGGAATGTCAGGACAAACGAGTGATAGTAAACTAGGTGGAGGTCCATTAGTGATTATGATGGATGCTACAAGTATTGCACATCAAGGTTTCCGTAAACATATTAAAGAAGTCGCTAACAAACATCATATTGATGTGCAATGGGATACAACACCTGGTGGTGGTACAGATGCCGGTAGTATTCACGTCGCAAATGAAGGTATTCCAACCATTACAATTGGTGTGCCATTACGTTATATGCACTCAAATGTATCAGTATTGAATGTTGATGATTACAATCATTCAGTTAAATTAGTAACTGAAATTGTACGCTCACTTAATGATGAAGTGTATAACCAAATGATGTGGTAATCTTCAATCATTCATTGGCCTTTAACTCGTAATTGGGTTAGAGGCTTTTTAAATTTGTTTTGAATAAGATGCAGTCTCACTAATTAACGACTTAATATTAAATGATGAAGAATTTTTAGAAAATAGGTTATTAAATTGTAATAATAGGGAATAACATACAGGATTGGGCAAAAAGGAGTGAAGCAAATGTTATTAGAGATAAAAGATCTTGTTTATAAAGCTGATGACAGGACAATTCTCGATAAAATGAATTTACAAGTAGATAAAGGAGAAACGATTGCTATTGTTGGACCATCAGGTAGTGGGAAAAGTACTTTGCAAAAGCAAATATGTAACTTGATAAGTCCGACAAGTGGGGAACTTTATTTTAAAGGTAAAGCATTTAGTGATTATAATCCTGAAGAATTAAGACGACATATTAGCTATTTAATGCAAAATAGTTATTTGTTTGGAGAAACGATTGGCGATAATTTGAAATTTCCTAGTATTGCACGCAATGATTCATTTGATGAGCAACGTGCTAAGCAATTAATTAAAGATGTGGGATTGAGTCATTATAATTTGGATTCCGAAATAGAACATATGTCAGGTGGAGAACGTCAAAGAATTACTATCGCGAGACAGTTAATGTATATACCAGATTTATTACTATTAGACGAATCAACAAGCGCGTTAGATGTACATAATAAAGAAGTTATTGAAGATATCATTTTCAAATTAGCTACGGATAAAGGTGTAGCAATCATGTGGATTACACATAGTGATGATCAAAGCATGCGACATTTTCAAAAACGCATGACCATTGTTGACGGTAAAATTTCAAAAGTAGAGGAGCTGAAACATAATGAGTAATACAGCACTCTGTCTAACAGCGTTATTATTAATTGTACCGATTATCATATCGTACAAAGAAGGCTTACATATTATCAAAGATTTAGTAGTGGCTACGATTAGAGCAATTATTCAATTAGTTATCTTAGGTTTCTTATTACATTACATCTTTAAAATCAATGATAAATGGTTACTTATTCTATGTGTCTTAGTCATTATTATTAATGCCTCATGGAATACAATTAGTCGTTCATCACCAATTATGCATCATGTATTTTGGATTTCCTTTACAGCTATTTTTATTGGTACAGCTTTACCATTAGCAGGAACAATTGCAACTGGTGCCATTCATTTTACAGCCAATGAAGTCATTCCAATTGGCGGGATGTTAGCTAATAATGGTTTGATTGCCATTAACCTAGCCTATCAAAACTTAAATCATGCCTTTGTAGAAGAAGGTACTGAAATCGAGTCTAAGCTATCATTAGCAGCAACACCTAAATTAGCATCAAAAGGTGCTATTCGTGAAAGTATTCGTTTGGCTATTGTGCCAACGATAGATTCAGTGAAAACATATGGTTTAGTATCAATTCCTGGTATGATGACGGGTTTAATTATTGGTGGCGTTCCACCCTTACAAGCGATTAAATTCCAATTGTTAGTGGTCTTTATTCATACAACAGCAACGATTATGTCAGCATTAATTGCGACTTATTTAAGTTATGGCCAATTCTTTAATGCTAGAGATCAATTGATTTCACGTAATACAGATATTAAAGAATCAGAATAGAAGATAGTTGATGAAATGATTACAAAGCGATTTAATGATAATGCAATAAAAAGGTTCTCTATCAAATTGGACTGATTTTAAATTATTCACTTGTTACTTATTAGTTCTGAAAATTAAAAAACCAAGAAAAGCAGTTTGGAAGGTCATCCAGACTGCTTTATTATATCTTCAGATTGAATTTTTTAGCTCGATAGTGAAATAGACACCTTTAGAAGAAGGATTGATGATGAAAGTGCCTTGTGTAGGGATTGAGACAAAAAGTATTTTACGCTTAAAATTAAGCATTTGGCAGTAACTGTCTAGTTTTTAAAATGTTAAGCAAGCAATGTTTTATTAAGATTAGTTAGTCTTACTGGAGTGGGGCAATGAAATAAATTTTTGACAAGATTTATTTCTACCCTACTCTTTTATTTGTAGAAATGCTCATTAAGACATTAATGATTAAATTTTTAATGAGCTTCACGTAAAGTTGAGTCATTCAAACACAACAAATTAGCAGTACTTAATGTTTGAAGTACTTAAATTTGCAATATTTTCAGTATAAAAATACAGAAATTGACTACTAAATGTTATATAATAGAACGGTTATAAAAATATTAAATACTAATATTTTTGGGGAAATATGTTATTAGCAAAATTTAAGAAAGGAGACGTAAACATGTCGATAATGCGTATTATTACGTTTATTTTAAGTGTCTTTATTGTAGGTATGGTTGAAATGATGGTCGCAGGTATCATGAATTTGATGAGTCATGATTTACATGTTTCTGAAGCGGTTGTAGGTCAATTAGTGACGATGTATGCATTAACCTTTGCTATCTGTGGACCGATATTAGTGAAGCTAACCAACCGTTTTGCTTCTAGACCTGTCTTATTATGGACATTAGTTATTTTTATTATAGGAAATGGCATTATTGCTGTGTCACCAAACTTTACCATCCTAGTCATCGGACGAATTATTTCATCAGCAGCAGCTGCATTAATCATTGTTAAAGTATTAGCACTTACAGCGATGTTAACTGCTCCCAAAAACAGAGGTAAGATGATTGGTTTAGTATATACAGGGTTTAGTGGTGCTAACGTGTTTGGTGTGCCAATCGGTACGATGATTGGAGATTTAGTAGGCTGGCGTTATACCTTTGTCTTCTTAGTTATTGTGAGTATTCTTGTAGGTGGTTTGATGATGATATTCTTACCTAAAGAACAAGAGCTGTCTGCGGCACATATCAATCAAGATCAACCGACACACGATAATAATGTGACATCTAAAATTTTAAGACCAGCAGAAGTAGCAAAATATTTAATTATAACTTTCTTAGTATTAGTGGCAAATTCAGTGTCATTTGTATATATTAATCCGTTAATTTTATCCAATGGTCATGAGATGTCGTTTGTCTCTATTGCTTTATTAGTTAATGGTGTAGCAGGCGTTATCGGAACATCACTGGGTGGTATTTTCTCTGATAAGTTAACTAGTAAACGCTGGTTAATCATTTCCGTATCTATTTTTATCATAATGATGTTGTTAATGAATGTGTTATTGCCAGGTTCAGGTATATTATTAATTGGTTTATTTATTTGGAATATTATGCAATGGAGTACTAATCCCGCTGTACAAAGTGGTGTCATTGAACACGTTGAAGGCGATACAAGTCAAGTCATGAGTTGGAATATGTCTAGTTTAAATGCTGGTATAGGTGTTGGTGGTATCGTAGGTGGATTAGTGATATCTAATATTTCAGTGCAAGCAGTAACGTATACAAGCGCCATTATTGGTGCATTAGGTTTAATTGTCATCTTCACTTTGAAAAATAATCACTATGCTAAAAAATATAATTAAGTTAATGTCATCGATATGTCACTACAGAAAATATGATAATAAAATGGAAGTCCTCTATAAAGATGAGTAAGACATGCTCATTTTGTAGAGGACTTTTGTGTAGTTGAATAAAATATTTGATATAGATTATAATAATTGCAACTTAATGTAGGAGGTTAGTCTGATGAACATTACTACATCCGCAGATGCGAGGAAAGGCTTTTATCAATTATTAAAAGATGTTAATAACAACCATGAACCGGTTTTTATAAATGGGGAAAATAAAGAGAATAATGCAGTAATCATTAGCCAAGAAGTTTGGAATAGTATTCAAGAAACGGTGTATCTTGAAGTGACAGGAACAATGAATAAAGTCAGAGAAAGAGAAAAAGACAATTCTGGTACAAGTAATATAGATGATATAGACTGGCATCAATTGTAATGACAAAATAAATTAGTGATTTTTTGAGTGAATTTGGTTTTTTAATGTATGATTATCATAAAGAAATAGATGTAAAATAAAATCAAAGTCCTCTATAGAGTTGAGCTTGGGACAAAAGAGTTTCCGCTTAAATTCAAGCATTTGGCAGTAACTGTCTGTTTTATAAAATGTTGATAAATCAACGTTTTACAAACCTAGTCAGTCTTGCCGGAGTGGGATTACGAAATAAATTTTATTTAAAAATTATTTCGTAATCCCACTCCCATTTTATAGAGGACTTTTTATATATAAACATGACGATTGTTGTTAGTGTAGCGAGGCCAAGGCATGGTACCCGTACGCGCAAAGTGAACTAAATCATGTTGCATGCGCAGACTCAATTGACGAACAGGTTTAGTGACAGTAATATGATGTGCTGTTAAAATTTGAAGATTTCCAAACCAAAAAATCATATCTAATATATGGTAAGCACTAGAGAATAACGAATCGCATTGATCATACCAAGCAAATTCAGCCAACCATAATTCTGATTGTTTTACTGATAGCTGTGATAAAAACTGTTGTGCAGGATATTTAAAATACCAGTTAGTGATAGCTTGTGACTGCTGTTTAGCAGATGTAACATAGTTTGCTTCTACGGTAATATCATTTAATGCCATGACTTCTACAAAGCGTTGAGGTGATAATTTTTTATGTTCATTTTTAATATAAATATAACCTTCATCAGTCGTATAACATACAACAATAGGATGATTAGAAGTCGTTTGTTCTGAGATGTCTATAGTTTGAATAGGTGCATATATCAACTCCAAGCCTTTGGATTTGCCATGAACTTCATCCATCTTGTCCATTAACATTAATATATTAGCAGTTGTTAATTGTTGGACATCTGTTAAATTTAACTGCTGTATCATGAGCTGTCTAAATTGCTGAGCTTTAATTTGGGCTTGTTCAATCGTATCTAGCCTCAAAGTACCACTTAATAATATAGCTTTATGATACAAGTTGTTGACTTGAGGCATTCGCATCAATGCCATGATACTCATACTCCCAGCAGACTGCCCCATCAATGTCACATTGTTAGGGTCTCCGCCAAAAGATGCAATGTTACGCTTGACCCATTTTAAAACATTGATTTGATCAGACAAGCCATTATTACTATGGTAAGCACTATCAAAGTGGGACCAATCAAGAAATCCTAATGCGCCTAAGCGATAATTAAAAGTTATGATAATGATATCGTGATTGTCAACGACATGTTCAGGATTATATAGTTCTGCACTACCATGACCGTTAACAAAGCTACCGCCATAAAAATATATGATAACAGGCTTATTCGTCCTGTGATTGTGCTGTTTCCATATGTTTAAATATAAACAATCTTCATTTTGTGCGATGGTCGTTTGTGATTGTGATGAGAAAAATGTTTCCAATTTATTATAAGGTTGTGGTGGGATAGCTTTAAAATTTGTCGCATCAATAGGGTCGTTCCAATGGTCAAGTAAGATTGAATGTTTAAAACGCTGTTCGTTAATAGGGGGATGGGCATAAGGGATGCCCAAAAAGATGTCTAAATTATCTTTAGTAAAACCATTGATAAGACCACTTCGACTACTTACTTGAACCATGCAATCACTCCTTTACTAGTATCATATCATGTTTGAATTTACTTTTTTCAATAGTCCACAAAATAGAAAAAAGGAGTGAAGCTACGTCATCAATAAAAAAAATGTCGTAATTTCACTCCTGTAAGATATTCAGGTAATCCCTGCCATCTGCTATAGAAGATATTTTAACGCTAAAACGCAGTTAGTTATAAACGTTGTTAGTTATTATTATTTTCTTCATTCAATGTTTCAGTCATTTTAGTATTAATACGTTTGGCTCTTCTGAAATAAATACTTTCAAATGAACTTGATGTACCAATTAAATAGAAAATAATTGCCATGACAATAATAACGATAAAGTCGTATGGATAATGAATCCAGTTTAAGCCATTAAATTCTTTACTACCTATGAATGATAAGAAGGATAGGACGATTAAGTAGACAATAATCCATAAGCTACCACCAATTTGTTTCTTTGTATTACGCCAATTCATACGATATTCGTAGAAGAAATAAATTGGCAAACCAAGAATGATAATTAAAATGACTTCAGCAGTTGTCGGCCACATAGCCCAATAAATGGCTAATGAAGCCAAGACAAATGATAATGGTGCCATAAATTTTAAAATTTTCGCTCGGAATGGACGAGTCATTTTAGGCCCCATTTTACGTAAAGCAATAACCGTTGTTGGTCCTGTTAAATAAGCCACTAATGTCGCAGTAGAAATTACTGCTGCTAACGTACCCCAATCTCTAAATAATGTCACCATTAACATACTGATAATGGCATTAAAGATAATGGCAACACGTGGAATATTATATTTATGATTAATGTTTCCTAAAAACTTAGGAATATGACCATTTTTTTCCATTGCTTGTAACACACGACCAGTTACAGCTACGAATGAGACGCCAGTACCAAATGGAGATACGACAGCTTCGATATAAAGTAATATTGCAAGCCAATTAATACCTAATAAAATAGCCATATCTGCAAATGGTGAGTTGAAATTAATACCGCTCCAACCACCGTGGGCATGTAACATAGATGCTGGCATTGAAGTAATAAATGTACTTTGCAAAATAATATATAAAATAGCACTTAATGATAATGAAATCACAATACCACGAGCGATATTCTTTTCAGGATGTTTAATCTCAGAACCCATATTAATAATCGTTTGGAACGAGTTAAATGAGAAGATAATTCCTGAAGCAGTTGTAGCTGCAAAAATTGGTGCACTACCATAAGGCATAAATGTGCTAACTGAATGTCCATAATTCGATGTGTCGAAACCAGATAACATTAACATAATAATAGTTAATGTTGGAACCCCAAGTTTAAAGAATGAAATTAAGCTTGTGAATGATGTTAATAATTTAACTGACCAGTAATTTAATAATGAAAAAATAATGATAATAACATAAACAGCTAATAAACCAATGGTACTAATTGAGCCGTTATGCATGAGATGTGCCATTGGTTTAGCCCAACTCCATGGCCATGAACTCATATATTGCACTGCCGAAACAGCTTCTATAGGTATAATAGTAACTAATGATACCCAGTTAGCCCATGCTGCAATGAATCCTAATAAAGAGCCGTGAGTATATTGTGCATAGTTACTCATACCTCCAGATTGTGGGAACATTGTACCGATTTCAATATAGTTATAGGCTATAGTCCCTATAACAAGAAATCCTATAATCCAAGATATGATTGCTGCTGGACCAGCAATAGATGATGCTTCCCACGCACCGAATAACCAACCAGAACCAATTAGTGATCCTAGTCCTAATAATACTAATTGGGAGAGATTGATTTTGTCGTTATTTGATTGTTGTTCTTTGCTCATAAATACTCCTTCGTTTTCCCCTTTAATTCGAAAAAAATAATATGTGACAATTATACGCTTATAGCATGAATAGTCAATATAATTTAATGTGTATTTGCAATAAAGCGGATTAAATTAGTTTTTTAAAATAAATAATTATATAATAAAGATAATTTAAGATATGGAAAGTGGAGTGACGCACATGTCAGAAAAAATAGCTAACCAACAAGTAGAAGCATTTTTACAACAAGACAGTCAATGGCAACAAGAGTATCAATATTTAAGACAACTCATTTTCGAGCAAACAGAACTTGAAGAAACATATAAGTGGATGCATCCTTGTTATACAATAAATAATAAAAATGTTGTTCTTATCCATGGTTTTAAAAATTATGTAGCATTATTATTTCATAAAGGTGCCATTTTAGACGATCAGTATCAGACGTTAATTCAACAGACTGACAAAGTTCAAGCAGCTAGACAATTACGTTTTACAAGTCTAGACGAAATCAAGGAACGTACGTCTGAAATTAAGTATTATTTAGAGCAAGCGATTGAAGTTGAAAAAGCTGGTAAAAAAGTAGAAATGAAAAAAACAGAAGATTACATTATACCTAAAGAATTAGAAGAAACCTTTGAAGCAATGCCACAGCTTGAATCATCATTTTATAAACTGACACCAGGTAGACAACGTCAATATATTCATCACATTTCACAAGCTAAGCGTAGTGAAACAAGAAAAAAACGTGTTGAAAAATATATCAATCAAATTTTAGCAGGTAAAGGTATGCACGATAAATAATAGATAAACATTTAGTGCTGTACTGCGCCAACTATTTCAGAAATTAAACATTTGTATTAGTCTTTTCACATGATTGACATTATTTTATGAAAAATAAATGAATTTTATTTTTTAATAAAATAGTGTTTAGAAAATATGAAATAGTGAATTAGTTGCCAATAGTGAAATAATACTGTTTAATATTATTATATAGAGTATGTTAGTTCTAAATGTCGAATATAAAGATGTTACATCAAAGTATGAGGACATCCTTTAACATACAATTGATCCGATAACTTTGAAACATCTTCATATACAAAAAAATTACAATTCTACATAACCAAGGCCAAAGTGTGCACTTGTTTAACTTATGACTCTATTTGTTTAACATATGCTGTTTTGGTCTTTTTTATTTGTATATGTGTTGACATATTTTAGTACGCGAAAGGGGAAACAAAGATGTTAACGATTAAGAACTTAACTAAAATTTATGCAGGTAATAAAAAAGCTGTAGATAATATTTCACTAGATATTAAATCTGGAGAGTTTGTCGCATTTATTGGTACGAGTGGTAGTGGTAAGACCACAGCTTTACGGATGATTAATCGCATGATTGAAGCGACTGAAGGTCAAATTGAAATAGATGGTAAAGATGTTCGTAGTATGAATCCTGTAGAATTACGACGAAGTATTGGCTATGTCATACAGCAAATTGGTTTAATGCCTCATATGACAATTAAAGAAAATATAGTCTTAGTGCCTAAATTATTAAAATGGTCAAAAGAGAAAAAAGACGCTAAGGCTAAAGAATTAATTAAATTAGTCGATTTACCTGAAGAATATTTAGATAGATATCCAGCTGAATTATCAGGTGGACAACAACAACGTATAGGTGTAGTTAGAGCATTGGCTGCTGAACAAGACATTATTTTAATGGACGAACCATTTGGCGCACTTGATCCTATTACCCGAGACACATTGCAAGATTTAGTTAAACAATTACAACAGCAACTAGGAAAAACCTTTATCTTTGTTACACATGATATGGATGAGGCCATTAAATTAGCAGATAAAATATGTATTATGTCACAAGGTAAAGTAGTTCAATTTGATACACCAGACAATATTTTAAGATATCCTGCAAATGATTTTGTGCGTGATTTTATAGGTCAAAATAGATTGATTCAAGATCGACCAAATAAAAAGACTGTTGCAGATGCGATGATTAAGCCTATTACAATTAGTGCAGATGATTCATTGAATGATGCAGTTAATATTATGCGACAAAAACGAATTGATACTATCTTTGTTGTTAGTAATGACCAGCGTTTATTGGGCTTCCTAGATATTGAAGATATCAATCAAGGTATTAGGGGACATAAAGAATTAATTGATACGATGCAACGAGATGTCTATAAAGTGAATATTCATTCAAAGTTACAAGATTCAGTACGCACAATTTTAAAAAGAAATGTTAGAAATGTTCCAGTCGTTGATAGCGACAATCATTTAATTGGACTTATTACACGTGCCAATGTCGTAGATATCGTTTATGACTCCATTTGGGGAGATAATGAAGATGATGACACAACAATAGGTGAATCACTTGGATATACAACTAACGAGCAACAAGAGAAAGAAACTCAAGAGAATAACAATATAGGGGTGGATTAATTATGAGAGCATTTCTTCATGAATATGGAGGGCAGCTTGTATCAAAAACAATCGAACACTTTTATATTTCTATAATGGCGTTAATCATTGCCATTATTGTTGCTGTCCCACTAGGTATTTTATTATCCAAAACAAAACGTACAGCTAATATTATTTTAACTGTGGCAGGTGTCTTACAAACGATTCCAACGCTAGCTGTGTTAGCAATCATGATTCCGATATTTGGAGTAGGAAAAACACCTGCGATTGTCGCTTTGTTTATTTACGTGTTACTACCAATTTTAAATAACACTGTGTTAGGTGTTCAAAACATAGATAGTAATATTAAAGAAGCAGGCAAAAGTATGGGGATGACACAATATCAATTAATGAAAGATGTCGAATTACCATTAGCCTTACCACTCATTTTAGGTGGTATTCGTTTGTCAGCAGTTTATGTGATTAGTTGGGCAACTTTAGCAAGTTATGTTGGCGCAGGTGGTTTAGGAGACTTCATATTTAACGGACTAAATTTATATGATCCAGTGATGATCGTTAGCGCAGCTATCTTAGTTACTTTACTCGCATTAATTGTGGATTTCGCGCTGTCACTTATTGAAAAATGGGCAGTACCCAAAGGGTTAAAAATATCTAGATAGTAAGGAGGAAATAAGTATGAAGAAGTTTAAAACGATGATTGTCATGCTCATTTTGTCTCTTACTGCATTATCTGGATGTAATTTGCCAGGATTAAGCGGTAAGACAACTGAAGATGACGTTAAAATTACTGCAGTAGCCACTAGTGAGTCACAAATTATTTCGCATATGGTTAGATTATTAATTGAACATGACACTAAAGGCAAAATTAAACCTACATTAGTTAACAATTTAGGATCTAGTACGATTCAACATAATGCATTAATGAATGGAGATGCCAATATTTCTGGTGCACGTTATAACGGTACTGACTTAACAGGCGCGTTAAAAGAAGACCCAATTAAAGATCCAAAAAAGGCTATGGAAGTTACACAGCAAGGTTTCCAAAAGAAATTTGATCAAACATTTTTTAATTCGTATGGTTTTGCTAACACCTATGCATTTATGGTAACGAAAGAAACAGCGAAAAAATATCATTTAGAAACAGTATCTGATCTAGAAAAATATAGTAAAGATTTACGTTTAGGAATGGATAGTTCTTGGATGAACCGTCAAGGCGATGGTTATCAAGGCTTTAAGAAAGAATATGGCTTTGATTTCGGTACGATTCGTCCAATGCAAATTGGTTTAGTCTATGATGCCTTAAATTCCGGGAATTTAGATGTGGCATTAGGATATTCTACAGATGGACGTATAGCAGCATATGATTTAAAAGTCTTAAAAGACGATGAACATTTCTTTCCTCCATATGATGCTAGTGCAGTAGCAACCAATGAATTGTTGCGTAAGCATCCAGAAGTGAAGCAATCTATAGATAAACTAGCTGGTAAAATTTCAACTAAAGAAATGCAGAGACTTAATTATGAAGCGGATGGTCAAGGTAAAGAACCGGCTGTTGTGGCAGAAGAGTTCTTGAAAAAACACCATTACTTTGATGATAAGAAAGGTGGTCAATAATCATGGAAGGTAATTTATTACAACAATTATTTGATTATTACGTTATGAATTTCGGCTACCTCTGGGAACTATTCTTCAAACATTTGTTGATGTCAGTGTATGGTGTACTATTTGCGTCAATTATCGGTATTCCAATAGGTATTTTATTAGCAAGATATACTAAATTGTCAGGTTTCGTTATTACGATTGCTAATATTATTCAGACGGTTCCTGTGATTGCGATGTTAGCTATTTTAATGTTGGTCATGGGATTGGGATCAGAAACTGTAGTCGTAACAGTGTTCTTATATGCTTTGCTGCCAATTATTAAAAATACGTATACAGGTATAGCAGGCGTAGATGACAATATTAAAGATGCAGGTAAAGGTATGGGTATGACGCGTAATCAAGTATTGCGTATGATTGAACTACCACTATCAGTATCAGTTATTATTGGAGGTTTACGCATTGCGCTAGTTGTAGCCATTGGAGTTGTAGCAGTTGGTTCATTTATCGGTGCGCCAACATTAGGTGATATCGTTATTCGAGGTACAAATGCCACGGATGGTACAACATTTATATTAGCAGGCGCTATTCCAATTGCCTTAATTGCTATTATTATTGACGTTGTACTGCGTTTATTAGAAAAAAGACTAGACCCAGCTATTCGTAATGCTAAACGCCGTGCCAAACATCAACCACAACGTGTAAGTTAGTTTTGGCATGTTACAAGTAATGGGTATTGTATGATTCGTAAAGATAAAAAATGATAGGTAGTGAGTAGACATAAATTATTAACAATTCAAACTTAATACTACTCTGACTCCGCCCCATTAAGAGTAACTAGAATTGTAAGATGTTGTTTTTGTGACATCTTACAATTCGGACAGTTACTAACTAATGTTTGAAAATATTAAGTTAAGCCGCTTAAATGTTGCATACGCTTACATAAAAACCGGATGATACATAATGATTGTGACAGAAATTGTAGTCATATTGCATGAAAAAATATTTATATAAAATTACTACAATGATGTAAAAATACAAAAATGTTTCAGGATTTATTTATAATTTTCTGCAAAATTATGATAATGTGTCTTAATATATATCATATAATTAATTTGGGTTTTAATTATTTAGGAGGAAGTATAAATTCATGGACACTACAAAAGAATTTAAAGGAAACAATAGATTGTTATTAGGTATCGTACTCGGTGTTATTACCTTTTGGCTTTTTGCGCAATCTCTTGTTAACTTAGTTGTCCCATTGCAAGCAGCATATAACAGTGATGTGGGTACGATTAATATTGCTGTTAGTTTGTCCGCATTATTTGCTGGTTTATTTATCGTTGGTGCTGGTGATATTGCAGATAAATTTGGACGTGTGAAAATGACGTATATTGGTCTTGCATTAAATATAATTGGCTCAATATTAATTATTATTACACCCTTACCAGCATTATTGATTGTTGGACGTATCGTTCAAGGCTTTTCAGCAGCATTTATTATGCCTGCTACCTTAGCTATCATTAATGAATATTATATTGGAACAGAAAGGCAACGTGCGTTAAGTTTCTGGTCTATCGGCTCATGGGGCGGTAGTGGTATTTGTACAATGTTTGGTGGCTTAATGGCAACACATCTTGGTTGGCGTTCAATATTTATTGTTTCTATTTTATTAACGTTACTCGCGATGTGGCTTATCAAAGGTACGCCTGAAACAAAAGCACAACCTAATGATTCTACGAAAAACGAAGCTAAAAAGTTTGATGTTATTGGTTTAATCTTGCTAGTTATTGTGATGTTAAGCTTGAATGTTGTAATTACTCAAACTTCTAATTTTGGTCTAGTATCCCCACTTATACTTAGCTTAATTGCAGTCTTTATCATATCTATTATCGCGTTTGTTTATTACGAAGAAAAAATTAAGCATCCTTTAGTTGATTTTTCTATTTTTAAAAATAAGGGTTATAGTGGTGCAACAATTTCTAATTTTCTATTAAATGGTGTTGCTGGTGGTACATTAATTGTTATCAACACGTATTATCAACAACAATTAGGATTTAATTCAGAGCAAACTGGATATATCTCACTAACATATTTAATAGCTGTATTAGTGATGATTAGAGTTGGAGAAAAAATATTAGCTAACTTTGGTCCGAAAAGACCTTTACTACTAGGAAGTGGCTTAGCTGTACTTGGCTTAATATTATTATCATTAACATTCTTACCTGATATTTGGTATATCATATCTAGTATTGTTGGTTATTTATTATTTGGTGCTGGTTTAGGTCTTTATGCTACACCATCAACAGATACAGCAGTCGCTAGTGCGCCTGATGATAAAGCTGGTGTGGCATCTGGTGTATATAAGATGGCCTCATCACTTGGGAATGCATTTGGTGTAGCAGTGTCAGGTACGGTATATACAGTCTTAGCAGCAAATTTAGATTTGCATTTAGGTGGCTTTACCGGCATTATGTTTAATGCCACACTAGCATTAATTGGCTTTTTAGTCATTTTATTCTTAGTACCAAAAAATTTAAGAAATTCATAAATATAAGTTTAAAGGCGATGTTGGGGCATCGTCTTTATTTTGTCACTAAATTCAAGAATATTCTGTTATTTAAATGGTATAAAATTGACGTTGCCTAGTTAAAGTAGTATTTTAAAAACAAATTAACACTTTTAATGGAGGTATTTTTATGAGAATAGCAGTAGCTGGTTCAGGCGCATTGGGAAGTGGATTTGGAGCAAGATTATATCAAGCTGAGTATGATGTAACGTTAATTGATAGTTGGGAGCCTCAAGTACATGCTGTAAAGAAACAAGGGCTTAATATTGTAATCAATGGAGATAATTTTAATTTAGATATTCCAATTTATCAGTCAACTGAGATCCCTGAAAACGCAATCTATGATATGGTATTTTTATTTCCTAAGTCAATGCAACTTAGTAGTGTCATGGATTATATGGCGCCTCACATAGATGACAATACAATTATAGTTTGTACAATGAATGGATTAAAACATGAACGGGTATTAAATAAATATGTTAATGAATCACAAATTGTTAGAGGTGTCACAACATGGACTGCTGGCATTGAAAGTCCAGGACATACACATTTATTAGGTAGTGGACCTGTTGAAGTTGGTGCATTAGTTGATGAGGCTAAGCCACAAGTAGAGAAAGTTGTAACAGTCTTAAATGACGCACGTTTGAATGGTGTCGTTAGCCAAGATTTACATCAATCAATATGGAAGAAAATCTGTGTTAATGGTACAGCTAATGCTTTAACGGCTGTATTGGAGTGTAATTTAGCTGCACTTAATGAAAGTGATTATGCACAAACATTAATTTATAAATTAACACAAGAAATCGTCCATGTAGCGACAGTGGATGATGTACATTTAAATGTGGATGAAGTATTTGAATATTTAATAGATTTAAATGACAAAGTAGGACCTCATTATCCATCTATGTACCAAGATTTAATTGTTAATAATCGAAAAACTGAGATTGATTATATTAATGGTGCAGTAGCTAAATTAGGAAAAGAACATCAAATTGCAGCACCGATTAATCAATTTATTACAGACTTAGTCCATGCTAAAGAAAGTCAACGTGGCGCACAATAATATGAAGTTATAACGATATCATCACGCCAGAATCAACAGGACATCACTAATATAGTAACCTCATTTTTAAATTGTTGATTAATTATAAAATAAAGAAAGAGAGAGGTAATGTTATGGCGAATGCGTATAAGAAAGTTATAGTAACAGGTATTGTTGGAGGCTTTTTAGGTGGTGCAGTAAAAATAGGATGGGAAGCATTATTTCCACCGCGTACACCGAAACGTGAAGAAGAGCCACCACCAATGACGATGTTAAACCAATTACATCTTCCTGATAGTATTAAAAATGCGACTTATCATTATAATGGTAATGATATTCCGTTAACAGTTATGGGTGTGCATTTTGGTTTTTCAATTGCCAATGCGTTGTTCTATGCTGTACTAGCTGAAAAATATCCAAAAGTGACATGTTTAAGGGGATCTATCTTTGGTATTGTTGTTAACGTTGCTTTTCATGAATATTTACTACCGATGTTGAAGTTAACACCGAAAGTGAAGGATTTACCAAAAGAAGAACGACTTTCTGAGCTTTTTGGTCACATTGTGTGGATGAATACGATAGACTATGTTCATGATGCAACAAAGTAATTTTGCGTAATAAACTAAAATAGAAAGAAAAGGTGTTATGATGAGTAAAATTTTTGTTACAGGAGCAACAGGTTTAATAGGCATTAAATTAGTTCAAAGATTGAAAGAAGAAGGTCATGAAGTTGCTGGCTTTACGACATCTGAAAATGGTCAACAAAAGTTGGACTCAGTTAATTGCAAATCTTATATTGGAGACATTTTAAAAGCAGAAACAATTGATGCAGCGCTTGCTGATTTCAAACCAGAAATTATCATTAATCAAATTACTGATTTAAAAAATGTTGATATGTCAGCTAATACTAAAGTACGTGTTGAAGGTTCTAAAAATTTAATCGATGCTGCTAAAAAACATAATGTTCAAAAAGTGATCGCTCAAAGTATTGCGTTTATGTATGAACCAGGTGAAGGATTAGCAACTGAAGAAACACCATTAGATTTCAATTCTACGGGTGATAGAAAAATCACTGTAGATGGTGTTGTAGGATTAGAAGAAGAAACTGCACGTATGGACAATTACGTAATACTTCGTTTTGGTTGGTTATATGGACCAGGAACTTGGTACGGTAAAGATGGTATGATTTATAATCAATTTATCGATGGCAATGTGACATTATCTGATGGCGTAACTTCATTTATTCATTTAGATGATGCTGTTGAAACATCAATTCAAGCAATAGATTTTGACAATGGTATTTACAATGTTGCTGACGACGAACCAGTAAAAGGTTCAGACTTCGCAGAATGGTATAAAAACCAATTAGGTGTTGAACCTAAGATTGATATTCAACCAGCACAACCATTTGAACGTGGTGTAAGCAATGATAAATTTAAAGCACAAGGTGGTACTTTAATTTATAAATCATGGAAAGACGGCATGAACCCAATTAAATAGTGATGCTTGTCTCCCTAATTGGACTGATACATAATTATTCATTTTTTATTTATCAGTCCTAAAATAGAGAACCATAATAATAAATAAGCTCTATGTTATCCATATCATTTGAATGGATCGCATAGAGCTTAATTTTTTGTCATTAACAGATATTTGAAATGTCATAATAGCAATATATTAGTGCTTAACTGTGTTGAATAATTGCCTAACTGTTTTAGTTTGATATCTTTAACGTCGTTGTCCACTATTCAATACTAATAACGATAGCATTAATATCGCCAAGAGTGCTAATACGATACTTATTAAATCAACTTTAATCTCATTTGGCAGCCAAGTTAAGACGAACATCCAATCATTACTTCCAAGAATGAAATATGGTAATAAGTATATGACTACTAGTAACATCACAATGATAAAAATACATAACCAACTAACAATCGAAGTATACTTCAATTTTCTAAGAGAGATTTCATGATGTTTAATACGCCAAACTCTATAACCCATCATCGTGGCACACAATAGTAAAATGGCTGTAGCAATAACAGTTATAATATTAAAATCATTGCTATGGTGACTCAATGCATTTTCAACAGTTGAATAATGATCATTATTAATGATTTGAGTACTTATGTGATCAATTAATGATGGTATATATTCAGAGTTGAGATTAGCTAATACGACAATACCATAATGCTTATTGTTATTTAACAAAATATATGATGAAAAATTATCTAAAGTGCCTTGATGAAAGGCAATGTGTTCATCGTCATTAGTAAACCAACCAGAGGCATAACCATTAGCGTTAGGTTCTCCAGTTGCTTTTGCTAAGGTTTGATGAGATTGTTTAACAATGTTTTGATATTTTGATGGTGGATCTAGTTGTAATTTCATCCATTTTTCTAAGTCATTTGTAGAAGTCATCATAAATGCTGCTGGTGTATCCCAACTATTGAATTCAGGCTTTGTTGCATGTGGTGTTGTACCTTCTAATTCATAACCAGTAGCTTGCATCTTATTTTTAGAATTAGACGTTTTAAATGAAGTATGAGACATATGCAATGGTTTTAACCAATGTTCTGTCATATATTGTTGGTAAGACTGATTAGAAACGTGTTGAATGATTAAACCTAATAAATCATAATTCATATTAGCATAATTAAAAGTATCTCCAGGCTTATCATCTAACGCTTTGCCGTTAATTTCTTTAGTTAAATCACTAAGCTGATTATGTTTAGTTGTGACTTTATCCTCGCTAGTAATATCACCTGAGATACCACTAGTATGATTAAGTAATTGTTTAATAGTAATGTCTTGCTTTTTATCTTTATATGTCATATGAAAATTTGGGATGTATTTGGATATAGAATCATTTAAATTCAATTTATGTTGTTCAGCAAGTTGTAATATAGCTAATCCGGTAAATGCCTTAGTATTGGAAGCAATTTCAAATTTTGTATTTGGCGTTACTTTTTCTTTGTCAGCAATATTTTGATAACCGTAACCTTTGTTTAAGAATACTTTACCATCTTTAATAATTAACACTGAAGCACCAGGGATATGACCTTTGTTCATCTCGTGCTTGATAATAGTATCGACATGTTGTTCGGAATCGTGAGTTAGTAGCGTTTTAGTATTGCTTGTTGTTGTAAGATAGACGCTTAAAATGATTGCAGTAATCATAATTACGATAATTGAAATAAAATAAAGATTTTTAATAGTCATGCCAGTATCCTTAATGTGATTGATTTTTTCACTAAATTGTAAAAATATAGTTTATTATAGCAGGTATTATTGAAAAATATATCAATAAGTCTTGTATATTTACAATCCTTTTGTAAACTTAGCTCTATATAAGTGTAATAGTACAATTAAAATGTTAAGTAACTCTCTATACAATTTGGCAAGATGAGAGTATAGTGATATCCAAAAGTACTAATAAAGGAATAGGGGCTAATGTTCAATCAATTAAAAAGACTTATTATAGGACAACCGAAAAAGAACAGGGAACTTAAAAATGAAAAGATTACAAAAATAAAAGGTTTAGCTATTTTATCTTCGGATGCATTATCTTCAGTAGCTTATGGACCTGAACAAATTTTAATTACATTATCTGTCATTGGTGCTGTTGCAACATGGTATACATTACCTATTGCTGGTGCAGTATTAATATTATTAGCAGCATTAATTATGTCATATAAACAAATTATTTATGCTTATCCTAAGGGTGGCGGTGCCTATATGGTATCGAAATCTAATTTAGGGGAGAAGTGGGGATTACTTGCAGGTGGTTCATTGTTAGTTGACTATATCTTAACCGTTGCAGTTAGTATCTCTTCTGGTGCAGATGCCTTTGTGGCAGCATTTCCTAGTTTGTATGATCATAAAGTGCTTATTGCATGTTTGTTAGTGCTGTGTATTTTAGTATTAAATTTACGTGGTTTGACTGAGTCAGCTACTGTATTATCTTACCCAGTGTATTTGTTTATTTTTGGCTTAATTGTACTCATTGTTATTGGTACATGGAGAGTTGCAACTGGCGATATACAACCTAATATTCATGCAACTGTTGGTACATCAGTTCCAGGCGTTACATTATTCTTGCTATTAAAAGCATTTTCATCCGGTGCCGCGTCGTTAACTGGTGTCGAAGCTATTTCTAATGCTGTAACTAACTTTAAAGAACCTAGCGCTAAAAATGCTGTTAAGACATTAGTAGCAATGGGTGCGATTTTAGCATTCTTACTAGTTGGTATTATAGGTTTAGCATATGTCTATGGCATTATGCCGGAACAAGAAACAACAGTGTTATCACAATTGGCAACACATATTTTTGGTGATAACTTTGCATTTTACTTTATCCAAGCTACAACAGTAATGATATTAGTATTAGCTGCAAACACAGGATTTACAGCATTTCCAATGTTAGCAGCATCTATGTCGAAAGATAAATATATGCCTAGAATGTTCACAGTGCGTGGTGATCGTTTAGGATATTCTAATGCTATTATTATTTTAGGTGTCTTAGCTATTGTGTTAATTATCGCTTTTGATGGTATGACTGAAGATTTAATTCCATTATATGCTGTAGGTGTGTTTATTCCATTTACGTTAGCGCAATTTGGTATGGTTATTAAATGGTTTCATGAACGACCTAAACATTGGATAGCCAAATTATCTGTTAATATGGTGGGTGGCTTAATTACTTTTGTCGTATTTATGATATTGCTCATCACTAAATTTAGTCAGGTTTGGCCGATATTGATTTTCTTACCATTTGTCGTTTTATTCTTTATGAAGATTAACAAGCATTATTGTGATATCGCTGAACAGCTTCGCTCTGAAGTAGATGTTCATAATGTTGAAGTTGTAGACCGTAATTTAGCAATAGTTCCAATTACAAGTATTACAACAGCTGTCGATAAATCAATTTATTATGCTCAAATGCTTGCTAATAATGATGTTATTGCGGTGCACGTATCATTTGGCGATGAAGATGAAAAAGCATTTGTAGAGAAATGGAAGAGACATTTCCCTGATGTTAGACTAGTGATACTACACTCGGAATATCGTAGTATTATTAGACCAATTTCACGTTTCATTGATAAGATTAATCGTAAAGCTAAAGATCAAAATTACATGATTACAGTCGTAGTTCCAGAATTTATCACTAAAAAGCGTTGGCATAATTTATTGCATAACCAAACAAGCTTGAGAATGAAACTGTATTTAATTTATCAAAAGAATGTTAACGTGTGTACGATACCATTTAAACTTAAAAAGTAATGTATTAATATATAACAAGCCCCGTTGAATGTAACATGTTCAACGGGGCTTTTTTAATAGTTATGATTTAGATTCTTGTGCAAGTACAATTTCATTATAGTTAATATTTTCTCTAATTTGTGCAGCGACAGTATTATCGATTTTACTACGTCTAATCATTTGGTCTAAATAATCACGTTGTAAATAGAGTGCTTGCAATTTATGATTGCTAAAGATTTCATGTGGAACAGAAGGTAAACGATTTTCAGGATTTTTTTGTAATTCCCGACGTTGTGCTTGCCATTTAAGTGAACGACTAATGTTATAAAAGTGATTAATAACAATGTTAACTTCTAGTACATTATCTGTCGTTTGTTCTTTTCTTAAACGTATCGTAATGTTATGCGTCACAACACGCATAATTTTTTGTACATCTTTAAAGCTATTATTAAATTCTTGTTCTCTTGTTTCTCGATCTTCAGCTTTAGAATGTTTAAAAGCTTTTAGACGTAGTAAGAACATTTTAAAGAAATTAGCAATTTTTTCTACAACATTAGCATTACGATGATTCTCTGATAATTCAATGACTGTACGATAGTTGTTGATATCTTGATATGTGGTTTTACCTTTGTCAATTAATCGTTCTAGCGTTTCAGTTTCTACAGTTTTAGCAATGTCTTCTAGACGTTTTAGCTCTTTAGTGTTTTTGTTATTCGGTTCAGAATTGAGTAGGAATAGTAACTCTCCATAGTATTGATTAATGACTGGACGATAGTCTATGTCTTTATCTTTTTTATTTAACTCTGTAAAATGTTCAATCACTTTTTGAACCATAAATATTTTGGCAGATTGATAAGTCATACCTTCGAAGATAGGTTTGTTAGCTGAAGGCGTTATAAATGGTAAAACGACTTGTGCTAAAACCAAACTAATAAGTACCATCAATGAGGCAACGAATAATAAGTCATTACGATATTCAAATGCTTTCCCTTGAGCAATGATATACGGTAGTGTTAATGCCATTGATAGTGATATGGTACCGTGAATGCCACACATTGTCATAATAAAGGCATAACGAAGCCTAGTGGGCGGTTGTTCATTAACTGTATTATCATCATCCAAATAAGATTGGATATTTTTAGGGTAATAAAAGTCATTAAACCAGAAATAAACCCAAATGAAACGACAGACATAGATTGCTAACGCTATGAGTAACGTTGTTGTAATTAGAAATGATAGATTTTGTGGTTCAGTTTTTAAAATATCAAGAACAACGGTAGGTACTATAAAGCCTAATACAACAAAAACGAAGCCATTCAAGGCATAGCTGAAGGTATTCCATATTTGGTGATAATTCATTTGTAATTCAGTTTGTGCTTTGATTAGTCGGTCATGCTCTAAACCATGAATTAAACCAGCTACAACAACGGCGATAATCCCTGACGCATGGAGTTCTTCTGCAAGGAAATAGACAGCAAAAGGTGTTAATAATTGAATGAAGGTTAAAGTATTATTATCTTTAAGCCCTTTATTGGCTGTTAAATCAATACGAACTCTGATGATAATAAATCCTACAATTATACCAATTAAAATACCGATAATTGTTGATATGATAAATTGCTCAATGGCATGAAAAGCTGAAAATGAACCAGTGATTAAAGCTGTGACTGCTATTTTAAAGGAAACGATACCAGCTGCATCGTTGAGTAAAGATTCACCTTCAAGAATAGACATTGAACCTTTAGGTAACACTTTACCACGGGTAATTGCTGAAACTGCTACAGCATCAGTAGGACAAAGTATTGCGGCTATAGCGAATGCTGCTGGCATTGGTAATGAAGGCCAAATCCAATGTATGAAGTAACCAACACCGATAACAGTTGTAAAGACGAGAGCCATTGCCATTAATAATATAGGTTTTCTATATTCTAATAATTTTTTACGTGATATATGAGTGCCTTCAACAAATAATAATGGAGCGATAACAGCAAACATAAATACTTCTGAATTGAATTCAAATTCTACATCGATAGGAATGAAAAATATAAGTGCACCTAAGGCGATTTGTATAAATGCTGTTGGTATTTGCGGAAAACGATTGTTGATGACTGAACTAATCACAACAGCAAAGATAAAAATTAAAAAAGCTTCTAATAATTCCATGACTTACTCCTCAAAAAGTTTAATAGTTTATATTTTATCATTTATAAAACCAATTGACATTAAGAAGTTCTAATTTCTCTGAAATTTTAGAACCTCTTATGCAATTGTAGCGAAGCTAGCAATTGTAATCCTCAAAGAGAGGCGAGAGAAACGAGCACAGGTTCTAATTTCTCTGAAATTTTAGAACCTCAAGCCCAGCTGGCATTGCTTGTAGAATTTCTAGAGGAAATTCTCTGTGCTGGGTCCCAATGCAATTGTAGTGAAGCTAGCAATTGTAATCCATAAGGAGAGGTATTTTTAAATTCATCTATTTCATTAATGTATCTTCAAATAGCATGTTGTTGTTATCAATAAAAAACCATTGACTGTTATTGGTAATATCATTACGTTTGTGAGGACATTTTATCATCCTTTAAACGATACTACCTATACAATCAATGGTGTTATTTATATTATAAAGTTGTTAGTTTTCATATCTGAAATGATTACTATCTTGTCGTTTTTGTTCTGCAGCTAAACGTTCAGCATTTGATTTATACTTTTTATAATAGAAGAAAAGGAAGATAAACCAGAATGGTGAAATAAATATTGCTGCTCTTGTTTCGTCACTAAAGAATAATAGTATAAAGACAAACAAGAAGAATGCTAAAATTATATAAGCAATTGGACGGCCTCCAACTAACTTAAATTTACTATTTTTATGTGCGTTAGGATGCTTTTTCAAATACATAAGGTATGCCACAATAATCATTGCCCAAACAACTAAGAATAATACTGTTGATAGGGTCGTAACATAAATAAATAATTGAATAGCATTCGGAAAAATAAAGTTAAGTAATGCTGCAACTAATAATGTGAGTGATGACACAAACATTGAAAGATAAGGAACACCATTACTATTCGTCTTACTTAATACTTTAGGTCCTAATCCTTGTTGTGATAAACCAAACAAAATACGACTATTTGAATAAATACCACTATTGGTTGCTGATGCAGCTGCAGTTAAGACAACAAAGTTAACGATACCAGCTGCAAAAGGGACACCAATTAATGTGAATAATTTTACGAAAGGACTGCTATCAGGATTCATTTCATTCCAAGGAATGACAGACATGATAACTAACAGACCACCAATGTAAAATAATAGAATTCTAATAGGAACATTATTGATGGCTTTTGGCAAAGTCTTTTCAGGGTCTTTCGTTTCACCAGCAGTAACACCTATAAGTTCTATACCTATAAAGGAATATACCGCGATTTGGAATGACATTAAGAAACCAAATGTACCATTTGGGAAGATACCTCCGTGATTCACTAGATTTCCAAATGATGCATGACCATAATGGGTCTTAAATGAACAGAATATTAAGACTAGTCCGACAATAATCATCGCAATAATTGTAACAACTTTAATAATTGAGAACCAAAATTCTAATTCCCCAAATAATCTTGCTCCCAATAAATTGAAAGAGATTAGGATGAGCACAATAAATAGTACAGTAATCCAGTTTGGAACTTGTGGATACCAAAAAGCAAAGTATTGTCCCATTGCAGTTAAATCAGACATACTTGAAACAATCCAACATATCCAGTAAGTCCAACCAATGACGAACCCACCAAAGGGACCTAAATATTCATTAGCAATATCTACAAATGAATTGAATTTAGTATTACTCAATAATAATTCGCCTAAAGCACGCATAAAGGCAAATAATACAACGCCGATAATCATGTAAGTGAATAATAGTGAAGGTCCAGTTAATGAAATTGTTTGACCAGAACCTAAGAATAATCCAGTACCTATGGCACCACCAATCGCAATTAATTGGATGTGTCTATTATTCAACTCTCTATGTAATTTTCTTGCCATGTCGTTCCTCCTCGGGATAAAGCAAATAAAAAAATAAATTGCATGAAAGCGTTTTCTTATTTATAAATATTATAGAAAACGAAAAAATAAAGCAATTATTTTTTGAAATATAAGAAAATACATTGATTTACATAGTCAATGATAAATAAAACTTATCATTTTATTATTTGGTAATAAGTTTTATATGGCAAAATTTTATCATAATTGATATAAAAATCCATTTATTATAAAAAGTGGCGTAGTTATGCCATAATAGATGTCATTTCATATAAAGCAAAGAAGGGTATATTTGTGAGAATTGGAGCTATTTCAGATTTGCATGTTGATAGACATAATGTCTTAACATCAGAAGATTATTTAGCAGCGCTTGTTGTAGCTGTTAATAGTAAGCATATAGATATTTTATTGTTAGCAGGGGATATTGCTAATCATTTTGAAATCACTACGCATTTTATACAAAGATTAACTGACAAAATTGATATACCAGTATTGTTCGTTCCTGGGAATCATGATTTTTGGCAAGCAGCTACATTATCTACGCCAGATATATTAGCTAAGTATCAACAACTCGACCAATGTTTAATAAATCAGCCGTATATTGCAAATGAAGAATGGGCCATAGTAGGGCATACGGCTTGGTATGATTATAGTTATGCCAATGATAAATTTTCACTTGAACAACTCGAAAGTGGTAAACATTATGGCGCAACATGGCAAGATAAAGAAAAAATTTCTTGGGGAATAAGTGATCAACGTTTATCAAGGTTAGCAGCTGAACAAGTTGAACAAGATATTAAGAAAGTAGGAAATAGGAAGATAATTTTAATGACACATATGGTCACACATCATCAATTCGTAGTACCCACACCACACCGAATTTTTGATTTTTATAATGCTTATATTGGAACTAGTGATTTCGACGATATTTATCATCGATATCATATACCATTTAGCATTATGGGTCACGTTCATTTTAGAAAAGTAGTGTCAGAGCAGGGAACAACATTCATGTGTCCATGTTTAGGGTACCCAAGACAATGGCGCACAAATGATATACAACATGAAATGGTTCAAACTTTAATGACGTTTGAGATTTAAAGACGAAAAATAGTAAAAGCGACACTAATGACATCATAAAGTCAGAAATGTCGCTGTTATTTTAAATCTATATTGCTAATTAGAAGTTGTTGATGGGTCGATATAAAGACATTTTCGCCCAGGAGCGTTAAAACTAAATTCCATTTTTTCTTTACGTATTTTGATGATCTGTTTCCTGTTTGGGAAGATAGCTGGAAAAACTAAGCCTCGTCTGATATGACTCCATAAAGGATCAATATAATAATAATAGTAATCATCATAACCAATGAGCAATGTCACATGGATGTTTGAAACGTGTTTTGCAGGTTGGTTATCAAATTTAAAGACGCGTAACAAAGGTTTAGAACCAAGATTTGTATGGTATATAACTACTGGTTGGCCTTGATCAATAACATGTTTCAATTCGTCTAAAGATTTACCAGTTCCATCTATAATATTCGGATTATAGCGTTGTAAAAAAGGTACATAAGCATCTGGAAAAATAGTTTGATGATAATTGCCTAATTTAACTAAGAAATGGTGACCTACATAACCTTTATGAGGATTGTTAGGATGCGTCGGCCAATGTTTCATAATATCTGTCGCTTTGATATGTTGGTTGTTATATTGCAACATCATTGCTGCTGAGACACCTTCACATCCCATAACCATAGGAATAGGGAATAGTTGGCTGATAGGTTTTACAGGTAATATTGTTTTATTCATAAAAATGACCCTCGTATCATATGATTTCATTAAATAATTATTATTATATATCGTCAATGCGATTTGTCCTATTAAAATGTTTCACAAATTTGATTGGATAAAAGTTAATGAGGAAAAGAGGTAAGGATATGGATTATAAAGTAAAACAACTTGAGACATTAAATTTGATTGGTGTAACTAAATCATATAGCAATGGTACTGAAGCACAACAGCACATAGCTGATTTCTGGCAACAGTTTTTTAATATGCAGTGGGAACAAACGTTAGTTGCACAAAGTAATAATCAACTTCCAGGTTTTTTAGGTGTATTATCGCCACATGACAATGGATGCATGGACTATATGATAGCTGTAACAACAGATATTGAAGATGATAGTGAGTTTGAGACAATAGAATTAGCAGCAAGTAAATATATGGTTGTTGAAGCTAAAGGTGCGGTTCCTAAAGCGATACAACACAAAATGTCAGAGATTCATGATTATTTGACGAATAGTCGCGATATCAGTGCTAAACATGCACCATGTTTTGAATTATATGGTGAAGGTGATACGACAAGTGACAATTATATTACTGAACTATGGATACCAATTAACTAATATTAAAAACACGCATTGTTCCTAGTCATGTACTTTCATATCATGACAAAGAATAATGCGTGTTAATTTTTATGCTGATTGCTTATTAATCATTTTAAAATAAATCATTTGCAGTGTAATTAAAGCAACTGCCGTCATAACGATGATGACAATGTAAGGTGTTGTATCATATTGCCCTTTTAACCCAACTAATGGAGCGATGAGTCCCCCTAAAATAAATTGGAATAAGCCTAGTAAACTCGAGGCATTACCACTTCCACCTGTGCGTTCTTCCATAGCCATTGTGAAACCTAAAGGACCAATAGAAGTTACTGGGCAAACATTTAAGAAAAAGGCGACAAGTAATAACCATAAAGGTAAGTGGAATACTAAAGTAATGACAATGAGTATCACACCTGTCACTTGAATCATTGTTAATAAGATAAGTAAGAAGTGACGATGCATTTTTTCTACCAATAAAGCCACAATTTGACTTACGACAATTAAGCCAATACCATTCACTGAAAACATGACACTAAATTGTTGAGGCGTCATATTATATAATTTCTGGGTAATAAATGGCGAAGCTGATGAAAAGCTAAATAACATGACATAAGTCAAGCCTTGTAACAACATAGGAATAATAAAACCAGGTTTCTTTAATAAACTACCAAAGTCTTTAAAAACTTGATTAAAATTCACTTGCTTTAATTCATGTTTAGGTGTTTTAGGTAATTGTGAAGCGACTCCAATTAATATAATTAACGAAATGACAGTTAGTATAGTGAATATTGTTCTCCACGTATACATTGATAATGCCCAACCACCAGCTAAAGGTGCAAGGATAGTAATAATACCGTTGATAACCATTAAAGAAGCTAAAAATTTTGCCAACTCGTTACCACTGAATTTATCTCCTACAGATGCTTTAGCAATAACTATTGCACCACCACCAGTCAATCCTTGTATAAGACGTAAGATTAAAAATAAATATAAATGTGTTGTGACAATAGCAATGAACGAAGTGATGACAAAAATAATTAAAATGGATACAGCAACACGTTTACGTCCCAAAGCATCAGATAATGGTCCAAAAATAAATTGACCAAGTGCGAGTCCAATCATTGTAAATGAGAGTGTTAATTGAATTTCAGAAGTTGTTGAACTAAAAGCATTTTGAACTTTAGGTAATGAGGGCACATACATATCTATAGTTAATGGTCCAAATGCTGTCATAACACCTAATGTGATTAATAATAATAGTGAAAAATGCTTTGATTTAGCTGATGACATAATCATACTCCTTAAGTGGTTTAATGATATAAATTATAACGGTTTTATAGAAATTTGTATGTAGTTTGAATATAAATTCACATAAAAAAACCCTTACTATATTGAAGGACCTGAGACAAAAAGCATTTTACAGTTAAAATTAAGCATTTGTCAGTAACTGTTTGACACTTAAAATTCAGATATAGTAAGGGAATTAAGGACTATTGTGTTGTATTTTGATTATTTGAACTATTGCTATTAAATAAGCTTTCTAGTTTGGATTTAATACTGTCAAACTTAGTATTAATATCATTTAACATATTGTTAATCTTACTTTGGTTTTCGTTATTTTGTTGAGCTGTATTAGCATCTTTTAATTTATCAATTTGGTCTTGATAGAATTGAGTAAATTTAGAATCAGCTTTATTTTGCTCTTGTTGTTTTAAGTTATTAACTTCGTTTTGAAGTTGATCAATTTGTTGTTGGCTATTTTGATTTTGTTTAATAGAAGACTTAGCATCATCGACTTGTTTGTTTATATTATCGTTGCTATCTTCTACTTGTTTTTTGTAATTTTGAGAGACATTTGGATCATTATTAACTTTATCACCACTATTGTGATTTAGAAAAGCGCGTGTGACAAAAATTGCTACGATAATTAATAAGATGACAATAATAATATATAGCCATTTTTTAGATTTACGATTTTGTTGATTTTCCTCTTCAAGTAGTTGTTCACGACGATAATCTCTACCGTTATAGTAACGTTCAGGATGTTCCTCATTATATTGTTGTTGATAATTATTGTCTTCTTGCTGTTGTTTATGGCTATGATATTGATTATCGTATTGATAAGAATCACGATATTTGTCAGTTCGTTTCATTTCACTCACCTCGTTCTAATTGTGTAAACCATATTAAGACTTAAACTTGCTGTTAGTATTAAGTAATCGAGCTATATTCGTTGCGGTATCATATAAATATTGTTCGCTATGTGAGATTGCTTTTGATAGCTCACAAGGGGCAGGGATAATAGAAAAGACGCTATCGATACCGTGTTCATAAACGCTTTGGTAACCATCGCCTAGACTGCCACATATAGCAATAACTGGAATATTAAACTGTTTAGCTGCTTGAGCTACGCCAACAGGTGTTTTGCCAAAAATGGTTTGATGATCTATTCGACCTTCACCAGTAATGACTAAATCTGCATTGTTAATTCTGTCGTAAAAGTTAGTGATATCAAAGACAACATCAATACCTTTTTGTAAAGTGGTATTGAAAAATGCTAATGTAGCGGCACCCATACCTCCTGCTGCACCAGCACCAGGTATGTCTTTGACAACTTTTCCTGTGTATGATGCTATCTTATCATGATAATGACGCATAGCGGTATCCAACTTTGGTATCATCTTTTGACTAGCACCTTTTTGTGGACCATAAATTGCAGTTGCACCATTGGGACCCAGTAAAGGATTATTTACATCACAAGCCACTTTGAATGACACATGCTGTAAACGATGATCTACATGACTACAATCAATCGTATCAATTTGGTCAAGTGTGGCACCATTCATTTGTAATTGATGACCAGTATGATCTATAAATTTAATGCCAAGTGCACTTAACATGCCGCTACCACCATCATTGGTTGCACTACCACCGAGTCCTAGGATAATTGTTTTAACGTCATGGTCTAAGGCGTCCTTAATAAGTTCGCCGGTTCCAAAAGATGTTGTATGAAGCGGGTTCTTGTCATTATCGTGTAGTAGCTGCAGTCCTGAAGCTTCAGCCATTTCGATAATAGCAGTTTGATGTAAGTCAGATCTTGCATAAGATGCTTTAACAGGACGCATTAAAGGATCGTGAACAGCTACTGTGTAATTTTGCGCATTTAAAGCATCTATTAAAGCTTCTGTTGTTCCTTCACCGCCGTCAGCCATTGGAATGATATCGTATTGAATGTCATCTGGTAGCACTTGCTGAAATGCCTTTTGAATGGTTTGACCTATATGTTGAGCAGTCATACTTTCTTTAAATGAGTCTGAAGCTATAATCACTTTATTGATATGCATAAAGAGCCCTCCCAACTTTATTAATCTTATTGTATAGAAAATAAGTCGTTTACTAAAGTTAAAGTCGGAGGTGACATGAAAATGTTTGTTATGGAACTTTTAGCAACTTTGATGACAAGAGTTTGAAGACAAATGAAAAAGTTGATTTAGTGTATAATGAATTGAAATTATATAAACTGGCTATGTAAAAGGGGAATTTCAACGAAATAGATAAAGATAAAGAAGGGCAAAAGGAATTGAAAATGAAATTAACAAAGACACATTTTGAAATTATTAAATTTATCGTTGTGGGTGGTATAAACACTTTCAACTATTATGTTGTTTACTTACTATTGTTAAAATTATTGCACTTGAATTATATGTTGAGTCATGTCACAGGGTTTATTGTGGCCTTTGTCATTTCATATTATTTGAATTGCTATTTTGTATATAAAGTTAAACCAACTTGGAAAAAATTTATTAGTTTTCCTATAACTCAAGTTGTTAATGTCTTATTGCAAACTGCTTTTTTATATGTTTTTGTAAAGTGGTTAAACTTACCGGCAGAAATCGCACCATTTGCTGGTTTGATCATTACTATACCTATTACTTTTGTCTTATCCAAATGGGTATTAAAAGATTAAAAAGTTGTGGTCGGTTGATAGCTATCTAGCTATTAAGACATTAGAAACTCTGACAACTGCGTAGGGACCCAGCAAAGAGAAACTGGATATCTGAAATAGCTTTTTTATTAATTCATAATAAACTGCATAAGATTTTCTAGCTATCAAGATAGCAGAAACTCTAACAAGCAATGCAGGGACCCGTCATAGAAAAATTTTATAACTAAAATTTTTACTTTAATGTGCAAGACGGGCAAGGTTGGGCTTGTAGCTTGTAGCTATTAAAGTTTAAAGGAATACAATTCATTACTACGTAATAAATTGCATAAGTCGTTCTAGCTAATAAAAATTAAAGGAACACAGTTGATAGCTCTCGCTACAACTGCATAAGAGCTTGTAGCTATTAAAAATAGCACAAGCTCTAAATTTTATTAGGTAGGTCTAATTAAAAAATTAGATGTAATTTATAAAAATTTATAAAAAATAAAAACGTTGTAAATTTAAAATGAATCATTCATAATGTTGTTACTATACTATTTCAAGGTGGTTTAACGGCATGTCTCAAAGTGAAAATCTTAAGTTAGCACAGCGTGGTGCTTATTTAAGTTTAGTTGTATATATTATCTTATCTGTTACTAAATTTTTAACTGGGTATGTCTTTAATTCGGCAGCTGTTAGAGCAGATGCATTAAATAATATGACCGATATTATTGTATCTGTTGCCGTTATTATTGGTCTGAAAATTTCTATTAAACCAGCTGATAGAAATCATCCATATGGCCATCTTAAATCAGAAAATATATCTTCATTATTAGTATCATTCATCATTATGTTTGTGGGTATTCAAGTCGTCATTCAAAATGCACCACGTTTAATTAGAAATGATGATGTTGTACCTAATGCGATTAATATCATAGTGAGTTTAATTAGTGGACTAGTGATGTTAGTCGTTTTTGTTGTTAATCAAAGATTAGCGACGAAAACTAAAAGTAGTTCGTTAAGTTCAGCGGCAAAAGACAATCTATCAGATAGCTTAGTTAGTATTGGTACAGCGATAGGGTTAGTTTTTACACAATTTGGCTTTCCTATCGTCGATATTATCTTAGCGACAATACTCGGCTTACTCATTATCTACACTGGGTTTGGTATCTTTAAAGAATCTATTTTTGCACTTAGCGATGGTTTCAATGAACAAGAATTAGAAGAATATCGTAATGATATTTTAGAAGTACCTCAAGTAATGGATGTCAAAAGTATTAAAGGACGCTATCATGGCAGCAGTGTATTTATTGATGTCACAATTGTAGTTGATTCTGACTTGTCATTAATAGAAGCACATCATGTTTGTGATAACGTTGAGCATCATCTTCACGACAAAGGTATTTCATCAGTTTATGTCCATCCAGAACCTGATCATTTATAACGTTATAAAAGTAGAAGCCAAACAGAAATAAATCTTTCGAAAAATTATGTCGTAGTTTTCCATCTCGCACATTAATGTAAAAGCTATATATAAATTTTTGATGATATATTCACCCTGATTGAATGGACTAGTATTATCAAACCTAGTCAGTCTTGCCTGAGTGGGACTACGAAATAATTTGTTTTGAAATAATTATTTCGTAGTCCCATTTTTTTTTGTGATTATCTAATGTGGAAGAGTGATTTCTTTTTTTAGGTTAGCCTAAAAATTTCTTTTCTTTTATTAGTAAAAATTAGAAGCTAGGTGTATAATACAAGTGTCAAAGAAAAAGAGTGAATGCAATCATTGCATGATATTCATTAGCTGAATGCTAATAGAGTAGTGATTGTAATGAAACATGTCTAGTCACAACGATAAGTAAATCTGTTGAATTTTAAACAGAGTTAAAGAAAGAGGTAATGATTATGCCAAAATTAATTTTATGTCGCCACGGACAAAGTGAATGGAACGCTAAAAACTTATTTACAGGTTGGGAAGACGTTAATTTATCTGAGCAAGGTGTTAAAGAAGCGATTACAGCAGGTGAAAAAATTAAAGAACATCAATTAAATATTGATATTGCTTATACTTCATTACTTACACGTGCATTAGATACAACACATTATATTTTAACTAAATCTGAGCAACAATGGATTCCTGTTAATAAAAGCTGGCGTTTAAACGAAAGACATTATGGTGCACTACAAGGATTAAACAAAGATGATGCAAGACAAGAATTCGGAGAAGAACAAGTTCATATTTGGCGTCGTTCTTATGATGTCAAACCACCTGCTGAAAGTGAAGAACAACGTGATGCTTACTTGCAAGATCGTCGTTATAATCATTTAGACAAACGCATGATGCCATATTCTGAAAGCCTAAAAGATACTTTGGAACGTGTCATTCCAATTTGGACAGACCACATTTCACAACATCTTTTAGATGGAGATACTGTATTAGTTTCTGCACACGGAAATTCAATCCGTGCGTTGATTAAATATTTAGAAAACGTATCTGACGAAGATATTGTCGGTTATGAACTTAAAACAGGTGCACCGCTAATTTATGAATTAACAGATGATTTAGAAGTAAAAGATAAATATTATTTATAAATGAAATAATTATTGGTGGAATGAACCAACATATAAAAGATATTTATACGATGATTTATTAATATAATAAATGACCCGATTACAAAAGGAGTGATTGTAATTCGGGTCATTTTGTATGTGAAGTAATCTAAGGAAATAGTATTTATAGAGTGGTTACTATTGAGCTAGGGAACTCAATGATAAATAACTTAGATCACAAAAGTATTAATAACGTACTATTTTTGCGATTTCTTATGTTGTTTGATAATTTTCAAAGCACGTTTTCTTGTCTTAATATTCGGGCTATTCAAATTACGACGAGCAGTTTGTAAGTCTAGTTTCATCTCCTCTATACCTCCTTATGCATATATTATGCATGAAAACAATGCGAATGTAAATAGTAATTGTTACGATTTGTAAAAATAAAACTAATCAAGTGCTTATTATTTTAAAAATCGGTATAATTACCAAATGTCTAAAAAATTGCATAATACCTTTTAGATATAGAGGGGGATTCGAGTGTCAATCAAACAAAAATTAACAATGATCATCACAATGTTATTTGGTGGCTTTTTCGGTTTACTAAATGAAACGCTATTAGTGACAGCTTTACCAAGTATTATGAAAGATTTTGATATTACATATACACAAGTACAATGGTTAACGACAGCTTTCTTATTAACTAATGGTATCGTTATACCTTTATCAGCGCTTGTTATACAGAGATATAGTACGAGACAAGTCTTTTTAGTTTCTATCTTTATTTTCTTTTTAGGTACCATTTTAGGCGGTTTTAGTCCTAATTTTACAGTATTATTGGTAGCGAGAATTATTCAAGCATTGGGTTCAGGAATAATGATGCCTTTAATGATGACTACTATATTAGATATCTTTTTACCACACGAACGCGGTAAGTATATGGGGACTTTTGGTTTGGTTATTGGCTTAGCACCAGCAATTGGACCAACATTATCAGGCTATTTAGTTGAATATTTTAATTGGAGATCATTATTCCATGTTGTGGCACCAATTGCTGCAGTGACTTTCATTTTAGGATTTAAGACTGTTAAGAATGTAGGTACTAATATCAAAGTGCCAATTGATATCTTATCTGTGATTGTGTCTGTTTTAGGATTTGGTGGTTTATTATATGGTACAAGTTCGATATCAGAACGTGGTTGGAATGATCCAATCGTCTTAATTGCAATTATTGGCGGTATTATTCTTGTTACTGTCTTTGTCATTAGACAATTTAAATTAACAACACCACTGTTGAATTTTGGTGTATTTAAGAATAAACAATTTACAGTCGGAATTATTATATTAGGTGTTACGATGATATCGATGATAGGTTCTGAAACGATTTTACCTATTTTTGTGCAAAATTTACTGCATAGAACTGCTTTGGATTCGGGCTTAACTTTATTACCTGGTGCAATTGTGATGGCATTTATGTCTATGACATCAGGTGCATTATATGAAAGATTTGGTCCAAGGAATTTAGCACTGATTGGTATGGCTATTGTTGTAGTAACTACAGCTTATTTTGTAGTTATGGATGAACATACATCCACAATTGTCTTGGCAACAGTATATGCGATTAGAATGATTGGTATCGCATTAGGATTAATCCCAGTGATGACACATACGATGAATCAACTGGCACCAGAAATGAATGCACACGGTTCATCTATGACTAATACCATTGAACAAATCGCTGGTTCAATAGGTACAGCAATATTAATTACTATTTTATCTCAAGCAAGTAAAAACTTTACACCTACAATGTCTGATTATAAAGGAATGGATAAGGTAGACATGATGAATCAAATTAAAGTTGATACGTTATTACATGGTTATCATGCTGGCTTCTTATTTGCAGTAATCATTACAATTGTTAGTTTCTTCTGCTCATTTATGTTACAAGGTAAGAAAAAAGATATTACTGAACAATCAAAATAAGGACAAGAAATTTAATTGTTAACTATTTTATTTTCTTTAGCAAAAGATGAAGATATTGACTTATCAATGATTTAAGATTAAAATGTTTTTATTCCGATTAGAATAATAAGAATAAGGAGCAAATTCTATGAAAAGACTTTTATTTGTGGTAATGGCATTAGTATTTGTATTAGCAGCATGTGGTAATAACGATTCCAAAGATAGTAGCAAAAGTGGTAAAACACTTAATGTAGGTACTGAAGGTACATACGCACCATTTAGTTTCCATAGTAAACAAGGTAAATTAACTGGTTATGATATTGACGTAATTAAAGCAGTTGCGAAAGAAGAAGGTATTAAACTTAAGTTTAGTGAAACATCATGGGATTCAATGTTTGCTGGTTTAGATGCTGGTAGATTTGATGTTATCGCTAACCAAGTAGGTATTAACCCAGACAGAGAGAAAAAATATAAATTCTCAAAACCTTACACATATTCAAGTGCAGTATTAGTTGTACGTGAAAATGAGAAAAACATTAAAGATTTTGACGATGTTAAAGGTAAGAAATTAGCTCAAACATTTACCTCTAATTATGGTAAATTAGCAAAAGATAAAGGCGCAGATATTACAAAAGTTGACGGTTTTAACCAATCAATGGATTTATTATTATCTAATCGTGTTGACGGTACTTTCAATGATAGTTTGTCATACTTAGATTATAAAAAACAAAAACCTGATGCTAAGATCAAAGCTATCAAAGGTGATGCAGAACAAAATAAATCTGGTTTCGCATTCTCTAAAAAAGTTGATGATGAAACAGTTCAAAAATTCAACGACGGTTTGAAAAAAATTGAAGAGAATGGTGAATTAGCTAAAATAGGTAAGAAATGGTTTGGTCAAGATGTTTCTAAATCTAAATAGTGAACAACTACATGCATTAGACGCAGCAAAACAGGCATTTCAACCAATGCTAGAAGGGTTGGTAAAATATTCAATTCCTATAACATTAGTGACATTTGTCTTTGGCCTTATTATCGCTTTATTTACAGCCTTAATGCGAATTTCAACTAGTAAAATTTTAAAAGGTATTGCTCGAGTATATGTTTCTATTATTCGAGGTACGCCAATGATTGTTCAATTGTTTATTATATTTTATGGTATACCTGAATTAGGTCGATTATTAACTAATAATGCTGATAATCAATGGACATTAGCACCAGTGGTAGCAGCGATTATAGGTTTATCTTTAAATGTTGGTGCATATGCATCAGAAATTATCCGTGGAGGTATTATTTCTATTCCTAAAGGACAAACTGAAGCGGCATATTCTATTGGTATGACATATGCTCAAACAGTGAGAAGAATTATTTTGCCACAGGCAATTCGTGTATCTATTCCTGCTTTAGGAAATACATTTTTAAGTTTAATCAAAGATACATCTTTATTAGGTTTTATCTTGGTAGCAGAAATGTTCAGAAAGGCACAAGAAGTTGCGTCAACAACATATGAATATTTAACAATTTATATACTTGTTGCCGTAATGTATTGGGTCGTATGTTTCATCATTTCTATTATCCAAAGTATCTATGAATCTTATATTGAAAGAGGGTATCGCTCATGATTCAATTAAATAATATTCATAAATCTTTTAAAGATGTTGAAGTCATTAAAGGTATAGATTTATCAGTTGAACAAGGTGAAGTTGTGACATTAATCGGTCGTTCTGGTTCAGGTAAGACAACCTTACTGCGTATGATTAATGCCTTAGAAATTCCTAGTGAAGGTACAGTTTATGTTAACGGTAAGACATACACTGCTAAGGACAAAAAGTCACAAATAGAAGTTCGTAAACAATCTGGAATGGTGTTCCAAAGTTATAATCTTTTCCCACATAAGACTGCTTTAGAAAATGTGATGGAAGGTTTAATCACAGTTAAGAAAATGAATAAAGCAGAAGCAAGAAATAAATCTTTAGACTTACTTGAAAAAGTAGGGTTAACTCATGTTAAAGATCAACGACCACATGCATTGTCTGGTGGTCAACAGCAACGTGTAGCGATTGCAAGAGCATTAGCTATGAATCCTAAAGTGATGTTATTTGATGAACCAACATCAGCACTTGATCCTGAATTAGTTAATGATGTGTTAAAAGTAATTAAAGACTTAGCTAACGAAGGTATGACAATGGTTATTGTTACGCACGAAATGCGCTTTGCTAAAGAAGTTTCAAATAATATTGTTTTTATACATGAAGGTTTAATTGGTGAGCAAGGTTCGCCTGATGCTATGTTTAATCATCCTAAAACGGATGAATTACGCCGTTTCCTTAATGTAATCAAGGAAGAAGAAATATAAATTAAGATAACATCATTTTGTTAATGATAATCATAACGAGATAATCACTATAAATGTGGTTATCTCGTTTTTGCGTTTTGTAAATTTAATGATGGTAATTAAGCGATTTAATTTGGTTCTCTGTTTTTTAGGACTGATAAATAAAAAATGAATAATTTAAAACGAAAATTAATTTGAAGCCGAGACTCCTGAGGTAGGGACCCAACATAGAGAAACTGTGAAACAGTTTCTACAAACAATGAAAGTTGGGTAACAGTGTAAATGTCAATAAAAGAATGTACAAAAATGATTGTTTAAGAATGTACAAAAATGTCATTCTGTCTTTTCAACTTTCACAAAATGGTCTTTTAACCGATAAGACTTCCCAGTTATTTTTATGACATTTGAGTGATGTAATATGCGATCTAAAATGGCATTAGCTATTTTAGGGTCTTCAAATATTTCATTCCATAAATTGAAATTAATATTTGTAGTAAAAATGGTACTTTTCTTCTCATATCTTAAATCAATCAGTTGGAAAAAGAGTTTGGCATCTTCACTATCAATAGGTAAATAGCCTATTTCATCAATAATTAGTAATTTATATTTACTATAGTGCTTGAGTCTATTTTCTAACCGATTCTCTAATTGAGATTTTTTCAAATTTTGTATTAAATCATGACATTTAATGAAATACGTACTTACTCTTTTTTTCGCTGCTGACATACCAATTGATGTAGCTAAATGGGTTTTACCTACACCACTTGGACCTAAAAAGACAATATTCTGATGGTTTTCTATAAATCGTAAATGAGTAAAATCTACGATTTCTTGTTTATTGACGTTAGGTTGGAATGAAAAGTCAAAGTCGCACAGTTCCTTTTTAAAAGGGAATGCTGCTACCTTAACCATTGATTCAATCATATTCTTTTCTTTAACTGCGATTTCATAATCACTCAATTTAATTAAAGTATCAATAAATGATAAATCGTTAGTGATACTAAAATCTATCACTTCATCTAAATGAGTAATCATTTGATTCATTTTTAGATATGACAGATTATCTTTTAAACGTTGGTAGTTAGTAATATTATTCATCATACATCTCTCCTATCGTTTTTAAATTATCTAAGGCCAGCTGATTAATATCATCATGGTCTCCATAGGAGACAGCTAGCGTTTCTAAATAGTGTTGTTGCTGATAATTTAATTTATGATGGGTAATAGGATGCTCAACGATTAATTTGGTGTTATAATAAACAAACAAACGTTGATCATAAACTTGAACTTCAACCGTTTTTCCATAGTATTCAGCAGGAACTGAGTACTGATTGGAGCGATATGTAATCATATTCGAACGATTGACTTTCAAATATTTATGTTCTACTTTATATGAGTTTCTTACATGGACATTGGGTAATGGCTGTAAGAAGCTCTTTTCTTTTTTTACTTCAATAATTGGTATTTTTCCTGTCCCATTATGCACTGAGTAATTCAAACGATCATTTAATTCGTCAATAAATTGTGGAATTTCATGTAAGTATAATTGTCCTTGATAGGCATGAATTTCATCTAATATTTTCATAATGGATTCAACTTTACCTTTCGTTCTAGGACGACCAGCTATACACGGCTTCACTTTAAAATTAAAATCATCAGCGAATTGTTTGAATTTAGGATTAACTTGTCCACTAAACGTTTCAGTCCTAGGTTGACTCATCACTGTTTTCATATTATCTGTAACAAGTTCCTCTGGAACACCTTCAATAGATTCAAAAGCTTGAACCATTAAATTAAGTAATACATCTAATGATTTACTCATCGTAACTTGCATAATTTTGAAGCGTGAATATGACAGGAGTAAAACACCAATATTTAAAGATACCTCTTGATGATCCTTCGTTTTAAATCTTATATCTTCCTTCCAATCAAATTGAGCTTGGCAACCTGGTTTTGTTTCAAATCTAGTTGTTCCAACAGGCGTTGACTTTTGTCGTCCTTTTTTAAAATAATTATTGAATAAATCATGTTTTCTTATATATGTTCTAAATGTGGAATACGCACAATTTAGACCATGATTATCTTTAAGGTATTGCCATAACACGCGTTTATAAAAGAATTTCTGTTCACATTCTTCAGACAACAATTCTTTTATTAAATCATAATAGGGATCAATTTTAGATTGTTTTTTTCGATTAACCGAAGGTTTAAAGCCATTTAAATATTTATCTATTGTTCTTCGATCTACATTCATTTGTCTTGCGATTTCACTTTTATTAATTTTCATGTTTAAGCTCTCCATAACAATTTTTAATTTTGGTAAATCTGAAAGAGTTGTAACTTCATAATCTGTATTTATATCTAAAGATAATTTCATTGTTATTCACCTCAATAAAATTATCTCTAAATTTTACAGATTGTACATACTTAAACAGTCAAAAGTGTACATTATTAAATTATCATTTCCAGGTAACAGTGCTAGTCGAAGACCGGGGCCCCAACAAAAAGAAACTAATCATTTAGTTTCAAAGGATAATGCAAGTTGGGGAGGCTGAGACAGCACCCTAGGAAGGGACCCAACACAGAAAAACTGGTTATCTGAAATAGGTTTACAGTTTATTAATTCATAATAAACTGCATAAGATTTTCTAGCTATCAAGATAGCAGAAACTCTAACATGCAATGCAGGGACCCGTCATAGAAAAATTTTAAAAATAAAATTTTTACTATAATGTGCAAGACGGGCAAGGTTGGTCATTGGGGCCCCAGCAAAGAAAAATTCTGTCAACAGAATTTTTACTTTAATGTGCAAGCTGGGGTGCGAGGCTTGAAAATTTAATTATGTATCAGTCCGATTTGCTAGAGAACCTTTAATTTAAATAATTGTGCAAGATGTTGTCATCTAATTATAGATAGTCATTTTTTTACAAAATCAAGACCATGTTTTGAAAATTCAAACTACTTTAATTGATAATGATTCTCAAAAGGTATAGAATGACAGTATATCAAAATAGGAGGGGTTATTAATGAAAGCTGCAGTATGGTACGGTCAAAAAGATGTAAGAGTTGAAGACAGGGAACCTAAAGTATTACAAGATAATGAAGTTAAAGTTAAAGTATCCTGGGCTGGTATTTGTGGTACAGATTTACATGAATATCTAGAAGGACCTATCTTTATTTCAACAGACAAACCAGATCCATTCCTTGGTCAACAGGCACCAGTAACTTTAGGACATGAATTTGCAGGTGTTGTTGACGAAGTTGGCGCTAATGTTACTAAATTTAAAAAAGGTGATCGAGTAGTAGTAAACCCAACTGTTTCTAATAGGGAGAAAGAAGAAAACATCGATTTGTATGATGGTTATTCATTTATTGGATTAGGTTCTGATGGTGGTTTCGCAGAATTTACTAATGCGCCTGAAGAAAATGTTTATAAATTACCAGATCAAGTTTCTGATAAAGAAGGTGCACTTGTTGAACCTACAGCAGTAGCAGTACAAGCGATTAAAGAAGGGGAAGTATTGTTTGGAGATACTGTAGCAATCTTTGGTGCAGGTCCTATTGGATTATTAACAATTATTGCTGCTAAAGCGGCTGGCGCGAGTAAAATATTTGTCTTTGACTTATCAGATGAACGCTTGAAGAAAGCTAGAGAAGTTGGCGCAACACATACTGTTAATTCGGGAGAAGAAAATCCTAACGACGTGATTCGTAACAATACCAATGCTGGTGTGGATGTAGCATTTGAAGTCGCTGGTGTTGCATCTACACTTAAAGATTCAATAGAAGTTACTAGAGCAAGAGGAACTGTTGTTATCGTTTCTATCTTTGGTCATGCTATTGAATGGAATCCTATGCAATTAACTAATTCTGGAGTTAAACTTACTTCAACTATTGCTTATACACCAACCACATTCCAACAAACAATTGATTTGATAAATGAAGGTAATTTGAATGTGAAAGATGTCATCACTGATGAAATTGACTTAGAAGATATCGTACAAAATGGATTTGAACAACTGGTTAATGATAAATCTCAAGCGAAAATACTTGTTAAATTATCATAAAAATAAAATAGGAGTGGAGCAGAAATTAATTTCTACTCCACTCCATTTGTTGTGCGCCCGGCATGGGTAATTACTAGACGGTGAAAGTCCGTTACAGGCTTGGTAGTAGGAACTGTTAGCGAAAGACAAGGGTGTCCATTGTGAAATGGAATCTGAAGGAAGTCGGACGCAAACACTCGCACTGACGAACAGAAATATCATACAAGGCTATGTGGAATGGATGAATCTGCAATACAAGATAAAGTCCGATACTACCCGAGTTCTATATAGTAAATGATGCAGTGGAATGAGTGGAAAGTGGTTACTCTTACCCGGGGAGGTCTCATCAGCGATAAAAAAAATCGTAGTAATAACGAATGATGAGAAGTCAGCAGAGGTCATAGTAGGTAGAAATACTGAAGGACTGAACAATATTCATACAAAGTAAAGAATGGAGGTTAGAGATTTACAACGTACAGAATACAATTAATGATTGGCAACTCATAGAAAGATAAGTAGTGGAACGAAAAAGGATATATGAGTGCGTACAGTAAATCTTAGGTGAAATGAAAGAAATGTATCGTGAGTCTCCATCTATGATGGAGCTTGTTGTAAGAGAGAATAATATACAAAAAGCAATTAAGAAAGTGAAGAAAAACAACGGTGCACCTGGCATCGATGGCATGCGAGTAAGTGAATTAACATCACATTTCGCAAAATACTTTCCACAAATTAAACAAAAACTGCTTGATGGCACGTATAAGCCACAAGCAGTAAGAAAGGTTGAAATACCTAAATCAAATGGGAAAAAGCGCGTGCTTGGAATCCCTGTCGCAAGAGACAGAGTTATCCAACAAGCCATTAAACAAGTCATTGAACCTAGTATCGACCGTACTTTCTCAAAACACAGTCATGGCTTTAGACCGAATCGTAGTACAGGAACTGCACTTAAAGAATGTGCAACATACTATGAAGAAGGTTACTTAGTTGCAGTTGATTGTGATTTAAAACAGTGCTTTGATATGTTGAACCATGATAAATTAATGTATCTATTTGAACGACATGTTCAAGATAAAGCCATTTCTAAATTTATTCGTAGAAGCCTACAGGTTGGTGCAATCGACCTCAATGGTAATTATCGAAGTAGAGAAATAGGTGCACCGCAAGGTGGTGTTATTTCCCCGTTACTTTGTAATATTTATCTTCACGAATTAGATAATGAATTGGAGAAACGTGGTCATCGCTTTGTTCGTTATGCAGATGACTTCGTCATCTTTGTACGTACAAAACGAGCGGGTCAACGTGTCATGGAAAGTGTGACAAAGTTTATCGAAAAAGACCTTAAACTTATTGTAAATAGTGAAAAGAGCAAGGTAGGTTCTATCACACGTTTAAAGTTCTTGAGTTGTCTAATGACCAAAGTAAATGGCACTTATCGTTTCAGACCGACTATGGAAGCAAGAAGAAATTTAAAACGCACCTTAAGACGTCTAACGAAACGAAATAGACCAGGTACCTTTAAAGAGATTATATCAGAAATTAATCAAGTAACACGAGGGTGGATAAATTACTTTGGTAAAGGATTTATTACAGGTTTTGTAACGAAGTTACAATCATGGTTAAACCGACGCATTAGACAACTAATCCTCAAAAGATGGAAAAGAATAAAAACCAAATATAAGATGTTACGTAAGTATGGACTTGACCATAAGAGTGCAATGAAAATTGCCAATTCAAGAAAGAAATACTGGCGCTTATCATCAACGCATGAAGTTCATCGTGCACTTACAACAAAACGTCTCTACAAGTGGGGGTTAGAACCATTAACCCAACTCGCAGAGACGGCTTACGCAAGATATTGAACCGCCGAGTACGGAACCGTACGCTCGGTGGTGTGAGAGGACGGATAATCAAATAATGGTTATCCTCCTACTCGATTTTAAACGTTTGTTATCTGTGACGTTCAATAAGTTTTTGGATTTTATAGAATACTGGTTTGATTGGTTTAATAAAATCACCAATATATTCTTCAACGTTAGCATTAAACCCTTTTTTGAATTGTTGAACACCATAATCTTCAGCATTTTCTGTGAAATCACCACTAACACCATAGAAATTATAGCGATCAATGCCATGATCTTTTGCAAATTTAATCATGTCCCATTGCAAACGATAAGCACCCATATATTCGTTATACTTAGGGTTTGAACCACTTGATAGATAGTAAACTTCATAATCATTGTATAAATATATTGCAGCTGCTAGATTTAAAATACTACCTTCTTCAGCAATTTTATCTTCTGTTTGTTTAACTTTGCGTGCATTACTATCATATTGTTGTTGTACTTGAGTACGTTTAGTTTTATTTTTCTTTGAGTTTGGATTTTCTGTTAATGCTTGCTCAACATCAGCTAAGTCGTTTGCTAATTGTTGGTGCTTTTCTTTTAGAGAATCAAGATATTCATTTAAATCAATATATGCCATTTTTAGCATAGCTTTATCGCCATAAATGCGTTGCATTTCTTCAAAATATGGAAGTTCACGGAATTTGAAACCATGTTTTTCTTCTGCCATGCGGAATAAGTCGAAAAATGTGGACGTTTCTTCAATAGGTAATGTTCTAACTTTGACGCCCATTTCATACGTTTTCTTAATATTTCTACGTGTTTGGTAATCCATTTCTTTTAATAATTGATCTTCTGATTTATCTTTTAAATCTAATACAGATAACCAACGGATTTGACTCATAGGGTCATAACCAATGGTAAATCCTTGATGCTTATAGCCTAAGTCATTCATTGTCTTCATAAATGATCGATTATCATAAGATTTAATGATTTCTCCATCAGCTGTTCGTAAATTTTCAAGCAAATATGGGTCAACAAGCACATATAGACAATTTTGCTTTTTCAAATATGCTGTTAATGATTTGAAGAAAAAGCGTACTAATGCTTGGTCTGAGTAGTCCATGACAGGGCCACGATGTGTATAAAAATACCTAAAGAACTTTAAAGTGCGTGCCTCAGTTAATAAACAGCCAGCAATTACTTCATCACTGTCATTCTTAACACCGACTAAATGTACGTCATTTTTCATTTCATTTCTATTGTTAAAGTGTACACTTGATTGTGTATAATGCGAAAAATATTTGGATGTTATAGTGTCCAATTCCTCCGCAGTTAAGTTTACAAATTTCATTTTATCTCTGTCCTCTCTAGAATCAACTTTTAAAAAGTTGCAAATTCCCTAAAAATACTATCTATGACATTTTAGCAAAAAATATCTAATGTTTCACAACATATGTAGATAAAGAAATATGGAATTTATAAAATATTTCATTAATTCTAAAATTATTATTATCTTTTATAACATGATATGGCATGATGATGAGGGACAGTGTATAGTAAAAGATATAATTGAAGCGAGTAGAAGTATAAATTTTAGGAGTGAATGCATTGAGGAAAGTAGTAATCACTTTAATGTTGTCATTAATAATAATGGCTGGTTGCGGTAATGATCAATATGTTAAAGAAATAGATAAAGCTGTTAAATTACAAAATGCTAAGCAAGAACAACTTGCTAAAAAGCATAATGGAGATGAAGTAAAACATTTTGATAAGAAAAAAGCGAATATCTATGTTTATGATAAAGACAAATATATTATTTTAGCGTATAAACCGTTACGTAATGATGATGAAGTCCGATATTATGCATATGATTATAGTGGAGATAAAGTAGTTAGCAAGCAACATTTTGATTCTAGAAGGTATTATCAACAACATGATCCGGATTATCAAGAAGAAAATATGACGGAGTAAATAGGAGAAATTATGATTAAAAGATTATTACCTTTATTATTTGTTTGTTTAATTGTTCTTGGAGCATGTTCGAATAAACCAACAGCACCCAAAGCTACTAAGGATGGTAAACCATTAATCGTTGTATACGGTGACTATAAATGTCCATATTGTAAAAAATTAGAAGATCATGTTATGCCAAAGTTACGTAAAAATTATTTGGATAATCATAAAGCTGACTATCAATATATTAATTTAGCTTTTTTAGGTAAAGATTCGATTATAGGATCAAGAGCAAGTCACGCAGTTGAACATTATGCACCACAGCAATTTTTGGATTTTCAACAACAGCTATATGCTGCACAACAAGATGAAAAGAAAGCGTGGTTAACTGAATCTTTATTAGATAAAGAGATTAAGAAGCTAAACATTGATCAAGCTACGCAAGACAAGATTATGAAAGATTATAAAACAAAGAACAGTAAATCTTGGAAAGCAGCTGATAAGGATAAAGCAATCGCTAAGGAACATCATATTAAGACGACACCTACAGCATTTGTTAATGGTGAAAAAGTCGAAGATCCATATAAATATGACAACTATGATAAATTATTAAAAAAATATAAATAATGGTAACGGCAATAGGTTGAGACACGATGTGTTTCAGCCTATTTTGTTATTTAGAAACTATAGATCCTACGACAACAAAAGATAAAGTTTAAGAATCATATGTCTATTTTAGTTCATTGATTAAATTCTTCTTGTAATTTATAACAACTACGTATATAATTTTAAAACGTAATGATTACTATTTAGGAGGAAGGCAATGAAAAAGAAATTAGGAATATTATGTCTAGTACCTGCTTTAGCACTTTCTTTAGCAGCATGTGGCAATGATGATCATAAACACCAAGATGGCAAGATAACAATTAAAACAACCGTTTATCCATTACAGTCATTTGCACAACAAATTGGTGGTAAGCATGTAAATGTATCATCAATCTACCCAGCAGGTACGGACTTACATAGTTATGAACCTACACAAAAGGATATCTTGAGTGCGAGTAAAGCAGATTTATTTGTTTATACAGGTGATAAATTAGATCCAGTAGCTAAAAAGGTAGCATCAACAATAAAAGATAAAGATAAAAAGTTATCACTTGAAGATAAATTAGATAAAACAGCATTATTAACAGATCAACATCACCATGAAGAAGAGCATGAGCATAGCAGTGATAAACATGAACATGAAGAAGAGCATAATCATGGAGAAAAGCATGACCATGACGATAAAGGTCACGAAGAACATAAGGGACACCGTCATCATGGTGGATATGATCCTCATGTTTGGTTAGATCCAAAAATGGATCAAACATTTGCTAAAGAAATCAAAGATGAGCTAGTGAAAAAAGATCCTAAACATAAAAATGAATATGAAAAAAATTATAAAAAATTAAATGATGACCTTAAAGAATTAGATAAAGAAATGGCACAAACGACTAAAGATAAAAAAGGTAATGCAGTATTTATCTCACATGAATCTATTGGTTATCTTGCGGATCGTTACGGCTTTGTTCAAAAAGGTATTCAAAATATGAATGCAGAAGATCCATCACAAAAAGAATTAACGAAAATTGTTAAAGAAATTAAAGATAATGACGTCAAATACATACTTTATGAAGATAACGTAGCTAACAAAGTGACAGAAACGATTAGACAAGAAACGGATGCACAACCGTTAAAATTTTATAATATGGAATCATTAAATAAAGAGCAACAGAAGAAAGATAACATTACTTATCAGTCTTTAATGAAGTCTAATATTAAAAATATTGATAAAGCTTTAGATAGCAACATTAAGATTGATGATAATAAAGCTAAACATAAACATGACAAAGCGATATCTGATGGTTATTTTAAAGATAGTGATATTAAAGATCGTCAACTAAGCGATTATGAAGGTGATTGGCAATCGGTTTATCCATATTTAAAAGATGGTTCACTTGATGATGTTATGAAACATAAAGCTGAAGATGATCCTAAAAAATCAGCTAAAGACTTAAAAGCGTACTATGATAAAGGTTATAAAACAGATATTGCCAACATAAAAATTAAAGGTAATGACATCACATTTACTAAAGATGGTAAAGAACATACTGGTAAATATGAATACAATGGTAAGAAAGTATTAAAATATGCCAAAGGAAATCGTGGCGTTAGATACATGTTTAAATTAGTAGATAGTAACGATAAAGTATTACCTAAATATATTCAATTTAGCGATCACAATATTGCACCTAAAAAAGCAGAACATTTCCATATTTTTATGGGTGATGATAACGACAAAGTATTAAAAGAATTAGACAATTGGCCAACATATTATCCAGCTAAATTAAACAAAGATGAAATTAAAGAAGAAATGTTAGCACATTAAGAAAAATTGAATAAATACAAATAGGCAATCTTGATTAAACGTTCAATCTAATCAGGGTTGCCTTTGTATATAATTATAGAGATTCAGTATGCAAAGGATATTGTTATTTTTAGTACTGTAATCAAGCGTGTTAAGATAAATACATATCATAAGAAAAAGGAGTAAATCAATGACACTTAACATAGATAATAATAAAGTCATTTTTAGTAGAACATTTAAAGCACCAATTGACAAAGTGTTTGATGCATACACAACAAAATCACAATTTGAACAATGGTTTCATCCAGATGGTGCCACAACTGAAGTGTATGAATTTGATATAGTTAAAGGTGGACGTGCTTTTTATGCAATTAAAGCCCCTGGTATGACAAGTTATACTGTAGCTGAATACAACAAAGTTCAACGACCATACTTACTTGAATATATTGATTCTTTTGCCACTGCCCAAGGTGACAAAGATACTAAAATGCCTAGTATGAAAGTAATATTGGAGTTTGACAAAATTGATAACCATACGACAACTGTAACATCAACGTCAGTATTTCCAACTAAGGAAGCGGCACAACAAGTGGTAGATATGGGTGTTGAAAAAGGAATGACTCAAACACTTAATCAGTTAGAACAGTTACTTAAGTAAATTTGTTGAAAATATGTAATATATTTTAGTTATCATTTTGTATATAATAAAAGTATAATAACAAATTAATGAAGAGGGATGACAATTTATGTTAGAACGTTATATCAAAGTGTTAGGATTATATATTATTACTACGTTATTATCAGCAATTATCGTACCATCATCAAAAGTAGCGAATAAAGTAGTTAAATTTGTCTTACGTACGATGGTTGGATATAGTGTCTTTGCTTATGGACTACATTTCTTCTCAAAATTAAAAAGTTATAAAAAAGATGAAGAATAAATTTATCGCATAGAACATAGGTTTAAGCAATGCTTAAATAAGTATTGATGTTGGTTGCTTAGTAGTAAATGATTAGCTAACAGAGTGATTGCTTAATTGATAAATGATAAGAAGTAAATACTGTCGGAGTGGGAAATGGAAATTGATTTTTGAACAATCGATGATATGTCCTCTCCGATATTTTTATATGTGATAATTACATTTTTATAATTTTACAAATATTTTTAATTTATGCTATCAATTGCATGTAATTACTAATATAATTGATTAGTAAATTTAGTTAAATAGTAAGTGGGGGAAGTATAATGTTAAAAAATAATAAGACTGTTGAAGATACATATTCAACTAGGCCAACAGTTGAAGCGATTGCTAGTTCAGTTCAAATGAAACAAGTGATGGCTGATAAAACACCTGGCCGTTATTTACTTAAAGCTATGATGGCTGGCTTTTTATTATCAATTGTTACTGTATTTATGTTAGCAATTAAAACGCAATTTGCTGCGACTCATCTTGATGGTTTAGTCAATTTAATGGGAGCGATTGCTTTTAGTTTGGGATTAATCTTAGTCGTATTAACGAACTCTGAATTATTAACAAGTAACTTCATGTTCTTTACAGTTGGTTGGTATTATAAAGTTGTAACAATGAAGAAAATGTTATGGATTTTTACATTTTGTTTCTTAGGAAATATCATTGGGGGCTTATTCTTATTCTTCTTAATGAAGTTTTCACACGTTATGACACCAGAAATGACACAATCATTAACTGCATTAGTACATAAGAAAACTGTAGAATCTACGTGGTTAAATATTTTCACTAAAGGTATTTTCTGTAACTTCTTTATTAATGTAGGTATCTTTATTGCAATGCAATTTAAAGATGGATTATCAAAAGCATTTTATATTGGTTGTGGTGTTGTAGTCTTCGTATTTATGGGCTACGAACACGTTGTTTTCAATGCTGGTTTATATGCTGGAATGCTGTTCTTTAACCTTGATGCATTAAACTGGATGGGCGTATTGAAAAACTTAGTCTTCGCTTTCTTAGGTAACTATGTAGGTGGCGGATTATTTATTGGTCTAGTCTTCGCATATTTAAATGGTAAGCGTAATAGTCTTGAACAACACTAAATTATATTGAACAAACAAATATTAGGATAACAAAAGGTACATTTCCGTTTGAACAAGGGAATGTACCTTTTAAGTTTTGGTTAACTAACCAAAAATATTTTCACATACTTAATGAATTTATGAATAAGCATATTATTATCGTCTAGTCATAAAGAAGATTATATTAATAAATATGGAATGAAGATATTTGTTAATAAATGAGCCTGGGACAAAATGTATTTTACACTTAAATTTAAGCATTTGGCAGTAACTTTCTGGTTTTAAAAGCGTTGATAAATCACCATTTTGAAAACCTAGTCAGTCTTGCCGGGGTGGAAGGGACCCAACACAAAAAAACTGGTTAGTCAGTTTTTTCAGACAATGCAAGTTGGGCAAGGGACCCAACACAAAAAAACTGGTTAGTCAGTTTTTTCAGACAATGCAAGTTGGGCAAGGGACCCGTCATAGAAAAATATAGGGATTACAATTGGTTGCTAACGCAACAATTGCATAGGGACCCAACACAGAGAAACTGTACTTACAGTTTCTACAAACAATGCAGGTTGGGCAAAAGCTACTAAAGATTAAAATCTAAGTAGCTTTAAATGTGCAAGACGGGCATCTACGAAATAAATTTTATATAAAATTTATTTCTGTCCCACTCCCATATTTGACATGGGTTAGTGATGATATTTTTCAAAAACCTGATGTGTTGATCAATTGCTATGATATTGCAGCATCAAGAACAAAGATAATAGTATACCCCATTAAAAGGTAGCACAAAATATCAAACTACGAATGTTTACGGAGCATTATAAAAGGAGAGATGATATGACACAAACTAACATTCGAATTGCCACAGTTGAAGATGCACCAGTACTGCATCAATTAATGCATGATGCGTTTACACCACTAAGAGAATTAGGTATTGACTGGCCTTCCGTTAATGCTGATATTCAAGCAGTTGAAGATAATATTATTAATAATACAACATTTGTCTTAGAAGTTGATAATGACATTGTATCTACTATTACCGTAAGATATCCATGGGGAAGCGTAAGAACTATTTCAGGTTATCCCTTTGTATGGTGGTTTGCGACCAATCCTCAATATGATGGACAAGGATATGGTAGTCAATTACTAAAATATGTAGAAGAAGCATTTTTACGAGATACATTAAAAGCTGCTGCAGTCACACTAGGAACGTCAGCCCGCTTACACCCTTGGTTATTAAGTATCTATGAAAAAAGAGGTTATGAAATTTATGCTGAACATGAAAATGACGATGGTGATTTAGGTGTGATTATGCGTAAAATTTTAATACCAGAACGCTTTGAAGCTGAAATTTTAGGACAACCACCATTTTAAAATAATATGTCATTTTAACTGATTACGATGCAAATTTATCAATTGGACATTTTAAAATTAAATATAAGAATCGTCGACCATTGAAATTCAGAATATGTCGGCCATATTTAGACACCAACTATGAGATAAGACTTGTAGTTGGTGTTTTTGACGTTTAAAAATACTTTGTAAAAGAAAGAATAAAGGTAAAATACATGATTAAAAACTAATAAGGGAATTCCCTAATTTTACCTTAAAATGTGATTTTATTCACAAAAACGCAAATGTTTGTATTACAATACAATTGAAAGGGTTGGTATATGTGATTGGAAATATAATCGTTGCGCATGGTATGAGAAAAGGACAACAGAATAAAGCGTTAGAATCTTTTGTTGATGACATGCTTAAAAATGAATCATATCACTATGAAATGGCTTTTTTGGAAAGTGATAGTCAAAATTTGGAACAGGTCATGACGAAGATGATTGATGAAGGAATTGACCAATTTAGAATTATTCCATTACTTATTTTCAGTGCGATGCATTACATTAGTGATATTCCGAATATTCTTAATAGTATGACGCAACAGTTTCCACATATTTCATCACGAGTAAGTCAACCACTCGGCACACATCAACTGATGACATTATTAGTAGAACAGCGAATTAACGACGCTATTGATGATGACTATTTAGATGTGGCTGTAGTAGTAGTGGCACATGGTAACGGTAGTGGGCAGTTTACTAAGGCACATGACGAATTACAAGACTTTGTTAAAACTTTAACTATTAACAAACCAACTTACGCTCGAACATTATATGGAGCGTTAAGTTTCAAGAATGATTTAGACGACATAGCTGATCAATACGACAAGTTAATCGTCGTACCATTATTTTTATATGATGGCCGATTAGTTAACAAGGTAAAGCAACAAATGACAGAGATGAATGTGAATAGTGACATCTATTTCACACCGTCTATTAACTTTGATCCGATTTTAAATAATATTATTAATGATCAACTTGAGTTAATGACTGTTTAAAACGAATAACATACCAAATCCTTTTTAAAACAAATATTACGCGGTAAAGGGGCATATTTATGGCAAAGCAAAAATTAGTAATGATTGGTAACGGCATGGCGGGTATTAGAACAATTGAAGAAATTCTAGGTCGTGCTAATGATATGTATGATATTACTGTTATTGGTAAAGAACCATATCCAAACTACAACAGAATAATGTTATCCAATATTTTACAAAATAAAATGACTGTTGAAGAAACAATCATGAATCCTTACGAATGGTACGAAGAAAATAATATTACATTAATTACTGACGATCCAGTTGTAAATGTAGATAAAGAAGCACAAACAGTAACAACTTCAAAAGGTGTCGAAGTCGATTATGATAAATTGATTTTCGCTACAGGATCTAAAGCTTTTGTTATTCCTGTGCCAGGATCTGACTTGCCAAGTGTCATTGGCTGGAGAACAATTGATGATACTGAACAAATGATGGAAATTGCCAAAACGAAGAAAAAAGCTATCGTTATTGGTGGCGGGCTTTTAGGTCTAGAATGTGCACGTGGTTTATTAGACCAAGGTATGGAAGTAACTGTGTTACATTTAGCTGAATGGTTAATGGAAATGCAATTAGATCGTAAAGCAGGAGCAATGCTAAAAGCAGATTTAGAAAAGCAAGGTATGAAATTTGAAATGCAAGCAAACACAACTGAAATCTTAGGGGAAGATGATGTTGAAGGCGTTAGACTAGCGGATGGCAGAGAAATAGAAACAGATTTAGTAGTGATGGCTGTAGGTATTAGACCATATACAGAAGTAGCGAAAGATGCTGGTATAGAAGTAAATCGAGGCATCGTTGTTAATGATGTCATGCAAACAAGTGACGACAATATCTATGCTGTTGGTGAATGCGCTGAACATGATGGTAAAGTTTATGGATTGGTTGCACCATTATATGAACAAGGAAAAGTGCTTGCAGATTACTTAACTGAACAACAAACAGATGGATACAAAGGTTCAACAACATTTACATCTTTAAAAGTATCCGGTTGTGATTTATATAGTGCTGGACAAATTATCGAAAGCCCAGATGTTAAAGGCATTGAAATCTTTAATAGTATTGATAATAACTACAAAAAAGTATTCTTAAAAGATGGTAATGTTGTTGGTGCAGTATTATACGGAGATACAGATGATGGCTCTCGTTTCTATAGTATGATGAAAAAAGGTGAATCTATTGAGGATTACACGCTTGTGTCATTATTAACAAAAGGTGGAGAAGAAACAGGTACATCTATTGCTGATATGGCTGATGATGAAACGATTTGTGGTTGTAATGGTGTAGATAAAGGAACTATCGTTAAAGCAATTACTGAAAATGGTTTGACTACAGTTGAAGAAGTTACAGCTCAAACAAAAGCCGGTAATTCTTGTGGTAAATGTAAACCTCAAATTGCGCAAATTTTACAATATACATTAGGTGACGATTTTGTAGCAGCTAAACCAGCAGGTATCTGTAGCTGTACGGATTTATCTAGAGATCAAATTGTTACACAAATACGAGCAAAAGGACTTAAAACATCTAAAGAAGTGCGTCATGTCCTAGACTTTAAAAATAAAGGCGGCTGTCCAAAATGTCGTCCAGCAATAAACTATTACTTAAATATGGTTTATCCATTCGACCATAAAGATGAGAAAGAATCAAGATTCGCTAATGAACGTTACCATGCAAATATCCAAAATGATGGTACATTCTCTGTTATCCCGCAAATGCGTGGAGGTGTAACAGATGCCGATCAATTAATTCGCTTAGGAGAGGTAGCTAAAAAATACGATGTACCATTAGTTAAAGTTACTGGTTCTCAACGTGTTGGTTTATATGGTCTTAAAAAAGAAGAATTACCACAAGTTTGGGAAGATTTAGGTATGCGTTCAGCATCTGCGTATGGTAAGAAAACACGTTCAGTAAAAAGTTGTGTAGGTAAAGAGTTCTGTCGTTTTGGTACACAATATACAACAGCACTTGGTATTAGACTAGAAAAAACATTCGAATATATTGATACACCTCATAAATTTAAAATGGGTGTTTCAGGATGTCCTAGAAGTTGTGTAGAATCAGGTGTTAAAGACTTTGGTATTATTTCAGTAGAAAACGGCTTCCAAATATACATTGGTGGTAACGGTGGTACTGAAGTTGAAAAAGGTGAATTCTTAACTACAGTAGAAACTGAAGATGAAGTAGTTAAATTATGTGGTGCACTAATGCAATATTACAGAGAAACTGGTATTTACGCTGAAAGAACAGCACCATGGTTAAGACGTCTTGGTTTCGAAAATGTTAAAGAAGTACTATTAGATAAAGACAGACAAGAAGAATTATTTGAACGCGTCATGGAAGCTAAAAAAGCAGTTGAAGAAGAACCTTGGAAAGCTATTACTAATGATGCAGAAGCAAGAAAAATCTTTGAAGTGGAGAAGGTGTAATTAATGGCTACAAAAGAAAAAGTGAAAGTAACTACATTGGATGAATTAACACCATTAATTGGTAAAAAGGTCTTTGTTGGAGATAAACAAATTGGTTTATTTTTAACTGAAAGTGGTAAAATTCACGCTATTCATAATGTGTGTCCGCATAAACAAGGTCCATTATCAGAAGGCACAGTAAGTGGTGAATACGTCTTTTGTCCACTTCATGATCAAAAAATTGATTTGAACACGGGTATTGTTCAAGAACCAGACGAAGGTTGCGTTGACGTTTATGAAGTTGAAGTTATAGACGGAGACGTATATGTATGTCTGTAACAGACTACGGTAAAGTATATTTGATAGGTGCTGGGCCTGGAAATCCTAATTATTTAACAAAAAAAGCGGAACGTTTAATACAACGAGCTGATATTATCTTAGTTGATCGTTTAGTAAATCCTCTTATCTTACAATATGCTAAGCCTAATGTAGAAGTTATAGATGTAGGAAAGAAACCTTACGCTAAACATATACAACAACAAAGTATTAATGAACAAATTATTGAAGCGGCACGACATCATCAGCTAGTTGTTAGGTTAAAAGGTGGCGACCCAGCCATCTTTGGTCGTGTACAAGAAGAAATTGATGCATTGAATGAATATGGCATTCAATTTGAAATTGTGCCTGGAGTAACATCGGCAAGTGCAGCAGTTGCTACGATGAATACTGGGTTAACGATGCGAACTATTGCTAAGAGTGTGACATTTTCAACAGGTCATTTTAAAGATTCTGAAGAAAATGAAGTTGATATTAGTAATTTGATTAATGGTGGTACACTAGCAATTTATATGGGAATTAAACGACTAAGTAAAATTATCGACCAAATTAAGCGCTATACCGATATAAATTACCCAATTGCAATCGTATTTAATGCATCATGCTTTAATGAATTTGTAGTAACAGGTTACTTAAGTAATATTATCCAACGTTTAGAACAACATCAGGTAGAGGCAAAGCCAGGAATTTGTATTATTGGTGATGTTGGAGAATATGTGGATTATTCTAGACAAACTTGGCCTGAACATCGACCATTTTATGTGATCAGTGGTGACCAGCAAGAAGCACTAGAAATTTGTGAATATTTATATGATAAAGGATTTGGCTGTATGATCAATCCTAATCAAACTAAACATATTGATTATCACCCATCACAACGTAAATTTTATCAAAATTTTATTAATGACCAACAAGATGTGATTTATATCTCAACATCACATTTTAAACAATCAATGGAACAGTGTATGTAGTCACTTTATAAACAATATAAGTAAGACTTTAATCATAGGTAACTGAATGACCTGTATTAAAGTCTTATTTTTTATATTTCGAAACACATGAGATATGTGAAGTGAAATGTCATGAAAATGTTGAAATTTTACAACAGGATAGGGAAAATCCCTAACCAATTAGGTAATTCCCTAATATTAATATTTTGTGAAAAAATATACAATCTAGTTAAAGGAAAAAACATCTTGATGAATTAAACAATTAATGGAATGAATATAGATCGTATTTGTACGTAGGAGGATAAAATAAATGGGAAAATTCGGATTAAATTTCTTTAAACCAACAGAAAAGTTTAATGGTAATTGGTCTGTTCTTGAATCTAAAAGTAGAGAATGGGAAAAAATGTATAGAGAGCGTTGGAGTCATGATAAGGAAGTAAGAACAACGCACGGTGTTAACTGTACTGGTTCATGTTCATGGAAAGTTTTTGTTAAAAATGGTGTGATTACATGGGAAAACCAACAAGTTGACTATCCAAGTTGTGGACCAGATATGCCCGAATATGAACCTAGGGGATGTCCTCGTGGTGCATCATTCTCTTGGTACGAATATAGTCCACTACGTGTTAAATATCCATACATTAGAGGTAAACTTTTAGATTTATGGAATGAAGCATTAGAGGAACAAAATGGTGATCGTATAGCTGCATGGGCTTCTATTGTTGAAAATGAAGATAAAGCCAAACAATATAAACAAGCACGTGGTATGGGTGGCCATGTACGTTCTACTTGGAAAGATGTCACAGAAATTATTGCAGCACAATTACTTTACACAATTAAAAAAGATGGTCCAGATAGAATTGCTGGTTTCACACCAATTCCTGCTATGTCGATGATTAGTTATGCAGCTGGTGCAAGATTTATCAATTTACTTGGTGGAGAAATGTTAAGTTTCTACGACTGGTATGCCGATTTACCACCAGCTTCACCACAAATTTGGGGTGAACAAACAGACGTGCCAGAATCAAGTGACTGGTATAACTCATCATACATTATTATGTGGGGGTCTAACGTTCCTTTAACACGTACACCTGATGCTCACTTTATGACTGAAGTACGTTATAAAGGTGCGAAAGTTATTTCTGTAGCACCAGACTATGCTGAAAATGTTAAGTTTGCAGATAATTGGTTAGCGCCAAACCCAGGTTCAGATGCAGCAATTGCACAAGGGATGACACATGTTATCTTGCAAGAACACTATGTCAATAAACCTAATGAACGTTTTATCAATTATGCTAAACAATATACTGATATGCCATTCGTTATTATGCTTGATGAAGATGAAAATGGTTATAAAGCAGGACGTTTCTTACGAGCAAGTGACTTAGGACAAGAAACTGAACAGAGCGAATGGAAACCAGTTATTTACGATACGATTAGTGAGTCATTAGTAGTTCCAAACGGTACTATGGGTCAACGTTGGGAAGAAGGTAAAAAATGGAATCTTAAATTAGAAACTGAAGACGGTTCTAAAATCAACCCAACATTATCAATGGCTGATGGTGAATATGATTTACAAACAATTCAATTCCCATATTTTGACAGCTTTGGAGATGGTATTTTCGAACGTCCAATTCCAACTAGAACATTAACATTAGCTGATGGCAAGGAAGTTCAAGTGACTACTATTTTCGATTTAATGGCAAGTCAGTATGGTGTACGTAGATTCAATCATGAATTGGAAGCTAAAGGCTATGATGATGCAGAATCTAAATATACACCAGGTTGGCAAGAAACTATTTCTGGTGTCAAAGCTAGCTTAGTTACTCAAGTAGGTAAAGAATTTGCTCAAAATGCGATTGATACAGAAGGTCGTTCAATGATTATCATGGGTGCAGGAATCAATCACTGGTTCAACTCAGATACGATTTATCGAGCAATTTTAAACTTAGTTATGTTATGTGGTTGCCAAGGTGTTAACGGCGGAGGCTGGGCACACTATGTAGGACAAGAAAAATGCCGTCCAATTGAAGGATGGAATACAATTTCATTTGCTAAAGATTGGCAAGGTCCACCACGTTTACAAAATGGTACAAGTTGGTTCTACTTCGCAACAGATCAATGGAAATATGAAGAATCAAACGTAGACAAATTAAAATCACCATTAGCTAATGAACTTAAACATCAACATCCTGCTGATTATAATGTCTTAGCAGCACGTCTTGGTTGGTTACCTTCTTATCCGCAGTTTAATAAAAATAGTTTATTATTTGCTGAAGAAGCAAAAGATGAAGGTATTGAATCAAATGAAGATATTTTAAAACGTGCAATTGAAGAAGTTAAAACAAAACAAACACAATTTTCTATAGAAGATCCAGATTTAAGAAAAAATCATCCTAAATCATTATTTATTTGGCGCTCAAACTTGATTTCAAGTTCAGCTAAAGGTCAAGAGTACTTTATGAAACATTTATTAGGTACAAAATCAGGATTATTAGCAAGCCCAAATGAAGACGATAAACCAGAAGAAATCCAATGGCGTGAAGAAACAACAGGTAAATTAGATTTAATGGTATCACTTGATTTTAGAATGACAGCAACACCGTTATATTCAGATATCGTATTACCAGCAGCAACTTGGTATGAAAAACATGACTTATCATCAACTGATATGCATCCATTTGTTCACCCATTCAATCCAGCAATTGACCCATTATGGGAATCACGCTCTGACTGGGACATCTTTAAAACATTGGCTAAATCAGTATCAGAAATGGCTAAAGATTATTTGCCTGGCACATTCAAAGATGTTGTCACTACGCCATTAAGTCATGATTCTAAACAAGAAATTTCAACACCATATGGTATCGTCAAAGATTGGTCTAAAGGTGAGGTTGAAGCAGTACCAGGACGTACAATGCCAAACTTTGCAATCGTTGAGCGAGACTTTACTAAAATTTACGACAAATACGTAACGTTAGGACCTAAATTAGAAACAGATAAATTAGGCGCACATGGTGTTAGCTTTGGTGTTAGCGAACAATACGAAGAACTGAAAAGTATGTTAGGTACATGGGGAGATACTAATGAAGATTCAGTGAGAACAGATCACCCACGTATTGATACAGCTCGTAATGTTGCAGACGCTATGTTAAATCTATCATCTGCGACAAACGGTAAATTATCTCAAAAATCATACGGAGATTTAGAAGAACAAACTGGTATGGAATTAAAAGATATTTCAAGTGAACGTGCAGCAGAAAAAATTACGTTCTTAAATATCACATCACAACCAAGAGAAGTTATTCCAACAGCTGTATTCCCAGGTTCTAATAAACAAGGACGTCGTTATTCTCCGTTTACAACAAACGTTGAACGCTTAGTACCATTTAGAACATTAACAGGTCGTCAAAGTTATTATGTTGACCATGAAGTATTCCAACAATTCGGTGAAAGCTTACCAGTTTATAAACCAACATTACCGCCAATGGTATTTGGTAACAAAGACAAAAAAATTAAAGGTGGAACTGATGCCTTAGTATTACGTTACTTAACACCACACGGTAAGTGGAATATCCACTCTATGTATCAAGACAATAAACATATGTTGACATTATTTAGAGGTGGTCCAACAGTTTGGATTTCAGATGAAGATGCAGCTAAACATGATATTAATGATAATGATTGGTTAGAAGTATATAACCGTAATGGTGTCGTAACTGCTAGAGCTGTTATTTCACACCGTATGCCTAAAGGGACAATGTTTATGTATCATGCTCAAGATAAACATATACAAACACCAGGTTCAGAAATTACTGATACTCGTGGTGGTTCACATAATGCACCAACGAGAATTCACTTAAAACCAACACAACTTGTTGGGGGATATGCACAAATTAGTTATCACTTTAACTACTATGGTCCAATTGGTAACCAAAGAGACTTATACGTAGCAGTTAGAAAAATGAAGGAGGTCAATTGGCTTGAAGATTAAAGCGCAGGTAGCAATGGTATTAAATTTAGATAAATGTATAGGGTGCCATACATGTAGTGTAACTTGTAAGAACACTTGGACGAATCGTCCAGGTGCAGAGTACATGTGGTTTAACAACGTTGAAACTAAGCCAGGTATGGGTTATCCAAAACGTTGGGAAGACCAAGAACACTATAAAGGTGGCTGGGTATTAAATAAAAGAGGTAAGTTAGAACTTAAATCAGGTAGTAGAATTTCTAAGATTGCTCTAGGTAAAATCTTCTACAACCCAGATATGCCTTTAATTAAAGATTATTATGAGCCATGGAACTACAACTATGAACATTTAACAACTGCTAAAGCTGGTAATCATTCTCCAGTAGCTAGAGCATATTCTGAAATTACTGGCGAAAATATTGAAATTGAATGGGGACCAAACTGGGAAGATGACCTAGCAGGTGGTCATGTAACTGGACCTAAAGACCCAAATATTCAAAAAATAGAAGAAGATATTAAATTCCAATTTGATGAAACATTTATGATGTATTTACCTCGTTTATGTGAACATTGCTTGAACCCAAGTTGCGTTGCTTCTTGTCCTTCAGGTGCAATGTATAAACGTGATGAAGATGGTATCGTACTTGTTGACCAAGATGCATGTCGTGGATGGCGTTACTGTATGACAGGTTGCCCATATAAAAAGGTTTACTTCAACTGGAAAACGAATAAAGCTGAAAAATGTACATTCTGTTTCCCAAGAATTGAAGCAGGTATGCCAACAGTTTGTTCAGAAACATGTACAGGTCGTATGAGATATTTAGGCGTATTATTATATGATGCTGATCGTGTGCATGAAGCGGCTTCAGCTACAGACGAAAAAGATCTGTATGAAAAACAATTAGATTTATTCTTAGATCCATTTGATGAAGAAGTGATTGCACAAGCTGAAAAAGATGGCATTGGATATGATTGGATTGAAGCAGCTCAAAATTCTCCAATTTATAAATTGGCAATTGAGTATAAATTAGCATTCCCATTACACCCAGAATTTAGAACTATGCCAATGGTTTGGTATTGTCCACCATTAAGTCCAATTATGAGTTACTTCGAAGGTAAAAATACAGATCAAAATCCTGACAGTATTTTCCCAGCAATTGAAGAAATGCGTTTACCAATAGAGTACTTAGCAAACTTATTTACAGCTGGTGACACACAACCTGTAAAAGAAGCATTGCAACGAATGGCGATGATGAGAAGTTATATGAGATCACAAGTGACAAACAAACCGTTTGATACATCTAGATTAGAAAGACTAGGCTTAACTGAACGTCAAACTAAAGATATGTATCGTTTATTAGGTATTGCAAAATACGAAGATCGTTTTGTCATCCCGACATCACATAAAGAAACATATCTAGACACTTATCATGCACAAGGTAGTGAAGGCTACGGTGGAGAACACTTTGGTGATAACTGTGAAGGTTGTGGTGTTCCAGTAGGCTCTGGAAAAACAGGACAAGAAATTTATAATGAGAATTTCTATGGAGGGATTTTCCGTGATTAATTTCGATAACCTAAAAGAATATCAAGAAAGTTTTGGCTATATGGCACAACAATTATGTTTCCCAGATAAGTTAACTTTCCATCCTGCTACATTTGAAGAAACAATTTCACAAGATCATCCAGGGTATGAAGATTTAGTGGCTTATCGAAGTGTAATGATGGAATTCTCTTTATCAGAAATTAAAGCAATATATACAGATACATTTGATTTTACAAAAAAAGCACCATTGCATATGACTTACAACAAATTTGATACACAAAAAGAACGTGGTCAAATGCTAGCAAAGTTAAAAGTATTATATGAAATGTTTGGACTAAAAATGGTAGATAATGAATTATCAGATTATCTACCGTTGATGCTCCAATTTTTACAAGTGGCAGATTGGCGTAATGATTCAAGAGCAGAAGAAAATATTCAATTGATCATTATGATTATTGAAGATGGCACATACGTCATGGCGAATGAGCTAGGTAAAGATAATAACCCATATGCCTATGTGATACAAGCACTTAGAAAAACATTGAAATCATGTTTGGAGTCACCAAAAGGAGTGAAACATCATGCTTAATCAATTTTTATGGGTTATTTATCCATATTTATGTTTGGCAATTTTCATTTTTGGACATCTTGTCCGTTATCGATATGACCAATTTTCATGGACAGCTAAGTCGAGCGAGTTAATTGAAAAGAAAAGATTGATGTGGGGTAGTTTATTATTCCATTTAGGTATCATTCCAGTTTTCTTTGGACATGTTGTAGGATTACTCATTCCAAAGAGTTGGATGGAAGCATTTGGCGTAACAGAACATCTATATCATATCGGAGCTGTGTATATTGGTAGTATCTTTGGTATAATTACGCTTATAGGTATGTTTTTATTAACAGCAAGACGTGTAACGACTAAAAGTATAAGAAGACTAAGTTCTGCTTCAGATATCTTTGTTAATTTCTTATTATTACTTATTGTATTTATGGGTTGCTATGCAACATTAGTGACGAATGCGCAACATCCTGAATTTAACTATAGAACGTCTTTATCAATTTGGTTTAGACAATTACTAATGTTTAAGCCTGATGCATCATTGATGAATAGTGTACCAATTGGTTTTAAAATACATGTTTTATTAGGCTTTACAATTATGGCATGTTGGCCATTTACAAGACTAGTTCATGTATGGAGTGTACCGTTATCATATATCAATCGTAGATATATCATTTATCGTAAGAATAAAGTGTAATATAAGAGGTGAAAGGATTTGACACCAGAAGCAATAATTCAAAATCGAAGTTTTCAAGAGACATTGGATAACATTCGCATACATGAGGGGTATGATTTTGCAGCGATAGCATTCTATGAATCTAAAAAACCGTCAGCTCCAATCAAATGGCACTATGTTTCAGGCAATCAGAACAACCGTTTCAAATTAATTATTTTACGTAAAGGACATGGCTTAGCTGGCACTGTAATGAAAACAGGTAAACGTATGGTCATTGCTAATGTTGGCTGGGCACTGAGTCCTGAAGAAAAAATTGATTACCCTATTTTATTAAGTGAGAACTTAACAGCAGTATTTGCTTTGCCGTTATGGTATAATAATCAAGTGTATGGTGTGTTATTATTTGGTCAAAGGGATGGGAATCCTTTACCAAAAATAATTGACCATTATGACATTCAACATAAGTTTGGAATCTTTAATGAAGAATAATAGATGAAGTTAATTTAGGTGATAATCATGATAAATGAAGACAGTATACAATTAGAAGCTTTATTAAAAAAATATTATGAAAATTCCATCGAAAAAATTGTCTTCGTTGATGATCTTGGTAAAATAATTGCTATGAATAATGCAGCAAAAGATATTTTGTCAGAAGAAGACAATTATAGTGCTATGACAAATGCTATTTGCCGAAGATGTGAAGGTTATACTAATGAATACGATTTACAATCATGCAAGGATTGTTTCTTAGAATCTTTACAAGTACAGACTTCAAATTTCCAAGTATTTATGAAGACCAAAGACCATAAAATCATGCCATTTACTGCTACGTATCAAACGATAGATCCTGTCAAAGGTATTCATGCTTTTACCTTACAAAATGTATCATCACAAATAGAAAGACAGGAAAAGTTACATCAACAACGAATGATGCGTAAAACGATTTCAGCACAAGAAAATGAGCGTAAACGTATTTCCCGAGAATTACATGATAGTGTGATTCAAGAAATGCTTAATGTAGATGTCCAATTACGTTTATTAAAATATCAAGAAGATAAAACTCAACTGTTAGATAGTGCAGAAAATATTGAGTGTTTAGTGACTAAATTGATTGATGATATACGTAATATGTCTGTAGAGCTTAGACCAGCGTCATTAGATGATTTAGGGTTAGAAGCAGCTTTCAAATCTTATTTTAAGCAATTTGAAGAAAATTATGGCGTTAAAATTGATTACACATCTAACATTAAAAATATGCGCTTTGATAGTGAAGTGGAAACAGTCGTTTATCGTATTGTCCAAGAAGCCATACTTAACGCTTTGAAATATGCAGATGTAAATGATATACATGTTGTCATTCAACAAACTGGACGTCATTTAATTGCTGAAATTGTAGACTATGGGAATGGTTTTGATCCTAGCTCTAAACCAAAAGGTTCTGGATTAGGATTATATGGTATGAATGAACGGGCAGAATTAGTTAATGGCAGAGTAAACATCGAGACTGAAATTGGTAAAGGAACCAACGTTACACTAAACATACCAATTTAAAGCATACATTGGGGGAATAAAAGTGAAAATTGTGATTGCCGATGATCATGCTGTGGTACGTACTGGTTTCTCTATGATTTTGAATTATCAAAATGATATGGAAGTTGTAGCGACGGCTGCAGATGGGGTAGAAGCCTACCAAAAAGTTATGGAATACAAGCCTGATGTATTACTCATGGATTTAAGTATGCCGCCAGGAGAATCAGGATTAATCGCTACAAGTAAAATTGCCGAAAGTTTTCCCGAAACAAAGATTCTTATTTTAACGATGTTTGATGATGAAGAATATTTATTCCATGTATTACGTAATGGTGCCAAAGGGTACATTTTAAAAAATGCGCCGGATGAACAGTTGTTACTAGCTATTAGAACTGTCTATAAGGGCGAAACTTATGTAGATATGAAGTTAACCACATCGTTAGTCAATGAATTTGTGACTAATTCAAACCAAGATATTGAAAATTCGTCAGATCCTTTCAAAATATTATCTAAAAGAGAATTAGAAATATTACCTCTTATAGCTAAAGGCTATGGTAATAAAGAAATCGCAGAAAAATTATTTGTATCAGTTAAAACGGTCGAAGCGCATAAAACGCATATTATGACAAAGTTAGGATTGAAAAGTAAACCAGAACTCGTTGAATATGCATTAAAGAAAAAACTATTAGAATTTTAGAGGGTCTGGGACATTAAGTTCTAGGTTTAAGTAAAAAAAAGACAATTTCTATTGAAAATTGATAGAAATTGTCTTTTTCGTTTTTAATTTTGAAATATACAGCTCGTTGAGCTGCTATTTTCCTTATGTTAACTGCCATTAGCACAAATCCAAGTTCACGTTTAACCTTATCGAGCCCTCGAACCGACATTCTAGTGAACCCCAAAATAGCCTTCATGAATCCAAAAACAGGTTCTACGTCAATTTTTCTTTGACTATAGATTTTTTTCGTCTCTGGCTCAGAAAGCTTTTGATTAATTTGAGATTTAAAATACTCCCAATTATAATTTTTCATTATTTTTTTATTTGTTTTTGACTTGGATTTCATACATTGATGTTTGAGTGGACAGTCCGAACAATCATCACATTCATATAATTTAAAGTCTCTTTTAAATCCATATTTATCGTTACGGTAAGCATATCGTTTAAAACCTAATCGTTTTTGATTTGGACAAATAAATTCATCGTTAATTTCATCATAATCCCAATTCTGAGTATTAAAAATGTCACTTTTAAATTTTTTAGTTTTATCTTTAATAAACATTCCATACGTAATTAAAGGTGTTCTATTAAAATCATCTATGATAGACATATAATTTTGTTCACTACCATAACCAGCATCAGCGACGATATACTCAGGTAAATAACCGTAGGTTTCGTTAATCAAAGTTAAAAATGGTATTAAAGTTCTAGTATCTGTTGGATTTTGGTAGACATTATATGATAAAACAAATTGTGAATTTGTCGCTATTTGTAAATTGTATCCTGGTTTAAGTTGTCCATTTTTCATATGATCTTCTTTCATTCTCATAAAGGTAGCATCATGATCTGTTTTAGAATAACTATTGCGGTCTTGAAGAATTGCTTTTTGCTCTTTATATTTCATTTTTC